>JBCDDQ010000030.1:0-23901 GCA_039180225.1 Pseudomonadota bacterium
GCAAAATATCCGGGACCTCGAGCTGCTTGTTCTGAGTTCCGCTGCCCCTGGGTCCCCGCGTTCGCGGGGAAGACGGTGGGGACGGGGGTGCTGTTGCCGCGTCCTTGCGAAAGCGAGGACCTTCTGAGCCAAGGGATCGGTGTGAGCTATGGGCCCTCGCGTTCGCAAGGGCGCGGGGTGGGCAGCATGTACAAAACTCAAAAACTCCCTCTAAAGGTGGCGCTTTGCCTGTCTGCTGGAGTTGCCTGTAAGGGATTGTTTTAACGAGAAAAATGAAAAAAATCCTCGCATAATTGCATTTTTCGCTTGACAGCGTCACGCTGTTTCGGCCATATGGCGATATGATGCAACAAAAGGGCTCTCAGACGGGCCCTTTTTTCGTGCTGTCAGCCCACAGCCACAAACTCCGTCGACGCCTCAGACAGGGCGCTCAAGATCGCTTGCGGGGGCTCGCGGTCCGTGATCAGCAGATCAAACTCGCCAAAGTCGCAGGCCTTCACCAGGGCCGTGCGCGAAAACTTGGTGTGATCGGTGATCACAATGCGCTTCTGGCCACACTCCAGCACCGTGCGCGCAAACTCCGCCTCGGCCAGCTGATGGTCCATCAGGCCGGTCTCCGCGCTCACCGCCGCAATGGAGATGATGGCGTAGCGCACGGAGAAATTGCGGACAAAATCAATCGCCGAGCGCCCGAACGCGGCCCCGTTGTCGCCGTGCAACTCGCCGCCGGCCATATAGACCGTGTTGCCGTTCACAATCGCCAGAGTGCGGGCAATGTCGGACGAGTTGGTGACGATGGTCAGCCCGGTCTTGGACAATAGCTCGCGCGCCAGAATGGAGGTGGTGGTGCCGGTGTCCAGCATCACGCTGTCGCCATCTGAGATCATGGCGGCCACATGGCGGGCAATGGCGAGCTTTTCTGAGGCGTTCTCGCGCATGCGCCGGTCGAACGGGGCCTCGGCGCCAAAATGGGGCGGGCTCACCGCGCCATGATGCTTGATCAGACTGCCCGTCTCCACCAATGGACGGATGTCGCGGCGGATGGTCTCCAAAGACACGCCCATGGTGCGCGCCAATTCGCCAATGCGAATGGTGCCGGCGGTGCGGGCCGTCTCAACAATCTGCTGTTGCCGCCCTGTGAGATTGGTGTCTGATCTCGGCATCATGGCCCCGATTCTAGGGCAAATAGCAATAAATGCCAACAGATTTGGCCATAAAACAACAAATACGGTCAATATCTCACATAAATACCACAACTCCACTTGACTCACTCACCGGCCCCCAGGCACATTTCAACCGTGGGCGCATGCGGGGTAACCGGTCGATTTCAAGACGCCCAACACCTGGAGGATGTCACTCATGTTCAAGACTTCATCAATTCGCACCATGCTCGTCGCGGCCACGGCGTTGGCCGGCGTGGCGCTGGCGCCGCTCGGTGCGGCGGCGGACGTGGAATCCAAAGACCCGATCAAATTGACTCTGCACGACTGGACGGGCCAGCTCATCACCACCCGGATCATGGGCGAGGTGCTGAAGAAAGCCGGCTATAACGTGGAATACGTGCAGGCCGACTATATCGCCCAGTTTGCTGGGCTCCAGTCGGGCGATCTGCACATCGCCATGGAAATGTGGGAAACCACAGGCAAAGACGCCATGGAAGCCTCGCTCAAAACCGGAAAGACGGTGGATCTGGGCGAAACCGGCATGGATGCCAAGGAAGAGTGGTGGTACCCGCTCTACATGAAGGAAAAGTGCCCAGGCCTGCCCAACTGGGAAGCCCTTAAGGACGAAAAGTGTGCCGAAGCCTTCTCCATCCCCGAAACTGCACCCAAGGGCCGTTACCTGGGCGGGCCGGTGACCTGGGGCGGCTATGATGATGAACGCGTAGAAGCGTTGGACCTGCCGTTTGAGGTGATCCATGCGGGCACGGATGCGGCGCTCTTTGCCGAACTGGAATCGGCCTATCAGCGCAAAGCGCCCATCATGCTCTGGGTCTACGCACCTCATTGGGCGGTTGCCAAGTTTGAAGGCGAGTGGGTGGAATTCCCCGAATATACAGATGCTTGTTACAAAGACCCGTCATGGGGGTCTAACAAGGACATGGCCTACGACTGCGGCAAGCCCTTCGGCTGGATCAAGAAAGTGGGCTGGAAGGATGGCGAGCAGAAGTGGCCGGGGGCTTATAAGGCCGTGCGCAACTTCACCATCAAGAACGATGAAATGAGCCAGCTCATCGTGAAGGTGGATCTGGACAAGATGAAGCTGGAAGACGTGGTGGCCGACTGGGTCGCCAAGAACGAAGACCGCTGGAAGGCGTGGATCAAGTAACGGAGGCTCCCTGACCCTCCCTCCCGTCCCCTGTGCGAACGGGGGACCTCCCTCCGTCATCCCCGCGAAAGCGGGGGCCTAGGGGCGGCGGTCCGCCGGGACCTGCGGTTTCTGGGTCCCGGATATTTTGCTGGCGCAAAATTCCGGGATGACGGTAAAGCTTAGGAAACGTCCTTAAAAACCCACATGGCCCCATCCCCAACCGCTAAACTCCAATGCCGCTCCGTCTGGAAGCTGTTCGGCAACGGCGCCTCTGACGCGCTCAAAGCCGCCGGTGGCAGCCTGGATGATGAGGGTCTTGAGCGCCTGCAGCTTGTGGGAGCGGTGCGCGATGTCAATCTGAACGTTATGGAAGGCGAGATCTTCGTCATCATGGGTCTGTCGGGCTCCGGCAAATCCACTCTGGTGCGCTGCCTGTCGCGGCTGATCGAGCCCACGTCCGGCGAGATCCTCTTCAACGGCGAGAACCTTCTGAACGCCAGCGAAGCGCGGATGATCGAGATCCGCCGGCACCAGATGGGCATGGTGTTCCAGCACTTTGCCCTGCTGCCCCACCTGACCGTCTTGGGCAATGTGGCCTTCCCCCTGGAAATTCAGGGGGTGGACCGCTCCACGCGCGAGACCCGGGCCCGCAAGATGATCGAGCTGGTGGGGCTTGAGGGGCGCGAGGAGTTCTTCCCCAACGAGCTCTCCGGCGGCCAGCAGCAGCGTGTGGGCATCGCCCGGTCCTTATCGGTGGAGCCGGAGATCTGGTTTCTGGACGAGCCGTTTTCCGCGCTTGATCCGCTGATCCGGCGCGAGATGCAGGATGAGTTCATGCGCCTGCAAAACGTCTTGAAGAAGACCATCGTCTTCATCACCCATGATTTCGACGAAGCCATCCGCCTGGCCGACCGCATTGCCATCATGAAGGACGGCAAGGTGGTGCAGACCGGAACCCCTGAGGAACTGGTGCTGAACCCGGCGGACGACTATGTGGCCGAGTTCACCCACAATGTGACCAAGGCCAAGGTGGTCAAGGTGCGCACCATCATGAAACCCTTGCCGGCAAAAACGCCGCGGCAGGGCTATGGCGGCACCGTGCGCGCCTCTGAGGCGGTGGCCGATGTGGCCCCGCTCATTGAGAACGCCAAGAAGCTTTTTCGGGTGCTCGATGATAAGGGCGAGATCGTGGGGTGCGTTGCCAGGGATGATGTGGTGGCCATCATGATGCAGGCCTAGAGGCGCATGAGCGTGCCGGAGACATATCTCACACCAGGCGAGACGCCGCGCCGCAAGGGCTGGTCGTTCACCGCATGGCACGGGATATGGCTTGCGGCCCTGGTGGTCTTCATCCTCTTCTGGCTCTATGGCAAGCCCGCGGCGCGCTGGGCCTTCTCGGTGCCGCGGGACATGCAGATCCCGTTTAAGCGCTGGATCTCAAGCTTCATGAAATGGCTGGTGGAGGAGGCGAGCTTCGGTCTGTTCACCTTCACCGAGCTCACGCGCGCCATCGCGGCGGTGATCGAGTTCCCCTACAAGATCGCGCTCAGCCTCTTGTCGACCGGCTTCCTGCAAGGTCAGGGCTCTGACGCGGTGCAGATCCTGCCGCCCGTCTCCTGGATTGCGGTGATCGCGATCTTTGCCATGATCGGCTATTTCGCAGGCGGACGGCGGCTCGCGGTGCTGGTGGGGGCGTGTTTTGGGTTCCTGGCGCTGTTCGGCCAGTGGAACAACGCCATGGTCACTCTGGCGTCCATCCTCATCGCCGTGCCATTGGGGATCGCCGGCGGCCTCGTGGCGGGCATTGCGGGCTATCGCTGGAAATGGTTCGCGATGGTTCTCAAGCCCATTCTGGATCTGATGCAGACTGTGCCGGTGTTTGCCTATCTGGTGCCGATCCTCTTCCTCTTCGGCTTCGGGCCCACCGCGGCCGTGGTGGCCACCATCATCTACGCTTTGCCGCCCATGACGCGGATTGCCATGCTGGCGCTGCGCGGGGTGCCTGATGAGATCCACGATCTGGGCCGCATGGTGGGGTGCACGCGGACGCAGATGACCTGGCGGGTGCTGGTGCCGTCAGCCATGCAAGGGCTGATGGTGGGGGTCAACCAGGTGATCATGCTGGCGCTGAACATGGTGATCATCGCCTCCATGATCGGGGCAGGGGGCCTGGGGTATGAAGTGCTGACCGCGCTGCGCCGGCTGGATATCGGCCGGGGCATTGAGGCCGGGCTTGCCATTGTGGCACTGGCCATTGCGCTCGACCGGCTCTCCCAGGCGCTGGCCACCCGCTCGCGGGCTCACCGGCAGGAAAGTGGGGCCGAGGGCGGCTTTGTTCAGCGCAATCCCTATACGGTGGCCAGCATCGCCCTGGTGCTGGCGACCGGCGTGATTGGGTTGCTCATACCGGGCGTTCAGACCTATCCGGAGGCCCTTCAGGTCTCCACCGGCACGTTCTGGTCGGAGGTGGTGAAGTGGATCAACATCAACTTCTTCGATGAGCTTGAGGCTGTGAAGAACGCCCTTCTGCTCAATGTGATGATCCCCTTTAAGCGCTTCCTTCTGGGATTGCCGTGGCTTGGGGTTACCGTGCTGCTGGGCCTTTTGGGCACGGCTCTCGGCGGCTGGCGGCTTGGCGTCTTGGTGTCGCTTCTGGCGTTTCTGATCGCCATCACCGGCCAGTGGCCAAAGGCCATGGTGACGGTTTATCTGTGCGGCATCTCCGTTGTGCTGGCCTGCCTGATCGGCGTGCCCATTGCGGTGCTCACGGCAGAGCGGGCCAGGCTCTGGCGCTGGGTGGAGGTGGTGATCGACACCCTGCAGACCTTGCCCTCGTTCGTCTATCTCATGCCGGCCGTGATGCTGTTCCGGGTGGGGGATTTCACCGCCACAATCGCCGTGGTGGCCTATGCGGTGGCGCCGGCCATCCGCTACACGGCCCATGGCCTGCGCCAGGTGGACCCGCATCTGGTGGAGGCGGGCACGGCCGCGGGCTGCACGCCCTTCCAGCTGCTCACCAAGATCAAGCTGAAGCTTGCCCTGCCGGAGATCATGCTGGGGCTCAACCAGACCATCATGCTGGCGCTCTCCATGCTGGTGATCACCGCCTTGGTGGGCACCCGCGATCTCGGCCAGGAGGTCTATATCGCGCTCACCAAGGCCGACACCGGCCGGGGCATCGTGGCGGGGCTGTCGGTGGCCTTTATCGCAATTATCGCAGACCGGTTGATATCTGCAGGCGCAGCGCGGATGCGCGCGCGCCTTGGACTGAAGAGATAAGAGGGGAGAGATAAGAACCCATGCCAGATGTTGGAAAACGTATTAAAGCTGTTCCCTTTTGGACGTCAGCCATCACGTGGGAGCCGCTAAAGGGCGGGCTTTCCAATGAGAGCTATACGGTGACGCAAGGCGGAGAGAAGTTCGTCTGCCGCTTTGGCACCGATTTTCCCTTCCACCACGTCTCCCGAGAGCGCGAGATCATGACCACCCGGGCGGCGCATGCGGCAGGCTTTGCGCCGGAGCTGGTCTATGCGGAGCCGGGCATCATGATCTCCAGGTTCATTGAGGCGAAAACTTACGGCGCCGACGATGTGAAAGCCAATATCGGCCGCATTGCGCAGACGGTGGCGCGCTTTCACAACACCATGGCCCACCACGTGAGCGGGCCGGGTTTCATCTTTTGGGTGTTCCATGTGATCCGCGATTATGCCCACACGTTGAAGGAAGGCGGCAGCCGGAAGACCGACCAGCTCCCCGCTTACCTGACCCTGGCCGAGGAGATGGAGGCGGCCCAGGTCCCGCTGCCAATTTGCTTTGGCCATCACGACTTCCTGCCGGCCAATTTCATGGATGATGGAGACAAGCTCTGGATTATCGATTTTGAGTATGCGGGCTTCTCCACGGCCATGTTCGATCTGGCGGGCATCGCCTCCAATGCGGAGTTCGATGGCGCCCAGGCCGATGAGCTGCTCACTGCCTATTTCGGCGCCAAGCCTGATGCGGCGGTGCTCCAGAGCCATCAGGCCATGCAGTGCGCATCGCTGCTGCGCGAGGCCATGTGGTCCATGGTCTCTGAGCTTTATCTCAACGCCCCGGGGGTGGATTATGAGGAATACACTGAAGACAATCTCGCCCTGCTTGAGGCCGCCGTGGACGCTTACCGCGCAACCTACGGGAGGAGCTAGCCGATGACGCTTCCAGAGCGCGCTGAGATTGTGGTGATCGGGGGTGGCATTATTGGCTGCTCCACTGCCTACCATTTGGCCCGTGACCATAAGGCCGATGTGCTGCTCTTGGAGCAGGGCAAACTCACCGGCGGGTCCACTTGGCATGCGGCGGGGCTCGTGGGACAGTTGCGCTCCTCGGCCTCCATCACCCAGGTTCTGAAATATTCCGTCGATCTCTACAAACAGCTGGCCGAGGAGACCGGCCTGGAGACCGGTTGGAAGATGACCGGCTGCCTGCGCCTTGCCTGCAATGAAGACCGCTGGACGGAGTATAAGCGCCTCGCCACCACGGCCCAGAGCTTCGGCATGGAGATGGAGCTGATCTCGCCGTCTGAGGTGAAGGCCATGTGGCCGCTCATGGATGTGAGCGACATGGTGGGCGCCAGCTGGCTGCCCACGGATGGCCAGGCGAGCCCCTCAGACATCACCCAGTCGCTTGCCAAGGGCGCGCGCATGCACGGCGCCCGGCTGGAGGAGGGCGTGCGCGTCACCGGCTTTGAAATGGCCGAGGGGACCATTACTGCCGTGCTCACCAACCAAGGCAAGATCGCTTGCGACAAGGTGGTGAACTGCTGCGGCCAATGGGCCCGCCAGGTGGGCGCCATGGCCGGCATCACCGTGCCCCTGCAGCCGGTCAAGCACCAGTACATCATCACCGAGACCATTGAGGGCCTCAGTGCCGATGCCCCCACGGTGCGCGATCCGGACCGCTTCACCTACTTTAAGGAGGAAGTGGGCGGTCTCGCCATGGGCGGCTATGAGCAGAATCCCCTGGAGTGGACCAGGGGCGATGTGCCGGACGATTTTGAGTTCCAGCTGTTTGAGGATGACTGGGACCATTTCGAACAGCACCTGGAACAGGCCGTCGCCCGCATACCGGTCCTGGCCGACACCGGCGTCAAACAGATGATCAACGGGCCGGAGAGCTTCACGCCGGACGGCAACTTCATCCTCGGCAGCGCGCCGGAATGCGCCAACATGTATGTGGGGGCGGGCTTTAACGCCTATGGCATCGCCGCGGGCGGCGGGGCCGGCTGGGTACTGGCCCAATGGGTGGTGGACGATGAGGCACCTATGGACCTGTGGGGCGTGGACATCCGCCGCTTCTCCAGCCTGCACCGGGACCGCGACTGGGTCTGCGAGCGCACGCTGGAGGCTTATGGCAAGCACTACACCATCGGCTTTCCCCACGAGGAGCATGAGAGCGGACGGCCCTACATCGTCTCCCCGCTCTATGAGCGCCTGAAGGGGTATAGGGCGGTTTTCGGCTCCAAACTGGGCTGGGAGCGGCCCAACTGGTTTGCGCCGGAGGGCGAGCCGGTTGAAGATGTCTACTCCATGGGCCGGCAAAACTGGTTTGCCGCCGTGGGCGAGGAGCACCGGGCGGTGCGCGAGGCGGCCGGTGTTTTCGATCAGTCCTCGTTCGCCAAGTTCGAGGTATCGGGGCCCGATGCGGCCGATGCGCTGGAATGGATCTGCGCCAACAAGGTGGCAAGACCCGTGGGCCGGCTCACCTATACGCAGCTCTTGAACTCGCGCGGCGGCATCGAATGCGATCTCACCGTGGCGCGCCTGGCCGAAGACCTTTTCTATATCGTCACCGGCACAGGCTTCAGGGTGCATGATAGCGCCTGGATCAAGGACCATGTGCCGGACGGCATGGCGGCCACGCTGAAAGACGTGACCGAGGACTATGGCACCCTGTCTCTCATGGGCCCGAAGGCGCGCCAGGTCTTGCAGGCGGTCACTGACGATGATTGCTCTGGCGAAGCCTTCCCGTTCGCCCATGTGCGCGAGATCACCATTGCCGGCCATCTGGTGCGCGCGCTGCGCATCACCTATTGCGGCGAGCTGGGCTGGGAGCTGCATGTGCCGCTCAACGCCACGGGAGATGTGTTTGACGTGCTGATGGACAAAGGCGCCCCCCACGGGGTGCGGCCGGTTGGCTACCGGGCGCTTGAGGCACTGCGCCTGGAGAAGGGCTACCGTGCCTGGAGCTCGGACATCACGCCCAATGACACGCCCTTTGAGGCCGGACTTGGCTGGGCGGTGAAGCTGAAATCCGAGGCTGCGTTCATGGGCCGGGCCGCAGCGGAAAAAGCGGCCAACACGGTGCCGAAGAAGCTGCTGGCCGGCTTCACGGTGGAGGATCCGGACGTGGTGCTGCTGGGCCGGGAAACCATCCTTAGAAACGGGCAGTTCGCGGGCTATCTCACCAGCGGCGGCTATGGATATACCGTGGGCAAGTCGATCGGCTACGGCTATGTGCGCGCGGGCGAGGGGGTCAGCGAGGAATATGTGAAGGCCGGTTCTTATGAGCTGGTGGTGGCGCAGCAGCGCGTGGCCGCGGAGGTGCACCTGAAGCCGCTTTACGACCCTGACAACCTCAAAGTGAAGATGTGAGGCCGGCCCCATGACCAGTGCCTGCGACCGCCATGCAGAAATCATCATTATCGGCGGCGGCGCCATCGGCACCTCCATAGCCTACCACTTGGCCCGGGCCGGCAAGCGCGATGTGCTGGTTCTGGAAAAGTCCCAGCTCACCAACGGCTGCACCTGGCACGCTGCGGGCCTGGTGGGCCAGCTGCGCGGCAAGCGCAATCTCACCCGGCTGATGCAGAACTCCGTTGCCGTGTTCGACCGGCTGGGCGCGGAAGCCGACGCGGCCGTCGATTGGAAGAAGGTGGGTTCGCTGCGCCTTGCGGCAAGCCCGGACCGGTGGAGCGAGATCCGCCGGTCCATGACCCAGGCCAAGAGTTTCGGCGTTGAGTGTGAGGCGCTGTCGGCGTCGGAAGCCCGTCAGCTCTTTGACTATATCGACACCTCCGGCATCGAGGGCGCCGCCTTTATTCCCGGCGACGGCTATATCGATCCCTATGCGCTGACCCACGCCTTTGCCAAGGCCGCCCGGGCCGGCGGGGTGAAGATCGAGGAAGGGGTGACGGTCACCGACCTGATCGTTGAAGACCGCCGCATCACAGGGGTGGTGAGCGATCACGGGACCATTGGTTGCGATGTGCTGGTGAACTGTGCCGGCCTGTGGGCCAAGCGGGTGGGCGAGATGGCCGGGATCAAGCTCGCCGCCGGCGTGGTGGAGCATCAGTATTTCCTCACCGAAAAGGCGCTCGACTTTTCGCCGGATCTCACCACCTTGCGCGATCCGGACCATAATTTCTATCTGAAGCCGGACACCGGTGCCTTTGCCATTGGCGGCTGGGAGGAGGGCACCAAGGGCTGCTGGCGCGGCCGCCCGCCCCTGGAGTTTGGCCGCGAGCTCTTTCCCGCCAATATGGAGCGCCTTGAGCTCTTCGCGCTGCCCGCTGCAGAGCGGCTGCCGGTTCTCAATGAGATTGGCATTCAAACGGTGATCAATGGCCCGATCCCGGTGTCGGCCGACGGTGAGCCGATTATGGGGCTGGTGCCTGAACTGGATAATTTCTATGTGGCATGTGCCTTCACGGCCGGTATCGCGGCCTCCGGCGGGGCGGGGGAGGCCATGGCCAACTGGATCGTCCACAACGATCCGGGCATGGACCTTTGGGCCTTTGATGTGCGCCGCTTCGGGGCGGTGCACGGCCAGTCGCGCTATTTGGAGGCGCGCGCCATTGAGGCCTACGCGGCCTATTACAAGATCCACTGGCCCGGCGAGGAAGCCGAAGCGGGCCGTGCGCTGCGCCGTTCGCCGCTCTTTGACCGGCTGAAAGCGCAAGGCGCGGTTTACGGCTCCAAGTTCGGCTGGGAACGGGCGAACTGGTTTGCGCCCCGCGGGTCGGATGCCAAGGACGGCCCGAGCTTTGAAGAAAAACCCAATTGGTTCAATGCGGTTGGCGCTGAATGTGAAGCCATTGCTGAGCGCGCGGCGTTGATCGATCAATCCTCCTTCTCCAAGTTCGAGGTCAGCGGCCCGGGCGCGTTCGCTGCGCTGGAGAAGATCGCCGCCAACAAGGTGCCGGAGGTGCCGGGCCGCGCGGTTTACACACAGCTCTGCAACGCCTCCGGCGGCATCGAGGCGGATCTCACGATCATCCATCATCTGCCGGATACGTTCCTGGTGATCACCGGCTCCGGCTTTGGCGTGCGCGACAGCAACTGGATTGCCCGCCAGCTGCCCCGGGATGGCTCCGTTGCCATGCGCGAGGTGACCCGGAACTGGGCAACGCTGAACCTGTGTGGACCGCGGGCCAGGGATATCCTCGCCGCCGTCACCGATCAGGATGTGAGCGCTGCAGCGCTGCCCTTCCTGTCCGCCAAGACGCTGGAGGTGGGGCTGGCGGAGGTGCTTGCGGTGCGGATCGGGTATGTGGGCGAGCTCGGCTGGGAGCTCTATATTCCAGCTGAGTTCGCCGGCCACGTCTATGACACCCTCTGGCAGGCGGGCACCGCGCATGGCATTGCCAATGCCGGCTACCGGGCCGTGGAAGCCTGCCGGCTGGAGAAAGGCTATGTTTACTGGTCCAGCGATGTGGGCCCCGATGTGAACCCCTATGAGGCCGGTCTCGGCTTTTGCGTGGCGCTGGAGAAGGGAGACTTCACGGGCCGTGAGGCGCTCCAGGCGATCAGGGGACAAAACCGGCGCAGCCGCCTTGCAACGCTCAGGCTGGAGGGTTTCGTGCCGCTCCACGGCAGCGAGCCGGTGATCGGCGATGGCGAGATTTTGGGCGCGGTCTCCAGCGCCGGGTTTGGCTACCGTGTAGCGCATTCCATCGCTTTTGCCCATCTGCCGGCTCACGTGGCCGAGGGCACCACAGTCGAGATTGAGGCGTTCGGACGAACGTATCCGGCCACCGTGGCGCCGCGTTGCCTCTATGATCCAGAAATGACGCGGCTGAGGGAGTAGTGCACCAACAAGAGAGGAGAGGGACCTATGGCAGAAGATGGAATAGACCTGGCACGGAAAGCCCTGGCCAGCATAGAGCCACTCAGCGCACTTGATGCGAACGGGGTGAGCATTGACCGGCTGGGTGGGCTGACAAACCTGGTGTTTCGGGTCTCTGACGGCAGCTCCGCCTGGTGTCTGAGGCTCCCTGGCGCGGGCACGGAGGAGTACATCAACCGGGCCGATGAAGCCCAGGCGGCGCGCGAGGCCGCCAAGGCCGGTGTGAGCCCGGACGTGATTTATGCCGATGCAGGGAGCGGCGTTATGGTCACCCGCTTTATTGACGGCGCGGTCACCATGACGCCGGAGGCGTTCGGCGTGCGCACCGGATCGCCGGGCCGGGCTGCTGAGGCCTTCAAGAAACTGCACAGCTCTGGGGCCAAGTTCAATTTCCGCTTTGAGCTGTTCTCCATGATTGATGAATATCTCGGCATTCTCTCCGGCAAAACCGTTGATCTGCCCGATGGCTACCATGATGTGCTGGGAGAGGCCGAAGCGGTGCGTGCGGCGCTCCAGGCCCATCCGCTCCCCAGTGCGGCGTGTCACTGCGATCCCTTGTGCGAGAATTTCCTCGATACCGGCGCGCGCATGTGGATTGTGGACTGGGAGTATTCCGGCATGAACGATCCCATGTGGGACCTCGGCGATCTTTCCGTGGAGGGCGGCTTCAGCCCCGAGCAGGACGAAGAGATGATCCAAGCCTATTTCGGCGGCGAACCGCGGGCCGATGAGCGCGGCCGGATCATCATCTACAAGGCCATGTGCGATCTGCTGTGGACCTTGTGGGGCCTGATCCAGCACGCCAACGACAATCCGGCCGATGACTTCTGGGCCTACTCGGTGGGCCGGTTTGAACGCTGCAAGGCGCTGATGGCCAGCCCGGATTTTGCGCGCCATGTGGCTGCGGTGGCCGCTGGGCCGGGCGCGTGAAACAAAAAGCCCGGCCGCATGGGCCGGGCTTTCAAAACCGTGATGAGCAATCTGTCTACTCGACGATCACCTTCGCGCCGACCTGAGCGTGTTTGTAGAGATCAATGATGTTCTCGTTGGTCAGCCGGATGCAGCCAGAGGAAACCGCGGTGCCGATGGTCCAGGGCTGTGCGGTGCCGTGAATGCGATAAAGAGTGTTGCCCAGATAAAGGGCGCGCGCGCCAAGCGGGTTGTCCGGTCCACCGGCCATCACCTTCGGAAGATCAGGCTCGCGCTCCAGCATTTCTTTTGGAGGGCGCCATGTGGGCCAGGTTGCCTTGCGGGTGATTTTCTCAGTGCCGCTCCACTTAAAGCCCCAGCGGCCGACACCGATGCCGTACCGGATCGCCTTGCCGTTGCCTTTAATGTACCACAGGAACTTCCGCCGCGTGGAGATGATGATCGTCCCCGGCTTTTCGTCGGTGGAATAATCGACTTCCTTGCGGTCGAACTTGCGGTTGAGTTTCCAGCTTTGTGCTGAAAAGTTGAATTTTTTGGCAGCGATTGCTGCTCCGGAATATGCGGTACCGGCAACAGCGGTCGCCAATGCTGCCAGTGCTAAAGTGCGAAATTGCATGGTCCGTACTTCCCTTGCGCTCTAACGATCAAATATATCTGCCTTATCAATGTTCGGATAACAATTGACCTGCCCGACAGATAAACTGAATGGGGGTATTGGCCCCATTTGCCCTTCTGTCGTCAAGACCTGAGCGAAAGTGTGATCAAAATTTGGCAGTGTGTGTTGCACTCTTGCATCGCGGTGTGTGCGTTGTGAGCGGCTATGACTCAAATTGCGTATCGCCCACAGTCTGTATCCCACGTCATCCCGGAACATTGCGCCAGCAGAATAACCGGGACCCAGGAGCGGCAGAGCAGGATATCAGCGTCTCTGGCTCCCCGCTTTCGCGGGGATGAGGGCGTGATGGAGGGGCGCGCAAATGCGCCGATTACCGCCGGCCCGGTGCCTTCAGGGGTGGGGGCAGGTCGGAAAACTCCTCAAACTGCTCCTGGTTGGCCGGCGGCGGCAGCTTGGGCTCCGATGTGGCCGCCACCACCGGCTCTGCCCGCGGCTGCGGCGGCGGCATTCGGCCTGTGGAGGCGGGCTCGTCGGCATAGGATTCTTCATAGCGGCCGATATTGCTTTCGATGACCAGATCCTGCGGTCCCCCGATCAGCAAGAGGTGTTCCTCATTATCGCACCGCACCAGCACCAGATGGCGCAGCTTATCGAGCTCGCGGAACTCCGTGACCGCCAGCCGGCTGCCCCGTTTGCCACGCACTTCCCCGCCAATCCGGCGGAAAATCGCAATCGCAATGAAAATGAAAAGCAAAACAATGGCGATCGCGCCAATGATTTTAACAAGGTCGTCTGTGCTCATATCCGCCCAGCGGCCGCCCACCGCTTATGTTTCAGCCCGCACACGCCTCTCAACGCGATTCGGCCCACTCCATCCACTCCTAGCGGCAAATTAGCACTTTTTATGGCAGCGTAAAGGTGCGACCCCCAAGATCAGCCCAAAGGGTCGACGATCCCGGGCGCGGCTTTAACGCGAAGCGTGTCTTGCGGATATCCCCACACTTCTTTTCAAACATGAAGTGAAATTCGCCTATAGTCGCGATTGATTCGATCTTCTCCATTCCAAGACGGCAGGCGACAGACCATAGCGGATCTTTATGAGCAAAGACGAAGCGACTGAGACCCTGGCAGGCCAGCCGGTGCAGCCGGCGTTCCAAGCCACAGAACCGGCCCAGACCGGCAATCCGGTCGTGGCTGTGATTCTGGCTGTGCTTCTGGCCGGTGCCGCCGGGCTGGTGACCTACAGATTCAAGGGCGATGCGCCGGTCTGGCTTCTGGGCGCGGCGGCCGTTTTTGCCTTTTGTGGCCTGTTTGCGCTGATCGGCTGGATTGGCGGGATTGTGCATCTGGGCCGCAAATCGCGCCAGATTGCGTTTCTGGAAGGGGTGCTGAACGGTCTCAGCGATCCGGCCGTGGTGCTGGATCTGCGCGGGCGGGTGGTGTTTGCCAATGGCCGTTACGTGTCTTTGAGCTCATCCGCCGAACGGGCCAGAATGGTGGGTGTGGAGAACCTCTATGCAGGCTATCCGGAAGTGTCCGAACTGGTCTACCGCCTGGCCCAGGCCGGCAAGGACGGCAAGGCGGGCCGTGAGGACTTCAAACTGGTGGCCGGCAGCGCCGCGCCCGGCGCGCGGGCGGACACACCCTCCTGGCATTCGATCTTTGTGGAGCCTGTGGTTCATGAGGGCCGTCAGACCCACACGATGTGGCGCATTGTGGACAATACCGATGCCCGCATGGCCCAGGAAACGGCGTTTGAAAAGCTGCAATACATTATCGGCTATCTGGATGAAGCGCCGGCCGGGTTCTTTTCCGCTGGGCCCACCGGTGCCGTTGAATACATGAACGCCACCCTGGCCCAGTGGCTGGGGATCGATCTGATAGATGCGGCGAACGGTTCTGTTGAGGTCAGCCAGTTCACGCCGGCCGAAAGCGCCAAGCTCCTCAAGGGGGTCAGTGCCGAGGCAGGCGAGACCTTCTCCGATCTGTTTGATATGGACATCGTCGCGCAGGACGGCACCTCCATTCCGGTGCGGGTGCTCCATGCGGTGAGTTTTGATGAGAACGGTGAGGCTGGACCGTCCCGCTCTCTGGTGTTGAAGCAACATATCGGCGGGCGTGATCTGAAGAGCTCCGGGCTGGCGGAGCTGAAACTCAGGCGTTTCTTCTCCAATGCACCCATCGGTATTGCCGAAGTGGACGAGACCGGGCGGATCCAAAGCTCCAACACGGCGCTCGCCAGCACGGTGGGGCCCATTGCCTCTGATGCCAATATTGTCTCGCTGGTGGACGCGCCCAACCGGGCCGCCGTGAAAGAGGCCATTGCGGCGGCGCGCGGCGGCAAACGGGTGCCGCCCCAGGATGTGAAGTTCGGCAGCGCGGAGGGCGAGGAGGGCCGTTCCGGCCAGATCTTCTTCAGCCGCATGGACGAGGCGGGCGATGATCCGGCCAGCGTGATCGTTTATGCGGTGGACACCACCGAGCACAAGACGCTGGAGCTGCAGTTTGCCCAGTCCCAGAAAATGCAGGCGGTCGGCCAACTGGCCGGCGGCGTGGCGCACGATTTCAATAATATGCTCACCGCCATTATCGGCTTTTCCGATCTTCTGCTGGCCAAACACAGGCCCACCGATCCGTCCTTCCAGGACATTATGAACATCAAGCAGAACGCCAATCGGGCGGCCAATCTGGTGCGCCAGCTGCTGGCTTTCTCGCGCCGCCAGACCCTGCGGCCTGAAGTCCTCTCGCTCACCGACACGCTGAGCGATCTGGGCAATCTCCTGAACCGGCTCCTGGGCGAGAAGGTGGAGCTGGAGATCACCCATGGGCGCGATCTGGGCCTGGTGAAGGTTGATGTGAACCAGTTTGAGCAGGTGATCATGAACCTGGCAGTGAATGCCCGCGATGCCATGCCGGGCGGAGGCCGGCTCACCATCCGCACGTCCAATCTGGCCGAGGCGGAGGCGGCAAAGGTGGATCCCTCGCTGATGCCGGCGGGCGAATATGTTCTGTGTGAGGTGTCGGACACCGGCACCGGCATGGAAAAAGAGGTGCTGGAGAAAATCTACGAGCCGTTCTTTTCCACCAAGGAGGTGGGCAAGGGCACCGGGCTTGGCCTGGCCACGGTCTATGGCATCGTCAAGCAAACCGGCGGCTTCATCTTCTGTGACAGTGAGGTGGGCAAGGGCACCACGTTCCGGATCTATCTGCCGCGCCACCACATGACGGCTGAAGATGAGGCGCACGAGAAAGAAACCGAGCGCAAAGAGGTCAAGCCCGCCGACCTGACCGGAGAGGGCACGGTGCTTCTGGTGGAAGATGAAGATGCGGTCCGGGCGTTCGCGTCGCGGGCCCTGACCTCGCGGGGCTACAATGTGCTGGAAGCCGATAGCGGTGTGTCGGCGCTGGAGGTCATCGACAAGCATGGCGGGGACACGATCGATCTTGTGATCTCCGATGTGGTGATGCCGGAGATGGACGGGCCCTCGCTGCTGAAAGAATTGCGCAAGCGGGAAATGACCTCAAATGTGATCTTCATTTCCGGATATGCAGAAGACGCCTTTGCAAAGAACCTGGCGGAGAACGAAAAGTTCTCGTTCCTGCCCAAGCCGTTTTCCCTCAAGCAGTTGGCCGGGGCTGTGAAAGAGGCCATGAAGAGTTGAGTTTCGTAGCGTGAATCGGTTTGTATGCGACTGCTTAAGTTAATTGCGCTCAATCTTGTGACCATGACGGTCGCCGGTGTGGTTACGCTGGGCCTTATTGAGGCGGGGTTGCGGCTGAACTACTACGGGTCGCTCACGCCATTTGTGGGCGGGCCTCATCTTTACAAGCCTGATCCAAAACTCGCCTTCATCCCCAACCCCGGTATCCGCACGGCTCAGGAACGTATCGCGTATGTGGTTCCGATCACGGTCAATTCGCTCGGCATGCGCGGGCGGGAGTTGGGCCCAAAGCAAGGCAAGCTGCGCATCGCCGTCATTGGGGACGGCCATGTGTTCGGCAGCGGACTGTCTGACGACGACACGCTGCCCGTCCAGCTGCAGCGGGCCTTGCGCGCTCAGAGCGGGAAGGACCACTATGAGGTCGTGAACGCCGGCGGGCCCGCTTACAACACGGTTCAGCAGTTTCTGAGAACCCGCGACCTTATTGGAGAGCTCGACGCCGACCTGGTGATCCTGGCGTTCAACAGCGAGAACGACATTCACTACAACACGGCCGGTCTGCGCCGGTTCATGACCGCAGGCCCCAAGCGGCCCGTGGCCCGCTTGAACGCGAACGGTGCACTGGAGTTCGACTATTCGGCCCCGGAGCGTTACTTCCGGCGGCACCGCGCCCGGCTGGCAAATCTGAAGGCCGAGCGCCCGTGGTATCTGAGCACAGCGCTCTACGTGCGCGGCCGTGTGTTCTGGCGGTCAATAGGCCGCAATAAGGTGCCGGACCCGAACATCGCATTGGGCATGCCTTATCTTTCGAAGTTTTCTGCGGCGCATTCTCCAAATGGTCGCAGTGCTGAGGAGTACGACGCCCTGTGGCATGAGGGGTGGGCGGTCACCCGTGCTTTAATTTTGGGGATGCAAAAGAGCGTGGAGGCGACCGGTGCACGCTTCGCTGTCACTGTCGTACCTTCCATGGACCAGCTTGCTCCGGAATATGTTGCTCAATGGGTTGCCCAATTTGACGGCCTGGCGCTTGAGTTCACGCGCATCAACCGCATGATGGAGAGCTTTGCCATCCAGAACGGCATTCCCGTTCTGGATGGCTATCAGCGGCTGTTTGAGGCTTACGAGGCAGGCGAGAAAGACCTGCACCGCTCGCGCTTTGACAGCCATCTGACGCCAAAGGGCCAGAGACTGCTCGCCGAAGCGCTTGCACAACAAGTGCTGGCCGGTCCTCTGCTCAGCGCGCCCTAGGGCGGCTATGGGCCCAGGGCGCCTCTACGATCAGGCTCTGGCGCGCAGGGTTTCAGCCGTCATCGTGCTTCTTACATCCTTGGATGGTCAATCTTGAAAGACTGTGATCTTATGGCCAGCCGGACCCTTTTGGAAACGTCTCAGAGATGCCCAATCAGCTTGCCTCAATGATTGACCCTAAGAGCCTGCCGCCCTCGCTCTGGGCGGACACGGTGGAAGAGGCACCGCCTGCGCCGCCTCTGGAGGGGGATGCATCGTGCGATCTGGCGGTTGTGGGGGCAGGGTTCACCGGGCTTTCCGCTGCGCTCCATGCGGCCCGCGAAGGGGCCTCGGTGATTGTGCTGGAGGCCAGCGAACCGGGCTGGGGCGCATCGGGCCGCAACGGCGGGGAGGTGCTGCCGGGGCTGAAGCTGCTGCCCGAGGAGATCTGCGGCCTCATGGGCAAGGAGCTTGGCGAGGCTTTCGTGGCCTTTGCCGAAGGCGGGCCCGACCTGGTGTTTGAATTGATCGAGCGCTACGCCATTAAATGCGAGGCCACGCGCGCAGGCTGGTTGCGTCCGGCCCACACCAAAAGCGCAGAAGACGGTCTGAAAGAAAATTTGCGCCAGCTCGTGGAGCGAGGTCACGCAGCCGAATGGCTGGAGGCGCCGGAGGCGGCCGCTCAGCTGGGCACGGACACCTGGCACGGCGCCATCCTGGATCACCGGGGCGGCACGGTTCAGCCCTTCGGCTACGCCCGGGGCCTGTGCCGCGCGGCCCTTCAGGAGGGGGTGAGGGTGAGCGGGACCAGTGCCGTCGCGGAGGTCAAGCGGGCCGGCGATGGCTGGCAGGTCGCCACGCGGGGCGGGCAGGTTCAGGCCGGGAAGGTGCTGCTCGCCACCAATGCCTATACGGGTTTTCACTGCCCCGGCCTCAACGACCGGCTGGCCCGCTCCATTATGCCGGTGTCGAGTTTTATCGTTGCCACCGAACCCCTGTCGGACAACCTGCAGAAAACCATTCTGCCGCAAGGGCAGTGCTTTTCCGACAGCCGCCGCTTCCTGCTTTATGGCCGCAAGGATGCCGGCGGTCGCATGCTTCTGGGCGGACGCGGGCTCCTGCGCGAGCCGAAGGGACCGGGTGATTTCGGGCACATCGAAAAGGCTCTGCGCCAGGCTTATCCCATGCTGGCAGACGTGCAGATTTCACACCGCTGGTCCGGCCGCCTGGCCGTAACACCCGATTATCTGCCCCATGTGCATGAACCGGAGCCGGGGCTTTTGATGGCGCTGGGCTACACAGGCCGCGGCGTAGCGCTCGCCACGGCGCTTGGAGGAGCGATGGGGAAGTATGCGGCCACGGGCGATGAGCGCCATCTGCCCTTGCCGGTCACGCCCATCACGACTATCCCGTTCCACGGCGCGCGCGCCCTTTATGCCGGTGCACTTTTTACGTGGTACAGAGCGCTCGATGCGCTCTCAACTTGAATCAAAAAAGAGATCTAAGACGTATGAAAACACTGAACGAATTGGCCTTGGAGCTGGAGGCGGGCAAAACCACGTCACGCGCGTTGGTGGAAGAGGCTCTGGGTGCGATTGAGGATCCAGCGGGCGAGGGCGGGCGGGTCTTTCTGCTGGTGGACCGCGAGGGGGCTCTGGCCACGGCGGACCTCATGGATGGCCTTCGCCAGCGGGGCAAGGCGCCGTCGCCCTGGGCCGGCATCCCGTTCTCCTCCAAGGACCTTTTTGATGAAGCCGGCGAGGTGACCACGGCCGGCTCAAAGGTGTTGGCCAATGAGCCGCCGGCCAGCCGCGATGCCCTCTGCATCGCGCGCTTGAAGTCCGCCGGCTTTGTGCGCATGGGGCGCACCAACATGACCGAATTTGCCTATTCGGGCGTGGGGCTTAATCCGCACTACGGAACACCAAAGTCTGTCTGGGACCGGGAGGCGGGCCGCATTCCCGGCGGGTCCTCATCGGGTGCAGCGGTCTCCGTGGCCGACGGCATGTCGGCCCTGGGCATCGGGACGGACACCGGCGGGTCCTGCCGGATCCCGGCCGCGTTCAACCGGGTGGTGGGTTACAAACCGTCCACCGGCCGGGTCCCGAAAAACGGCGTGTTCCCGCTTTCAGAAACGCTTGACGCCCCCGGCCCTTTCGCCCCCACTGTGCGCTGTTGCGCCGCCGCTGACGCGCTGATGGCGGAAGACTGGGATGGCCAGGTTGCGGATGTGCCCGTATCGGCGCTGCGGTTCGGGGCGCTTAAGACCATGGTGTGCGATGATTTGGACGACCATGTGGGGTCCGCCATGGAGAACGCTCTTAGCGCGCTTTCGTCGGCCGGCGCGTCGGTGGTGGACGCAGCGTTTCAGCCTATTTCCCAGCTTCCGGAAATCAACGCCAAAGGCGGGATCGCTGCCGCAGAAGCCTATTCGGTGCACCATGCGCGCATGGCCACCAATGGCGATGAATATGACCAGCGCGTGCGCACCCGGGTCAACTCAGGCAGCATCATCACCGCTCAGGAGATTATCGAGATACATCATCGACGCGCAAAGATGATTGCCGAGGCCCATCAGACCATGGCTGCGGTGGATGCCTGGGTGATGCCCACATGCCCCACGGCGCCGTTCAGGATCTCTGAGGTGGATGATGAAGACAATTACGGGCCGATGAACCTGAAATGCCTGCGCAACACGTTTGTCGGCAACTTCCTGCACACCTGCGCCATCTCCGTGCCGATCGGTGAGCCGGATGGGGCGCCTGTGGGGCTGATGGTGATGATGCCTGCGGGACATGATGCGCGCCTGTTTGCCGTCGCTGCGGCAGTGGAAGCGGTGGTGGGCGTTAGAAACGTTTAAAAGGAAAGGAGTGCCTTCACATGCGGTGCCTGGCCTGGACGGTTTCGATTTGGATGCTTGTTGCCACCGTTATTGGCGTGCCGCGCCCTGTGGCAGCTGAGGAGGTGGTGGATCTTGAACTGGTGCTCCTGGCCGATGCGACCGGGTCCATCGACACTGCGGAGATCAGGTTCCAGCGCGAGGGCTATGCTGCCGCCATCACGGACCCCGAAGTGCTCGGTGCCATTACCGGCGGCCTGCACGGCAAGATCGCGCTCACCTACGTGGAGTGGGGTGATGCGAGTTCCCAGCAGGTGGTGGTGCCGTGGACGGTGGTGTCCGGGCCAGACGATGCCGCCAAGATCGCCCAGGTTCTGCGGTCCACGCCGCGCCTGGCCTTTGGCAGCAACGCCATCGGCTCAGCGCTGTCCAAGGGCATGGAACTGCTGGAAAGTAATGCGTATAAGGGCTTGCGCCGGGTTATTGATCTGAGTGCCGACAGCGCCAACAACTGGAACGGCCCGCCCATTGCCACCGTCAGGGAGGTGATCACCGCTAAGGGAATCACCATCAACGGCCTTGCCATTCTCTGCCGTGATCTGGACTGCGGCGGACGGCCGGTGTCCTACAATCTTGAAGAGGCCTTTCAGCGCGAAATTGTGGGCGGGCCGGGCGCTTTCGTGATCACTGCCGGCGATATGAAGAGCTTCGCTGCAGCCGTTAAGCGCAAGCTGATTCTTGAGATCGCCGGTGTTGCGGTGCAGCAGTTTGCCAAAGATAGGCAGAAACAAGGCAGATGAACCGGCAAAATTCGCCAAAAATTCTCAAAAAACAGGTCGGTTTGGGGTTGACGGCTGGGGCGCACAAACGTATATGACGCCCGTCTTTCGGTAGCAGGCCGTGGGCGGGCGATCGTCTATACGCTGTTTGAAAGCAATCGAACAAGACAAAGACATGACTGCGAAACCCTTCGGGATTCGTTGTCCTCTGAAGCACGCAAAGAGCACTCCAATGGTGAGTTACCATGAGGGGTGCGTTTGCCTATGCGTTGTGCAGGAGCGCACGGCGCGAACGCAATTGGGACTGCCGGCTCAGGGGCCGGCGCAAACGATTTAAAGGTTAAGAGGCGTATATGCCCACTATCAACCAACTGATCCGCAAGCCGCGCAAACCGCTTGTGAAACGCAACAAAGTTCCGGCCATGGAGGCCTGCCCGCAGAAGCGTGGGGTGTGCACTCGTGTCTACACCACCACACCGAAGAAGCCGAACTCCGCGCTGCGTAAAGTTGCGCGCGTGCGTTTGACGAACGGCTTTGAGGTGACGTCGTACATCCCCGGCGAGGGCCATAACCTTCAAGAGCACTCCGTGGTGATGATCCGCGGCGGGCGCGTGAAGGACCTTCCCGGCGTGCGCTACCACATTATTCGTGGCGTGCTTGATACCCAAGGCGTATCCGCCCGCCGCCAACGCCGGTCCAAATACGGCGCCAAGAGGCCCAAGTAGACCCCAGCAGGATTGGGGACAGACCCCGGAAAACAAAGATGAGTTTTCCGGGTTTGTTTTTGAAAAGACGAAAAGAGCGAAAGACTGGAATTCGATATGTCTCGTCGGCACCGCGCAGAAAAACGCGTTATCAACCCGGACCCCAAGTTCGGAGATCTCGTTCTGTCCAAGTTCATGAACAACCTCATGATCGACGGAAAGAAATCGGTTGCAGAACACATTGTCTATGGCGCCCTGGATCAGGTTGAAGCCAAAGCAAAAGCTGAGCCGGTGGCTTTGTTCCACCAGGCTCTGGAAAATGTTTCACCGGCCGTTGAAGTGCGGTCGCGCCGTGTTGGTGGTGCGACCTATCAGGTGCCGGTTGAGGTGCGCCCCGACCGGCGCCAGGCCCTTGCCATTCGCTGGATCATCGCAGCAGCGCGCGGGCGTAATGAGAACACAATGGTCGATCGCTTGAGTGGGGAATTGTTGGACGCAGCAAACAATCGCGGCACCGCGGTTAAGAAGCGCGAAGACACGCACCGGATGGCCGAAGCCAACCGGGCCTTCTCGCACTACCGCTGGTAGCCAGATCTGGAGACATTTGAAATGGCCCGCACTCACAAAATCGAAGACTATCGCAACTTCGGTATCATGGCGCATATCGACGCCGGGAAGACCACGGCAACCGAGCGCGTTCTGTATTACACAGGTAAGAGCCACAAGATCGGCGAAGTGCACGACGGCGCCGCCACCATGGACTGGATGGAGCAGGAGCAAGAGCGCGGCATCACGATCACGTCCGCTGCCACCACCTGTTTCTGGAACGACAAGCGCCTGAACATCATCGACACCCCCGGCCACGTGGACTTCACCATTGAGGTTGAGCGGTCCTTGCGCGTGCTTGACGGCGCCATCGCGCTGCTGGATGCCAACGCCGGTGTGGAGCCGCAGACCGAGACGGTTTGGCGCCAGGGCGACAAATACCGTGTGCCGCGCATGATCTTTGTCAACAAAATGGACAAGGTGGGCGCCGACTTCTTCAACTCCGTTGAAATGGTCAAAAGCCGCCTGGGTGCAAAGCCCCTCGTGATGCAGCTGCCGATCGGTGCTGAAAACGAGTTCGCCGGTGTTGTTGACCTGGTGCGCATGCAAGCCATCGTCTGGAAAGACGAGAGCCTGGGCGCTGAGTTCGAATATACCGATATCCCGGCCGATCTGGCTGATAAGGCCGCGGAATACCGCGAAGCCATGATCGAGACGATTCTGGAGCTCGACGAAGAGGCCATGGAAGCGTACTTCGAGGGCGAAGAACCCAACGAAGACAAGATCCGTGAGCTGGTCCGCAAGGGCACGATCGCTTCTGAGTTCGTTCCGGTTCTGTGTGGTTCCGCCTTTAAAAACAAAGGCGTTCAGCCGCTTCTTGTTTTTCATTCGGAATGACTGCAGGGTGCTTAGCCATATAATCAGATAACAACTGCAGATGCTCAGGAAAAGGAGATCTTGTCAAAAAGTAAAATTTAGAATTTAGTCGCATGACGATGACAAATGAGCAGAAACTATCTATTTTGGGCTCTACCAGCCCAGAAATGCTTTTAATGATGCTGAAGAAAACAACACGCACGTTAATTTCTTCAAATTGATTACATTTCGGCCTTAAATATCCACCAATACTACAGATATCATAGAATCCCCTTGAGGAGACTTCAACGCGGCAGTACCGATAACACCA
>JBCDDQ010000031.1:0-23881 GCA_039180225.1 Pseudomonadota bacterium
CATAGAAATGTTAAATCGCGATGCTGGCTTGATTTTATTGTCAGATTTGCGATACAGGGGTCAAATGTGCTGTGAATCTTGCGCGAACCAATGTTAAGGTGGATTGGTTCGGGGCGAATCGGGTTATCTAACCCGATTGTAGAGTGGGACGTCGGCCAGAATGGCGATTAGGTCTTCAGTGAAGCTTCTCTTGGCGGCCACCCTTCTTTCGGGGGCGGCGCTGGTCAGCACGCCTGCCTCGGCTGACTTGAAACTGTGCAACAATACCGACAGTCGGGTGGGCGTGGCCGTGGGCTATCGCGACCTGAAAGGCTGGGCCAGCGAAGGCTGGTGGAACGTGGGCCCGCATTCCTGCGAAACCCTGCTGAAGGGCGGCCTGACGGCACGCTACTACTACATTTACGCCATTGACTATGACAAAGGCGGCACCTGGGGCGGCACGGCCAAGCTGTGCACGCGCGACAAGCTGTTCACCATCCGTGGCATCAAGGAATGCGCGGCGCGCGGTTTCCAGCAAACCGGCTTCTTCGAGGTGGACACCAAGGAAGAGCCTGACTGGACCGTGTCTCTATCCGGGTCCTCCAACGCCCAGGGCGGGAGCTAGCCTGACGTGAAGCGGGAGCGCAGGGTCAAAGTGGTAGCCACGCTTGGCCCGGCCTCGAACACCTCTGAGACCATCACCTCATTGTTCGAAGCCGGCGCCGATGTGTTCCGCATTAACATGTCTCACACCCCGCAGGGCGAGCTGAAACGGCTCCATGGGGTTATCCGCGACGTGGAACAGAGTGTGGGCCGCCCGATCTCCATTTTGGTGGATCTGCAAGGACCGAAGTTCCGCATCGGCACCTTCAAGGATGAGCGTATTGAGCTTAGGCATGGCGATGCCTTCAGCCTGGACACCAAGGACAAGCCCGGAGACAAAAACCGCGTCTTCCTGCCCCATCCGGAGATCTTTGAGGGGGTGAGCGATGGCGACCGGCTGCTGCTCAACGATGGCCGCCAGGAGCTGCTGGTCACCTCGGCCAGCAAAACAAAAATCAAGACCAAAGTGGTGCATGGCGGCGAGCTGTCCGACCGCAAGGGTGTCAGCCTGCCGGATACCATCTTGCCGGTCACCCCGCTGACCCCGAAGGACCGGTCCGATCTGGAGTACGCGCTGAACCTGGATGTGGACTGGATCGCGCTCTCCTTCGTGCAAAGGCCCGACGACATCGCCGAGTGCCGCAAGATCACTGCCGGCAAGGCGGCCATCATGTCCAAGATCGAAAAGCCGGCTGCGCTGAAGAACTTAGATGAGATCATCGAGCAGTCCGACGGCATTATGGTGGCCCGCGGCGATCTTGGGGTAGAGCTGCCCATTGAACAGGTGCCGGGCCTGCAGAAGCGCCTGACCCGGGCCGCGCGGCGCACCGGCACGCCGGTGGTGGTGGCCACCCAAATGCTGGAATCCATGATCGAGGCGCCGGTGCCCACGCGCGCTGAGGTGTCTGATGTCTCCACTGCCGTGTTCGAGGGGGCCGATGCCATCATGCTTTCAGCGGAATCGGCCATGGGCACCTATCCCGACCGTGCTGTGGCCATGATGGACAAGATCGCCCGGGAGGTGGAGCAGGATCCGCTCTACACCCAGATCATCCACGCCCAGCGCCCACAGCCCGAACCCACCACGGCCGATGCCATCTCCGCCGCGGCCCGCTCAGCGGCTGAGACGCTCAATCTGGCGGCGATTGTCTGCTACACCTCAACCGGCTCCACAGGCCTGAGAGCGGCCCGTGAGCGCCCGGAGACGCCGATCATTGCGCTCACCCCCATTCCTGCCACGGGGCGCCGTCTGGCGCTCGTGTGGGGCGTTCACTGCGTGCTGACCGCAGATGCCCGCGACCAGGACGATATGGTGGACCGCGCGGCGCGCATTTCCATTGAGGAAGGTTTTGCCGCCGCCAACGAGCGCATCGCCATCATGGCGGGCTTGCCGCTTGGCACCCCCGGCGCCACCAATATGCTCCGCATCGCACACGCCACCCGGCCGCGCTGATCGCGCCCATGTCGCTATGCCGCCATGTTGTTCGGGGCGCCGACGCGTCCTAACCAAAACTTAACCTAAGCCAAACCACGGCAAAATTTCCGACCCTTATCACAAGGCTCATCCGGCTCGTGCGACGCGCAGAGGCCGGGGTTAACGCGGACACATCTCAATCATCTTAAAGGAACCCCCCATGAACAAGTTTGCCAAGATTGCCCTCTTGTCAGCTGCAGTCTTTGCCCTGCCGGTCACCAGCGCTCTGGCGGTCGATGAGCACTACGTGGCTGATGACGCCGTCGTCGGCGGCTACGACGTTGTCGCCTACCACACCGTGGGCAAGCCGACAAAAGGCTCCGCAGACTTCAAGGCCACCTACCAAGGCGCCACCTGGCACTTTGCTTCTGCTGAAAACCAAGCCAAGTTCCAGGCTGATCCTGCTAAATACGCCCCGGCCTATGGCGGGTGGTGCTCTGCGGGCGCCAGCAAAGGCAAGAAGGTGCCCACCAAACCGGAACTTTGGGCCATTGTTGACGGTCAGCTCTATCTCAACAGCAGCGATGCGGCCCACAACAAGCTCTTCTTGGGGAACACCGAAACGGTGATCCGCAAAGGGGAAGCCAACTGGAAGACGATCTTCGCCACCTCCAGAGAAGATCTTCTCAAGCAGTAAACGCTTGCACGGGTTCAGCGCCGCCCCGGTCTCCCGAACGGGGCGGCGCCTCCGGCGAGCCGTCTGGAGGTTTTTGCCGACCTGCAGTAGGGTTGTCTCCCCTTTCGGGAGACACGCGCTTTGGGGCTGAAAGACATCACATCGTCCACATCGATACTCGTGGTTGAAGATGACGAGAACATCCTCAACCTGCTCAGCGCATACTTGGAAAGTGCGGGCCACCAGGTTGTCACGGCGAGCGATGGCGAGGCGGGCCTCAGCCAGGCCCTGAAGGGTGCGTTCGACATTTGCATCCTGGATGTGATGCTGCCCAACACGTCGGGAACCGAAATTGCGGCGGCCATGCGCGATGCGGGCAGTGTGACGCCGATCCTTTTTCTCTCAGCCCTTGGGAACGAAACCGATATTCTGCGCGGATTTGGCGTCGGCGCGGATGATTACATGGTGAAGCCGTTTTCGCCGCGCGAGCTGCTTGTGCGCATTGAGGCCATCTTGCGGCGCGGTCCGGCGCGTCAGAGCGATCCGGAGCAAACGCTTGAGTTCGGGCCCATCGCGCTGGACGGGGCTCAGCCCACCTGCCGGGTGAGGGGTGAAGCGGTTGAGCTGACGCCGCACGAGTACAAAATTTTGCGCCAGTTGCTGGGGCGCCCGGACCGGGTGTTTGAGCGCAGCTCCCTGATTGCCAGCCTTTATGGCAATGAGCATGCGGTGAGCCCCAAGGCCATTGATGTGCATGTGCACCACCTGCGCGCCAAGCTGGGGGAGGATGTGGGAGAGATGATACAGACCGTCCGCGGCTTTGGTTACAAGTTTGCCCCAAAACCAGGCGAGCGCTCGTGAGATGAGCGTGCTGAACCGTCTGCGCAACTGGCCCTGGCTCACGCTCCAGATCGTTGCGGCCAACGTGGCCATCATCCTGGCTCTGGCGGCGGCCTGGTATCTGGTGTTCATGCAGCAGAGTGCCGTTTATTCAGACCGGTTGATGTCCACCTTCAACATCCAACCGGGCAGCCTGCATGCCATGTATGTGGATGATGTGGAGCGTCAGCTCTGGACCAGCGTGATTGTGGGGCTCGCTGTGGCCATCTTGGCGACGGTGGGCCTGGCTTTTTTGATCCTGCGCCCCTTACGCACCTTGGCCAGAGCCACGGAGCGGTTGCGCCATGGGGATTATGGTGTGCGCTCTCCCATCGCCAAGGGGGAGGTGGGCCAACTGGCGGAGAACTTCAACTCCTTGGCCTCCACATTGGAGCAGGAGGAACGCCGCCGTGCCCAGTATATGGCCGACTTGAGCCACGAACTGCGCACGCCGATCACCAGCCTGCGCGGATATACCGAAGGGTTGGAAGATGGGGTCTTCAAGGCCGATGAGCGTTATTTCAAGCTCATGGCGGGCGAGCTCCGCCAGCTTTCATCTTTGACCCACACCATCGAAGCCATGCAGCTTGAGGCCGGGAACGAGGAGACGGATGCGCTCCTCACGGTGGAGGAGGTGCTGAAAGATGCCCAAAGCGGCTGGGAGGCGCGGCTTAAGCATCGCGGTCTGAAGCTTGACCTTGAGATCGCGGCGGCGGTTAAAGCCAGGCGCCTTGCCGTCTCCCCCAACGTGCTGAAGCAGATCGTGGATAATCTGCTCTCCAACATGCTCCGGTATGCGTCTGATACCGGTCCGTGCCGCATCAAGGCGGCGAAGACCAAGCGTGCAGGGTTTGTGGAGGTGGCGTTCAGCAACGCCGCGCCGGATGTGAGCGCGGACGCTTTGCCCTTCCTGTTTGACCGGTTTTACCGCGGTTCAGACAGCCGCACCCGCGCCCATGACGAGCATGCAAACGGTCTGGGTCTGTCCATCGTCAAGCAGCTCTGTCTTTCCAACCAGGGCAATGTGACCGCTGCGCTGGAGGGGGAGAGGCTGGTCATTACGGTCGAGCTGCCAGTGAACAAGCGTAAGGCCTGAGTGCCACTTTTTAGCTGTTTTTTGCCACCAAAAGGTGGTGTATCCGAACGAACCCAATTTCGCGTAAGAATCTGTTTTGAATAGGAAACTGGCGCTATTTGGCCCTGATGGGTGACTTGGCTTTCTGCGCCAGGCGGAGATTCTGCAAAACGAACCCAATTTCGCGTAAGGATCTGTTTTGAATAGGAAACTAGCTCTATTTGGCCTTGATGAGTGACTTTGCGTTCTGCGCGAGCATGAAGACGGATTGAACGTTCCGCGTCCTTGCGAAAGCGAGGACCTTCTGAGCCAAGGGGACAGTTCCGGCTATGGGCCCTCGCGTTCGCAAGGGCGCGGGAGGGGGCGTGCTAGATACGCTCGCCTTCCACTTCCTTTTTCAAGGCTTTCACGGCCGATTTTGCCCCGTCCAGATAGGGATGAATCTCCAGGGCTTGACGGAACGATTGGAGGGCTTTCTGCTTGTCTCCCATGGCACGGTGCACCAGGGCACGCCCGGCCAGGGCGCCAAAGTGCCGGGGCTCCAGCTCTAGTACCCGGTCGATATCAGCCAGAGAGCGCTCATAGTCCTGCGTGAAGAAGTGCACCGTAGCGCGCTTGTTCCAGGCCTCTGCATAATCGGGAGAAATCTCAATCACCGTGTCCAGAAGCGTTAAGGCCGAAGCATGCGCCTCATCGTTGATGGCGCTGATGGCCTGTTTCATCAGCACTTCCACAGACGCGCTGTAATTGCGCAACCACAGTTGCAGCACGGTGGCTTCAATGGCCTTGGCCTGCCGCTCGCTGGTGGCCGCGTTGAGGCGGGCCAAGAGATTGTCCAGAAGGCGCGCGTCAATATCCTTGCGCTCTTCAAGCGTGAGGGCGGGTTTGGCGACCGTCTCCTCGGTCACCTTTTCCTGCGCCAGGGCCGGCTGGGCGATCAGTCCCGCCAGACAGGCAGCTGCAGTTAAGCCAAATCGCATGCCCTATGGTACGCCGCAACGGGGCGCATCGTCCATACACATTTGCACGAAAAGACGGAGCCGCCCGGTATGGAGCGGCTCAAAAAATCGTGTAAGCGAGCCCCCGATCGGAGGCGCACTGGCATTAACCCTGGCGGGCCTTAAAGCGGCGCTGGGTTTTGTTGATCACGTAGAGGCGGCCCTTCCGGCGCACGACGCGATTGTCGCGATGCCGCTTGGCCAGCGACTTGAGCGAATTGCGGACTTTCATGATGTCACCTGTTAGCGGCCCAACCTAGGCCGGGCGATCTGGAATTTGACGGCGGAAAATAGGGGCGCTTTCCTGGGAAGTCAACCGTTCAAAGCGCCTCTCGGTGCACTATATAGGGTATCGGTAATCGAGATGTGAAGCTTTGGACTGATTTTTCGTCAATGGAACTGGCAATCACCATTTTTGCCGCGCTGGCCGGGTTTGGCGGGGCGGGGTGGGCCTTGTGGGCGGAAAAGCGGCCGATCGACCCTCTGAAGCCCCGTCTGGTTCCCACCACACCGGTGCTCTTCATCTGTCTGGTGATTGTGATTTTCGCCGCCGCCCACCTGATCACCCTGATTACGGGTCAGCCCCATGTGGGCCGTTTTGGGATCTAGCTGGCAGGACGTCAGTTATGCTCTTCCGGCAGAAGCGGGAGAGGCTGCACCTCAATGCCCTCTTCGCTGAGCTCTTGAGCGTCCTTGACGGAGGCTTCGCCGTAAATGCCCCGGGCTTCGGCTTCTTCGTAATGGATCTTGCGGGCTTCCTCCGCAAAGCGCGGACCCACATATTCGGAGTTTTCCTCCACATGGGTTCTGAGTTTGCGGATCATGTCAGTGAGCTCGGCTGCCGTGGTATTGGGCGCGTTCTGCATCACCTTCTGGGCATCGGATTTGGAGTTGGATTTGGCGGGAATGCCAGGGGCCATAAGGGCCTTATGGACGGTGGTGGAGCCGCAGATCGGACACTCCACAATACCCGCTGCCGCCTGCTTGTCATAGGAGGCGCTGTTGCTGAACCAACCGTCAAACGAGTGCCCCTTATCGCATTCCAGATCATAACGGATCATGAGACAGCCTTTAACTCCGTCTTGCTTGGCAAGAGCTCGTAGGATTGGTCCAACGTCAGTGAGGGGATTTTGGCGCGCGCAGCCTCCACCTCTTTGCGGTCGATCTGCGCAACAATCACCCCAGTCCCGCCACTCGCCTCGGAAAGTATCTCACCCCAGGGCGAAATAATCAAACTGTGACCATAGGTTCTCCGTCCGCATTCATGCTCGCCCACTTGGGCCGCAGCCAGCACAAAGCAGCCCGTTTCAATGGCCCGGGCGCGCAACAACGCATGCCAGTGAGCCTTACCCGTGGGGACGGTGAAGGCGGACGGAACGGTAAGGACATCCGCGCCGGCCTGGGCCAGTTGGCGGTAGAGGCCGGGGAACCGCATATCGTAGCATATCGTCATGCCCAGGATGCCCCAGGGCAGGGGCGCAAGAACCGCGTGGCGCCCGGCCGTATAGCGCTTGGATTCCCGGTAGCTCTCACCGCCGCCCAGCTCCACATCGAACATGTGGATCTTGTCATAGCGTGCCGCCAGTTCGCCCTCTGGCGTGAAGAGAAACGACCGGTTGCACAAAGTGCCGGGCTCCGGCTGGATGGCCAGCGAGCCAATGTTGAGCCAAAGCCCAAGTTCGCGCGCCAAACCGGCGAAGTGGCGCACGCCCAGGTCTTCCGTCTCCGGCGCCGTTTTGCGGTAGATCTCTTCAGCGGAGGTCTCCAGCAGATGGCTCATTTCCGGCGTGGAGACAAACTGAGCCCCCTCTTTGGCGCATGCGCGGATGAGCTCTGAGAGCTCTTCCACATTTTGCGTCACATCGCGGGTTGCGCAATGTTGCACCAGACCGGCGCGGAAGGGGTTTTGCGGGGTGGTCATGGGTCGGGCTAGGCCAAGAGCGGATCGAGTTCCCCCGCCGCCTCCAAGGCATTCAAATCGTCAAAGCCGCCCACATGCCGCTCGCCGATCCAAATTTGCGGCACAGACGTGCGCCCGCCTGCCAGCTCGCTCATCTTGGCGCGCGTCGCCGGATCGAAGGTCACATCAATCTCTTCATACGCCGCACCCTTCTTCGTCAGCAGCGACTTGGCCGCGTAGCAAAACGGGCAGAGCTTGGTTGAGTATATCTTTATGGTCGGCATTATGGTTGCAAAGGCATCGTTACGTTCCCGTCATATATGGCCTTCAGAGGGGGTCAGGACAAGGGCAAAGACGATCACGTCTACGCGTCCGGCGCCCGCCTTTAGCAAGGCTTTTGTACAGGCCTCAGCCGTGGCGCCAGTGGTCAGCACGTCGTCGACCAGCACGCAGCTGCGCCCAGCAACTTCGCTTAAGCGCTCTTCAGGCACTGAAAAGGCATTGCGGACGTTCCTTCGCCGGTCGGCAAAGTCCAGTCCCACCTGGGCGCGGGTTGCCCGGGTGCGCTGCAGAAGGTGAGGGTGGAACACGGGCCCCTTCGGGCCAGCGAGCTGCTGGGCCAACAGCGCGGCTTGATTGAAGCGCCGTTGCCACAAGCGAAACCTGTAGAGCGGGACAGGCACCACTATGTCAGCCTCGGCCAAGAGATCTGCGCCTGCCCGGGCCATAAGCGGGCCCAGCAGTTTGGCCCTGTTGAGGTGATCGCGGTACTTCAGATCGTGCACCAGGGTGCGGGCTGTTTCATCAAACTTGACCGCCGCCCTTAGCCGTTGCCAGGCGGGGGGTTTGGTCAGGGCAACTGGGCTCACGATGCCTGGGCCCGGATCGAAGGGGAAGGGCGTGCCCAGGCGGTCGCATAGGGGGGTTTCAATGAACGTCAACGTGCTCCAACAATGCGCGCAAAGCCCTCGTTGGGCACTGATGGCCTCTTTGCAAACGGGGCAAAGGGTGGGAAACACCATGTCTGTGAGCTGCTGCCAAGCCCAGCCACCGGCCTTACGCCATGTGTCAAAGTTCCTGTGCACGTTCAAAGCCCCCCGGCGTCTCGCTGGGCCTTATCTTGCGCCCAGATGGGGCCTTGTGACAAGCATTTCGGTTGACCGCCAAAGCCCAGCTGGACCATGGTTGCGCATGTCTGAGAGCGAGACAAATCCACTGATTTTCGATCGTGCGCTTGTGAAAGCGCGCAGGCGCCGCTTTGGCGCCGCCGCGCCGGACTTTCTGAGCGAATTTGCCGTTCAAGAGCTGTGTGAACGCCTGGCAGCCATCACGCGGAGCTTCGACAGCCTATGTGCCCTGAACGCTGCGCCCGGGCTGGCCGAAGCGCTCCGTGCAGCCGGGGCAGAGGGGCGCCTGATCATCATGGATTCCAACCCGGATCTGCTGAACCGGGAAGACGGCGACTGTGTGGTGGGCGATGAAGAGTTCCTGCCGCTCGCCCCGCGCAGCGTCTCGTGCATGCTGTCCGTGCTCTCACTTCAACTGGTGAACGATTTGCCGGGCAGCCTGATCCAGATCAGGCGCGCGCTGGTGGAGGATGGGTTGTTTCTGGGTGTTCTCCTGGGCGGCGCCTCTTTGAACGAGCTGCGGCAAGTGTTTCTGCAGGCCGAGGCGGAACTCGGTTCCGGTGCTGCCTTACGCGTTGCTCCGTTCGTGGAGGTTCGCGATTTAGGGGGGCTGTTGCAGCGCGCCGGCTTTGCCCTTCCGGTGGTGGACAGCGATAAAATCACAGTCCGGTACGATGATTTTCTGAGCTTTCTGAGGGACTTGCGCCATTTGGGCTGGGCAAATCCCCTGGTGGACCGCCCGCGCTCACCGCTCAGGCGCGATGTGCTGTTGCGGGCAGGAGAACTCTATCACCAGCAGTTCTCAGATCCCGACGGGCGCATAAGGGTGTCGATTGAGCTGGTCTGGATGACCGCATGGGCGCCCCATGAAAGCCAGCCAAAACCGCTGAGGCCCGGAAGCGCCAAGACGCGCCTTGCAGATGCTTTGGGCACCAAAGAGCACAGTTTGTCAAAAGATGGCGAACAGCCGTGAAGGCAAACGCGGCGAGGGCTGTCTATTCGCCGAAAGCGTCGACAACATCCTGGTAAAGATTGTCACGAATTTCGGGGCCAAGGGCCAAGACAGTGGCAGCGATAGCGACGGAAATGCCGGCGGCAATGAGCCCATACTCAATCGCAGTTGCACCGCTCTCGCACCGCAAGAAACGGGCAAGCACATGCTGCTTTTTTGTTTGTTTTGCGCTCATTTCCGTCTCCTGTATCCCGCCCAAAGCTGCTCTCTACAACAGGTCAATCAGATGGCCGATCAGCGGCTCGTCCGCCGGCGGCATCGGATAGTCTCGCAAACGCGGCGGTCGGACCCATTTGAGTTCCTGACCCTCTTGAGCCACCGGTTGTCCATCCCACTTGCGGCACACATAAAGCGGCATCAACAGGTGGAACGCCTCGTAGGCGTGGCTCGCGAAGGTCAAAGGTGCCAAGCAGGCCGCAGTCACATCGATCGCGAGCTCTTCTTTAAGCTCTCGGATCAATGCGGCCTCCGGTAACTCGTCAGGCAGAACCTTTCCGCCTGGGAATTCCCAAAGACCCGCCATCGTCTTTCCCTCAGGCCGGCGCGCCAAAAGCACCCGTCCGTCTGGATCAACGAGAGCGCAAGCCACGACAAGCAACACAGACTTTCCGCTTCGTTCAGGAGACATCATCCACCAAATAAGTTAACGCGCACCTAGAATCGGCCACTTTCGGGAGGTTTTTGTAAATGTTTGAGAGGCAAGGTTATGCCGATCTTAAAGTGTGAAGAGAATTTAGTTTCGTTTTTCGAACGCAATATCCAAATTTGGGGATTAGCTGCGATAATCTGCGTTAATGTCGATATAACGGTGGGTTAGGTCACACGTCCAAACTGTGGCCTTGCCCTTTCCGATCCCCACATCCACCTTGATGGCAATGTCTCGCGAGGCCATGTGGCCGGTCACCATTTCTTCACGGTAGGTCGGGTCGCGCTGGCCTCTGATGGCCACCCGAACACCGCCAATCCAGATTTTCATCTTGTCGCGTTCGGCCCGCTCGCCCGCTTTGCCCACGGCCATAACGATCCGCCCCCAATTGGCATCTTCGCCGGCGATCGCGGTCTTGACCAGCGGGGAATTGGCGATTGCCAGCCCGATGCGCCGGGCCGCTGCATCATCCTCAGCGCCTCGCACGTCGATGGTGATGAACTTTTCGGCGCCTTCTCCGTCGCGAACCACCAGGTGGGCCAGCTCCAAGATCAAGGCGTTGAGAGCCTTTGCAAAGGCTTTCAGCCGGGGATCGGTTGCCTCAGAAATCCCGCTCCCGGCCCCTGAGGTGCCTGTAGCGAACAGCATCAGTGTGTCGGATGTTGATGTGTCGCTGTCCACCGTGATGTTGTTGAAGCTGCGCTGGGTGGCTGTTTCCAGCAAGGTCTGCAGCACGGGCGCGGGCAAATCGGCATCGGTGAACGCAAAGGACAGCATGGTCGCCATGTCTGGCGCGATCATGCCGGAGCCCTTCGCAATGCCGTTGATGGTGACGGTTTTGCCGTCCAGCCGGGCTGTCACCGTGGCGGCTTTGGCAAAGGTGTCCGTCGTCATGATCGCGCCGGCGGCATCCCGCCAGGCATCTGCCTTAAGCCCGGCACTGAGCGCGCCCAGGATGCCGGTGATTTTGCCGGCCTCCAGCGGCTCGCCAATCACTCCGGTGGAGGCAACAAACACTTCATCTGGCCCACATCCCACCGCTTTGGCCACGCCGGCCACGGTCCGTTTTACACTGGTAAGACCGGCTTTGCCGGTGAACGCGTTGGCATTGCCAGCATTCACGATCAGCGCGCGGGCCGTTCCGCCGGACAGGTTTTCACGGCACAGCTCCACGGGGGCGGATGCGGTAAGGGAGCGGGTAAAAACGCCCGCAGCCTGTGTGCCGGGCGCCATAACGCACAACAGTACGTCCGGGCGCCCGCGATACTTGATGCCGGCTTCAATACTGGCCAATTCAACGCCACCGATTTCCGGCAGCTCCGGAAACTGCTCGGGCGCGAGCGGAGATACGGGTGCGTTGCCAGCCATTGGTGATGCGCTCTGCCGCCAAGCCCGGGAAGGCTAATTCTGCTGTTGTTTTTGTTTCTGCTGCGGCTGCTGCTGCTTTAGAGCCTCTTCGCGCTTCTTGTTGTATTCGTCGACGCGCTTTTGCACATCGGCGCGCAGCTTGATCAAATCTTCGTCAATGTACTCGATTTTCGAGAGCTTTTTGTAGTCGGCAACCTCTTTCTGGACCAATTCGCGCAACAGAATCGCCCGGATGCCCTCTTCCACATCTTCGAATTTTCTGGGCCCGACCGTCTGCATATCGACCAGCTTCACAATGTGCCAGCCGAATTTGGTTTTGACCGGACCGCCGACTTCGTTCCTCTTCAGATTGAACACCACATTAGAAAACTCAGGCACCATCTCTTCAGCGAAGAAATAGCCCAGATCGCCACCCTTGGCCGCCACTTCATCAGTGGAGTGTTCTCTGGCCAGCTTGGCGAAGTCATCGCCCTTTTTGACCATGGCGTAGATCTCGTCGGCCTTCTTCTGATCTGGCACGATGATGTGCTGAGCCCGGGCGCGTTTGCGCACTTTGCTTGTGCTCTTTTCTTTCTCATAGGTGTCGCGCACCATCTGTTCGGTCACTTTGGGGCGCAAAATAGAGGAAAAATAGGCCTCGCGCAGGGCTTTCACCTGGTAATAGCGCATACGTTTCCGGTAGGCGTCGGTGGTGTTTATCTTGTCGCGCACCGCGGCCTGGGCCAAAAGATGACGTTCGATCAGATAGTCCACGATGAAGGGATAGCGTGCCTTCGGCGGCAGCCCGCCCAAGTGGGGTAAGATTTCATCCTTGGCGAAGGCGATTTCCGAGGCCCGGATCTGTTGACCGTTTACGGTCAAGACAACCGGATCTGCCTCTTGTGCCTCGGCGGGGCCGGCAAGGCTGATCAACAGGGCACATGCCATCAGAGCCAGTGCCTTTATGCGGGTGGTGTATGATGCTTTCATCCGTCCAACAATCGCTTGTTTGTACCGGCCTTAAGGGCCGAATAACGGTTCCTTGGGCCGCGTTATGCAGCAACATGGCGGCGAGTACAATGCCCCTATGGACAATGCCTCGTAATCACCCGGCCGCCGTGCGCTTTAAGCCACATTCAAACAAATCTCACCATGCGCTGCTTTTTGCCATAGCCGCGCCAGATTGACACGGGCGCACACTGCTCTTATCTCCCCGCAGGATGTTGATCCCCCGGCATTGCGCAGTTGTGTTTGCTCAACTAGAACCTTTGCCAGCCCATTTCCGGCGTGTACACCTGCTCGCCGCAAAAAACTGAAAGAGGACACAACCCCAATGGTTGGTTTTGGCGCTCTCGCGAAAAAGATCTTCGGTTCGTCCAACGACCGAAAACTGAAAACCTATCGAGACAAGGTTGAGCAGATCAACGCGCTGGAGAGCGAGATTGAGGCCTTAAGCGATGCTGAAGTGAAGGCGCGCACAGACGCCTTCCGCCAGCAGGTGGCCGATGGTGTCAGCTTGGACGAATTGCTGGTACCGGCCTTTGCGACCGTGCGGGAGGCGGCCAAGCGCACTCTGGGCCAGCGCCATTTCGATGTTCAGCTTATCGGCGGCATGGTGCTGCATGACAGTTCCATTGCGGAAATGAAAACCGGTGAGGGCAAAACCTTGGTGGCCACCCTGCCGGTTTATCTCAACGCGCTCACCGGCCGCGGTGTTCATGTGGTGACTGTGAACGACTACCTGGCCTCGCGCGATGCGCAATGGATGGGACAGGTCTATGAGTTTTTGGGGCTCACTTCCGGGTGCATCATTCATGGGCTGGAGGACGATGAGCGCCGCGCCCAATATGCGTGCGATGTAACCTACGGCACCAATAACGAGCTGGGTTTTGATTACCTGCGCGACAACATGAAATACGCGCTCGATGAGATGGTTCAGCGCGGTCACTATTTCTCGATCGTTGACGAGGTGGATTCCATCCTGGTGGACGAGGCCAGAACCCCACTGATCATTTCAGGGGCGGTTGAAGACAAGACCGATCTCTATCTGAGCGTCGATAAGCTGGTCCCTCAGATGAGTGAGGAAGACTACGAAATCGATGAGAAGGCCAAGACCGTCACGCTCACCGAGCAGGGCAACGAGCGGGCCGAAGAGCTGTTGCGCGAAGCTGGGCTTCTGCAAGGCGAATCCCTTTATGATGTTGAGAACGTGACCGCCGTGCATCACATCAACCAGGCATTGAAGGCTCATAAGCTGTTCCTGCGTGACCGGGACTATATCGTTAAGAACCGCCAGGTTGTGATCATTGACGAGTTCACAGGCCGGATGATGGAAGGCCGCCGCTATTCGGAAGGCCTGCACCAGGCGCTGGAAGCCAAAGAAGGCGCGGACATCCAAGCGGAAAACCAGACCTTGGCTCAGGTCACCTTTCAGAACTATTTCCGGCTTTACGAGAAGTTGGCCGGCATGACGGGTACGGCGGCCACCGAGGCTGAAGAATTCGCCGACATCTATAAGCTGGAAGTCCTTGAAATCCCCACAAACGTGGAAGTTTCGCGCATTGACGATGATGATGAGGTCTACCGGACGGCCGATGAGAAGTTTGAGGCCATCATCGAGGAAGTGCGCGCCTGCCGCGAGCGCGGTCAGCCGGTGCTGGTGGGTACCACGTCTATTGAGAAGTCCGAACTTCTATCCGACAGGTTGAAAGACCTGAAGATCGAGCACAACGTTCTGAACGCCCGCTACCACGAGCAAGAGGCGCAGATTATTGCGCAGGCCGGCCAGGAAGGGGCGGTGACCATTGCCACGAACATGGCCGGCCGCGGAACCGACATTCAGCTCGGCGGTAACGCGGATATGCGCATTTCATTTGAACTGGGCGATGAGCCTGATCAGGCCAAGGTGGATGCCATCATGACTGAGGTCGCGGCGGCCCGTGAGAAGGTTTTGCAGGCCGGTGGGCTGTATGTGATCGGAACAGAGCGCCACGAAAGCCGACGGATAGACAACCAGCTGCGCGGCCGTTCTGGCCGTCAGGGCGATCCCGGCCAGTCGCGCTTTTACCTCTCGCTGGATGATGATCTGATGCGGATCTTCGGTTCAGAGCGCATGGACGGCATGCTGCAGAAACTTGGTCTGGAAGACGGCGAGGCGATCACGCACCCCTGGATCAACAAGGCTTTGGAAAAAGCGCAGCAGAAGGTCGAGGCCCGCAACTTCGACATGCGTAAGAATGTTCTGAAGTACGATGATGTGATGAACGACCAGCGCAAGGTCATCTTTGAACAGCGCCTCGAGATCATGGGCCAGGAAGAGGTGGCCGAAGAGATCACCGATATGCGCCATGAGGTGATCGAAAGCGCGGTAAACGAACACATTCCGCCAAAAGCCTACGCAGAGGAATGGGACGCCAAGGGACTGCGTGAAAAGCTGCAAGAGCTCCTGGACATGGACTTGCCCACCGATGAATGGGCGGAAGAAGAAGGCATCGCAGACGAGGAGATCCGCGAGCGGGTGATTACGGCGGGTGATGAAGAGTATGCAAAACGTCGCCAGGAGATTGCCGAATATGCGCCTCAGATCGAAAAGGCCGTTCTGCTCCAGACGCTGGACCATTTGTGGCGCGAGCACCTGATCACGCTTGAGCATCTGAGCAAGGTTGTGGGTTTGCGGGGCTATGGCCAGCGCGACCCGCTGAACGAATACAAGACCGAAGGCTTCACGCTGTTTGAGTCCATGCTGGTCCGCTTGCGCGAGATGACTACAGGTCAGCTCATGCGGGTTCAACTGGCAGACGGCAGCCCCGATGATTATCTCGATGAAGAACTGCCGGAAATGGCGGGGCATCATCTCGATCCGTTTACGGGCGAAGACGACATGGTGCAGGCTGGCTTGGCATTCGAAACCACATTGGATGCCAAACCTCGGGACATGTCCGAGATTGATCCGAATGACCCGTCAACCTGGGGCAAAGTTGGCCGCAACCAGATGTGCCCCTGCGGTTCAGGCAAGAAATACAAGCATTGTCATGGTGCCTTGAACTAAGGTGCCATGGTATTTGAGCACTTCTCACTGAGAAGTGTATTGAATACGGTACCTGAATTAGTTGATAGAGGCTCTCATGTTAGAATGTTCGTTTAAGGGCGTATCGGTACTTGGCGGCGCAGCAGCTTTGTTGCTTGCCTCATTGCCGGTTGAAGCGGCCGACAAAGGCAATCTCACGATCACCATCAAAAAGATCAAGAATTCAAACGGGCGCATTTTGGTTTGTCTGTTCAGCAGGCCGAACAAGTTTCCCGAATGCACGGGAGATGGAGCCGGTGTGAAAACTCTGAATGCCAAGGCGAAGAAAGGTTCTGTGTCCATCAGCGTGAAGCAGATGCCCGTCGGCACGTATGCCATTTCGGCAGCCCATGACCAGAACAATGACGGGAAGATCGATAAACACTTGTTGTTCGGTTACCCCACCGAAGGAGCCGGCATGTCCAATTATCCCAAGCCGCTCTTCGGACCGCCCAAATATGACACAGCAAAGTTTCAGCTCACCAAGGGAACGAAAAAAGTAGACGTGGTTATGCACTACCCGTGAGGCTGAAGCATTTAATGGTTCAACAGCGAGGCAGAGACAAGCAATCATGAGCAAAGTTGTTCTGGGTTTAGCGATGGCGATTGCGCTTATGGCGTTTGGCACCACAGCCTGGATTCTGACCGAACGTCTCACAGAGCCCAAGACCGTTTCCGGCGAGGGCACCGTTATCGCGCCCAAAGGCATTGGCGGCCCGTTCAAGCTCACGTCCGATGGCGGCAAACAGGTCACAGAGGCCGCCTTTGCCGGGAAGCATGCCCTGGTCTATTTTGGCTACAGCTTTTGTCCCGATGTTTGCCCAACCGGCCTTCAAACCATAGCGGCGGGCATAGACAAGCTTGGTGAGGATGCCAAAAAGGTGGTGCCGGTGTTTATCTCCGTGGATCCGGACCGCGATACGCCTGATCAGTTGGCCCAATATGTTGACCTGTTTCATCCCAACATGGTGGGCCTCACCGGCAGTGCTGATGAGATCAAACAGGTGGCCAAGAAATTCCGCGTCTACTACGCCCTTCACAAGGATAAGGATCCGGACAACTACCCGGTGGACCACTCGTCGTTCACGTATCTGATGGGCCCGGACTGGAAGATTGTGGCTGTTTTCCGCCACGACGCGACGCCGGACAATATTGCAAACGCCCTCAAACAAGTTCTGTGAGACACTCCGGGCCTTGAACACCCTTGCGCCGGATCATATAGTTGTATTATGCAACTATATGATCCGGCGTTTAACTCTGTTGTCGGGCGTGTGCGCTCTGGATCGCGCCTTATCGTCCGCGAACTGGGCTTTATGGGGCAAACCCTTGCCGAAACTGACCTTCACGCCTCCGCCGTCCATGCCATTATCGAGATTGGCGCAGACAAACAGCTCACCGCAAAGCACCTTGCCGACATTCTGCTTTTGCAGAAATCCACCATCAGCCGCTTGCTGAAGGGTTTGAAGGCCCGCGGTTTGATCGATGAGGTCCGCTCTGAATCCGATGGTAGGGTAAAGCGCTTGCGATTGACCGCCAAGGGTTCGCAGACCCTGGAGGCGATCGCCGCCCATGCAACGCTGCGGGTGTCTGAAGCACTAGCGTGTCTGGACACCAGTCAGCGGGATGGTGTGGCGGGCGCACTGGAGGCCTATGCCAACGCCTTGCGCCTCTGCCGGTCCGGTGAAGGGCCTTCTGCGCGCAAGTCCGATATCCGTCTAGAAGCTGGATATGCCCCCGGCCTGGTCGGCGAAATTGTGCGTCTGCACGGCACATATTATGCCCGCGAAACCGGCTTTGATGTGGCCTTCGAAGCCAGGGTGGCGGAGGGCTTGGCGGAGTTCGCGCCGCGCCTGGGCACGGGCGTCAATCAGATCTGGCATGCCCGGCGCGAAGGGGTCTTTATGGGGTCGGTGGCCATTGATGGAGAGGATCTGGGTGGATCGGTCGCTCACCTCAGATGGTTCATTGTGGCAGACGCCGTGCGCGGAACCGGCACGGGCCGGGTCATGCTGGCCGAGGCGCTGGCCTTCTGCGACCGGCAGGCGTTCAAGGAAACGCATCTATGGACATTCAAGGGGCTGGATGCGGCACGCCATCTTTACGAGGCCAGCGGCTTTGCATTGGTGGAGGAATACTGGGGCGATCAGTGGGGCAAGAAAGTGCGCGAGCAGCGCTTCGTGCGTCCCTTAGGCGGGGGGCAGTGAACGCAGGCGCATCATGGCCACAATGCCAAACGCAGGCCCCAGCGCCATGAGCGCCAGCACCGCAGGCCAGCCCAGGGCCGAGGCCAAAACCGGCGTCACCTGCACCGTTACGAACGTGAGCGCAAATCCGAGCGCGGTTTGAAAGGTCATGAGGCTGCCCGCCTGCTCAGGTGGTGACGCATCGGCCACAAGGGCCGAAAACTGAGCGGAATCGGGCACCACACCTGCCCCCCAGATCAACACGATCACGAATGTCAGCCAGGCCGGTCCCCCGAAAGTTGCTGCAGTGGCCAGCGCCGCAAGGCCACTCACCACCATGGCTGCAATTGCAATATCAGCTTTGCCGATGCGGTCCGCCACCAACCCGGCGGCTGCGCACGCAATTCCGCCTGCGCTGATGGCCGCGAAGGCGGTGACCTTTGAGAGCCAATCAGCGTCTTGCGGCGCCAGGGTGGCACTGTAAGACGCCGCACTCGCCACCGCGATCCAGGCCCACATGGCATAAAGCTCCCACATGTGCCCGAAATAACCCGCATAGGCCAGCCGGATGCGCCTGTTGGTCCAAGCCTGGCTGATCACCCTGGGATCAAACTTCGGTGCAATGCCATGGAAAGGCCCAAGACCGGTCCCTAGGCACAGCAGGCCGCCAAAACCTGCCGCCAAGGATGCCCCGGCCACGGTGAGGCGCCAATCCGTTCCGCCCAACAGGGCAAACAAATGGGGCACCGCAGAGCCCAGTGTCAGGGCGGCCACCAACATGCCCACCAGAAAGCCGCGATCGGCCTGCCCCCAACCCACGGCTATCTTCATGCCGACCGGATAGATGCCTGCCATCAGCGCGCCGGTGACAAAGCGTGCGCCAACGGCAATAGCGCTCCCCGGCTCGGTGATCAGCAGCAAAGCGTTCACAAGCCCAGCGCCCACAGCTGATGCAGCAAACACTTTGCGCGGATCAAACCGGTCGGCCAGGCCGCATATGGCCGACACCAGCGCCCCCACCACAAAGCCGGCCTGAACGCTGCTGGACAAAGCCGCCTGGCGGAAAGGCGAGAGCCCGGCCTCCCGGACCATGTCAGGCAGAATGGCAGCGGACACAAACCACAATGAGAGGGCGGCCACTTCAGCAATCAGCAGAAGGGCAATGGAGCGAACCTTCATGGCGAGCGGGAAACAGAAAAAACGTGCCTCAAAGCGAACGGCACCAGGCAACCATGGTTACCACCGCCTCATGAAGCCCGCCAAAGGCCTGGGCGACAAGCGAGTTGAAAGAAGGCGATAGGAAGAACCCAGCGGCAAACAGAGCAAAGAAGCCTGTGATGAAAACAAGCGGCAGTCGCTGCAGATTTTGCAGCTCGTCATCCCTCTGCGACTTGGTTGTGCTCATCCCGGTCTCTCATGCTGTGGCGGAGCGGAGTATAAGTGACCTTGCGGCGAAGCTCAATTCTCAACCGCGCACGCTAAACATCAAAGAACTCATCTGCGCCCAGAGAGCTATATTGAAAGTACCCGTTATTGGTCAGTGTCTCGCCTCTGCCGAAACCCGGCTGGGTGCCGTCTTCCGGTAACCAGGTGCCGGTGGAAAAGACATTCGCGTTCTCCGTCTCAAACACCAACGTATCGATGCTGATCTTGTCTACGGTCAGATTGTAGTCGATGCCGTTTGCCGGGTCGTAGACATCATTGACGAATGCCACCCGCACCTGATCGGCCGTGATGATCTCATCGCTTTGGAAGACGAAGGTGTCGCCCAGCACTGGAACATCTTCAAAGCGCGCCTTGAGGGCACCGTCAATGAACAGCTCCATGATCTCGGCGCCCTCCGCGCCGGCGGCAAAGATCTCGATCAAGGAGCCATCGGGCGGCGGGGCTTCCTGGTATTGAAAGTACCCGTTGCTGGTGAGCAGATCGCCCCTGCCGAAACCGGGTTGTGTGCCGTCTGCTGGAAGCCAGGTGCCGGTGGAAAAGACACCCGGATCATCGGTTTGGAAGACCCGGTCGTCGATTGTGATGCGCTCGACGGTGAGATTGTAATCGATACCGTTGGCCGGATCGTAAAGATCATTGGTGAACTGAACCCGCACCTGATCGGCAAGAACGCTCGTCTCTGCCCGATAAGAGTAGGTTGTCAGCGCCTCCGCCACATTCTCGAAGCCGGCCACCACGACACCATCGATCAGCAGCTCCATGTTTTCAAAGCCGGTGGCGCCTGCCGCATCGATTGTGATGATGGAGCCCGGCCCAGGTGCTTGGCCGTAGGCGAAAAAGCCGTTGGTGTGCAGCACATCGCCCCGGCCAAATCCCGGAACCACACCGTCCAGGGGCTGCCAGGAGCCGGTTGAGAACACACTCGGATCGTCGGTCAGATAGGTCGAGCCGTCTATGGTGACGCTCTCAATGGTCACGTTGCGGTCTACGCCGGTGTCCGGGTCATAAAGATCGTTGGTGAATGCCACTTTCACACGCTCTGGCGTGAGGCCCGCCGCATCGGATTGATGGCTCAGGGTTTCCCCCGCGGCGGCGATATTTTCGAACGTGGCAACGACCTCATCATCGATCAGAAGGGCGATGCTTTCTTCGCCGGACTGTCCTGATGCAATTATCTGAATGGTACTCTCCAGACCCGTGCCCGGCGCCGACACGGTCACGGTATAGGTCGCCACCGCCTCGCGTCCGTCTGGATCACGCACCACATATTCAACGGACGTGGATGTGCTCGTCCCAGGCGCAAGCGCCTCAAAGTCACCGTTTGGATCGAAACCGGCTGTGCCGTCCTCTGCGATGGTGAATTGCCCGCCGGCGCTGCCCGCCACCACCGCACCCACGTTGGCGGCAGAGCTCGAAACCGCCGAGACTACCAGGTCTGAGCTGGAGCCGTCCGGATCTATGTCGTTGTCCAGCACATTGATGGATGGCGCCGGGGTTGCTCGGTCCGTGGCCGCTATGTCGTCCGTCGCAATTGGCGCCAGTTCGTCCGCTGGCCCGCCTGTGATCAGCAGCCGGCCGATCTCACCGGCAACAATGTCCACGTAATACACATAGCCATCGGGACCCTGCTCGAAATGGACCGGGCCGAACTCGCCTGGTCTGTTGTAGAGAAACGACACGTCCCGCCGATCATTGGTGTCGACCGTGAAGATCTCGCCCTGGGAGAAGTCGGCAAAGAAATAGTCGTTCTGGAACAGCGCCGGATACTTGTCGCCGGTGTAGATCACGGCGCCGCCGGTGATGCTTTGCAACTGATAGCCTGGGTCTGCACTGTTGTGCGAATAGCCGCGGTAGGGTGCGGTGATGATGATGTTGCCAGCCGCCACATCCGCATAGAAGGCTTGTGCTTCGGGAAACTGGCCGTAGCCAGGCGCCTCCACCAAGGTGCCATTGTCGCCGCCCTCATAGAACGGCCAGCCAAAATTCGCACCTGGCCCGCTGGTGTTGATTTCCTCGTAGGAGTCCCATCCGGTCTCCGTGATGAAAAGGTTGCCATTTTCATCAAACGCCATGGAGAACGGATTGCGAAGCCCAAGCTGGTAAACCTTTGCGGCGTTGGACGCCAGACTATCGGCCTGATCGGCGAACGGGTTGTCCGCCAGGCCCAGCCCAGTGTCCGGATCCACCCTCAGGATTTTGCCTGAAAGACTGTTGATGTCCTGCACGCTGAGCGAGCGCGGGTCCGCAAAGTTAAAGGACGTGCCGTCACCGGTGGAAACATAAAGCGCGCCATCGGGCCCGAACGCTAAGGCCCCGCCGGCATGGGAGCGCGAATCCACCTTCAGGTAATCGTCAATGTACTCGCCGGTTTCCGGATCAACACCGGATTCCGGCTGGTCAAAGTCAGTGGTGCTGTCTACGGCGCCGTTGCCACTGATATCTGTGAGCAGCTGTCCTGCTGCGCCCACAATAATCTGCGCGCTGTCATCCACCGCGGTCTGATAGTCATTTTCCGCATCGGCGGTGAACCGGACCACATGGGAGAAGCGGTTCCCGGCACCGTTCGGACCGTCATTGCCCGTTTTGCCCACCGTGTCCGGCGGGTCGACCACGTAAAAGGCATAGATATAGGGATCGGCCGGGAAATCGGGATGGACCACGATGTCCAGCAAACCACGGTCCGCGTCGTTCGCCACCTGCGCGGTGAGATCGATGAACTCCGAAACGACTTCGCCCGATGCCGTATCCACGAGCTTGATCCGGCCGCTTTTCTCGGCCACGTAGGCCCACTGGCTGCCTTCGGGGGCGGCAGGGACATCGATGAACTGAATATCGATCGGGTCAGCCAGCCCCGATACGGCAACATCCTCAGCAACATCATAAACCGGTGTGAGCGGAGGTTCAGGGGGCTCTGTCACCGGGGTTTCGTCATCAAGAATGACCACCCGAGCCGTTCGGGGGGCCTGCAGCGTTCCGCTATCGATGTTGATGATGGAGACCACCAAAGTTTCAGATGGCTCGCCAATAACGTCATCCAGGATTTCGACCGTGATCCAAGTCCGGTCCACATCCACCGGAATAACCACCGTGCCGGTGAGCTCTTCGAAGTCCTCACCTGGCGTTGCATCCAGGCCGGTAATGCCGAAGGTCACTGTAACCGGAGCGCTCAAATCGCCAGTGCGCACCACGGGTACGAGAATTTCGCCGTCAGCTTCGCCAACGCTGAGCTCGCTGGCTTCCAAAAAGACAAACCCAGACATGCCGTGCCCCTTCCCTGATCAAGCATCGGCGTTGCATGGTCAGGTGCCGCGGACAAACACACACAACCCACTTGAGGAATTCCTCAGTTCCCTAGCCTACCATAACAGCCAATTGTGCATGCGGGAATGAGGCAATTTTGGCGAAACAGACTGTCCCAGCATTGGATTGGCAAATCTCCTGCAAACCCGCTAGAACTGCGCCAGATCGATTTTGAGCGGTGCGTCCCTTTCCCATGCTGAATGCCGAAAAACTAGACCGCGTGATGGATCGCTTTGATGCGGTTCAGCAGGAGCTTGCCTCAGGTGTGGAGGGCGATGATTTCATTGCCCTGTCCAAAGAGTATGCAGAGATTTCTCCAATTGCCGAAAAGATCCAAGCCTTGCGCGATGCCTCTGGCGAGCTTGAAGGCTTGGATGAACTGCTGGCCGATAGCGAAACGGACGCGGAAATGCGCGAAATGGCCGAGGCGGAGAAAGACGACCTCAGCCAGAAAGTCGAGGCGCTTGAGCGCGAGGTGGAGGTGCTCCTGCTGCCCAAAGATGCCGCAGACGAGAAGAACGCCATCTTGGAGGTGCGCGCTGGTACGGGCGGCGATGAAGCGGCGATCTTCGCGGGCGATCTCTTCCGCATGTATCAGAGATTTGCCGAAGGGCAGGGCTGGCGCTTTGAGATTGTGGAAGCCACCGATGCCGATCACGGCGGCTACAAAGAAGCGGTGGCGAATATCTCTGGCAAAGGTGTGTTCGCGCGCCTGAAGTTCGAATCGGGCGTGCACCGGGTGCAGCGGGTCCCGGAAACGGAGAGCCAAGGCCGCATCCATACTTCAGCGGCCACAGTGGCCGTGTTGCCGGAGGTGGAAGAGGTCGATATCGAAGTGAAGCCGGAGGACATTCGCATCGACACCATGCGCGCCTCCGGTGCCGGCGGCCAGCATGTGAACACCACGGACAGCGCCGTTCGGCTCACCCACGTTCCCTCCGGCATCGTTGTGGTGCGCTCTGAAAAGTCGCAGCATCAGAACCGCGCCCAGGCGATGAAGGAACTGCGCGCGCGTCTCTACGAGATGGAGCGCGAAAAGGCAGAAACCGCAAGAGCCGAAGACCGCAAAGGTCAGATCGGATCAGGCGATCGGTCCGAACGCATCCGCACCTACAACTACCCCCAAGGCAGGGTCACTGATCACCGCATCAACCTTACCCTCTATAAGCTGCCGCAGATCATGGCGGGCGAGGGGCTTGATGAAGTGGTCCAAGCGCTCACCAACGAACA
>JBCDDQ010000032.1:0-23820 GCA_039180225.1 Pseudomonadota bacterium
CCAAGGATCGGCACCGACAGGGCCGTGGCGAACACCGGTGCTGCGAACACGATGGCCACCACATCCGCCAGCTTCATCAGCGAGAATGCGGCAAACACCGATGTCATGGCGCAAAGCCCGATCAGGGACCGCCACACGTGCGCCCACACATCGTTTGGCTTCATCGCCTGCCAGCCCCCGCTGAAGCCGGCCATGACGCCCAGCGGAACGAAGGCGAAAACACTGCGGAAGAAGATCACCTGGACAACGGCATAGGTTGCCGACTGCCATTTCACCAGCACATCCATTCCAGAAAAGCACGCAACCGCCAATAGCGCCAAGACAATTCCGAGCGAGGCCCTGACGGGCGCCGCAGCCGTGGTCTCGCTCATGCGTTTCTCATCGCTCAGGTTTTCGCACACCTTGCGTTGACCGACCATTGCGCGCTTGCATACTTGGCCGAGCCGATAGGCTTTGCCCGATAGCCCGCCGGACAAGCATAATAGCTCACCGTGGAGGCGGCCACCTGGGTGGCGTTGTTGCGGTCGGTGGCACCGGCATCCATGGGCTGGCCCTGACGGCGCACCTTCACGTCATAGGACTTTGAGCTGTCCAAATAAATGAAGCTCACCGTGTAATCGCGCTTGTTGTAACGCACGGTCTCGGTCCGCTGGTAGGCGCCGATAATGCCATCGGACTCACCGCCCGTCTGGCATCCGGCCAAAGGCAGGACCATGAGGCCAACCAACGCAAACCGCCGCATCTGGAAGCTCCGAGTTAGGGATGAACCCGCCTTAGCTGATGGAGAAGCATAACGTCAATGCTTCTCTGAAGAGAATCAATGACTAGCACAGCAATATGGCAAGCCTGGTGCAACCCGCCTCGCCTATCGTGAGGCGCCTTTCGGGAGCAAGGGACGTGAGCTCATGGCCAAGCCCTCAGATCAGGTGATCGACACCGCCCGGACCATCCAGATCAAGGGATCGTCCGCCCAGCTCATAGGCTCGCTGGCGCTCACCCTTCTGGCCGGTGCCGGGATTGGCGCGGCTGGGTGGCTGAACGCGGAGATCTTGACCAGCAACGCCCTGATCGCACTCACCTTAGCCACCCTGGGCCTGGTAGGTGTGTCGGTGGTGATTTCCCAGGTGATGTTCAGACCCAATGCACCTGTGGTCACCATTTCACCTGAGGGCGTGTGCGACCGCAGGATCTCTCCCGACACGGTGGCCTGGAGTGCCGTTGAAGACATACGCCCATCGCGCCTGCGCCAGGTGCCGGTGATCGAGCTGGTGCTGAGCAAAGAGATCAGCGCCAACCTGACCTATACGCCCCTCGCCCGCCTCATGCGCAGCTACCACAGGCTGTCACGCGCCGTCCGCTACACCGTCACGGCCCATGGTCTGAAGATGGGGCACAAACAACTGATGGTGACCCTGACGGCCTATGCCGATGCCCACCGGCCGCAGGCGGGCTAGCTGCGCCGTTGCGAACGCGAGGGCCCATAGCTGCGCCCATGACGTTTTGTTGAGAAGCTCCTTGCGCTCACGACGGCGTGCGGGAAATCAATCTACCAGGGAAGATCCGCCCCTTCCCAACTGCGGAACGCGGCCGTGGTCTCCATGCTCAGCGCATCAATTTCCCGGATGAGGCCAGCCGCAGACTCCAGAGCCGACACCGGCCCCTCATGATCGGTCATATCGGTGGAGACCCAGCCTGGATGCAGCAACAACACGGCAATGCTCCGGGGCGCCAGCTCTAAAGAGAGCATCTTGCCCACCATGTTCACACCGGCTTTTGAGATGTTGTAGCCGTAGCCTGATGGCCGCGCGCAGTTTGCGATGGAGCCAAGGTTCGAGGAGACAATCGCCACCTTGCCCCCATCGGCCAGCAACGGGCTCAGCGCCTGCACCGTGCCCAGGGGACCGATTGTGTTGACGTTGAACTCTTCGCGCACCGCATCAAGGCTGGTGTCCGCCAAGCCGTTGCGGTCCTTGAAGATCCCTGCATTGTTGATCAGCACATCAATGGTACGCCCGGACAGTTCACGCGCGAGGCGGACCAACGATTGTTCGTTGGAGACATCAACACCGGAGAAAAGTTCAGCACCTGTCGCGCTGAGTTCAGGCGTGGGCACCCGCACCACGGCCAGAACGTCATCGCCGCGTGTGCGATATTGGCGGGCCAGTTCCAGCCCAATGCCCCTGTTGGGGCCTGTGATGCAAATTGTGGCCATTGCCATCCTCCCGCAGCTTAACCAGACTGAGACTGGTTTACTGCGGGAGGCGGCATGAAGCCAGGAGGAAGTTGGGCAGCGTGAGCGCCCCGTCAGGCATTGGAGGCGCTTGGGCGGCCAAGCGGAGCTGCCTCACCCGATTGTGACGCATTTGTGAAAAACTGCTTGAGTGAAATCATAGCGTCACGAAACGCCAACGCCCGTTCACGACGACCTGCTCTAAGGTACTCTTCCATGTATCTGGGGTCATAATTTTCGATGTCGTACTTCATAATCCATTCCTTTCAGTGCTTTAGGAGAGATGGTTCCGAATCTCTCCGTGTCTCTTGGAGCTATACATAGTGAGATTGCGCATCACCGACAAACGAGTTATTCTTGCACGTCACTTAAAATTTTTTTGTTTGAAAAAGAGACCTGATGGCCTACCACCTGCCACCCCTGAACGGGCTTCGGGCCTTTGAAGCCACCGCCCGAAACATGAGCTTCACCCAGGCGGCCGAAGAACTGCACGTCACCCCAGCGGCACTGAGTTACCAGGTGCGTCAGCTTGAGGAAATTTTGGGCATCAAGCTCTTCAAGCGCCTCAACCGGGCCATTGAACTGACGCCGCAAGGCCAGGCGCTGTTTCCCGGTATCCGGGCAGGGTTTGAACGCATGGACGAGGCAATGCGCACGCTCAGGCGGCGCGCGGAAACCAACGTTCTTGTGGTCTCCGTTGGTCCGGCCTTTGCGGCCAAGTGGCTGGCACCCAGGCTGTACCGGTTCATTCAACGCCACCCGGACATCGACCCGCGCATCTCGGCCAACATTCAAATCTCAGACTTTGAGAACGAGCAGATCGACCTAGCCGTTCGATTTGGCACCGGCACCTACCCCAATCTGCATTCAGAACGGCTGATCAGCGATTATGTCACACCGCTTTGCAGCCCGGAACTTGTGGCAGACACGCATCCCCATCCGCTCAAAGCGCCGGAGGATCTCGCCCAACATGTGCTGATCCACGATGAGAGCCTGAGTTTCTTTGAAAACGTGCCAAGCTGGCAGGTGTGGTGCGAGGCCGCCGGGCTGACGAACATAGACCTGGACGGCGGGGTCCACTTCTCGCTGGCAGACCATGGCTTGGATGCCGCCGTTGAGGGAGCGGGCGTTGTGCTCGGCCGCATCGCCCTTGCGCACTTTGATCTGAAATCGGGACGTCTGGTGGCGCCGTTTGAGCTGAAGATCCCTATTGCCTACAGCTTCTATGTGGTCAGCCCCATGGCCACCAAGGACGATCCCAAGGTCACCGCCTTCCGCGAATGGCTTCTTGAGGAAGCCGAGAACGACCGGGCGCTGAACCTGGCTTAGGGCCCGCAGCACCCTCGCGCCCTTGCAAACGCGAGGGCCCATAACCGGAACCGATCCTTTGGCTGAAAAGGTCCTCGCTTGCGCAAGGACGCGGCACCACACACCCCGCGCCCTTGCGAACGCGAGGGCCCATCGCCGGAACCGGTCCTTTGGCTGAAAAGGTCCTCGCTTGCGCAGGGACGCGGCGCAACCCTCAGGCCCGCCGCACCACCGGCTGGGTGGCCATACACGCTTCCACGACGGCATCGGCACTGATGCGATACTCCTCATAGAGATCTCCAAGCGTCCCGGTCTGCCCGAAATGCTCAACGCCCAAGGCCTGCACCTTGTGGCCATGCACCGCGCCCAGCCAGGACAAGGCCGCCGGGTGGCCGTCAATCACGGTCACAATCTGAGCCTCACGGTCCAGCGGCGACAAGAGTTCTTCCACATAGGAGAGCTCATCGCGCTTGCCGTGCTGCTGGGCCGTCTGCGCCGCTTTCCAGCCCGCATTGAGCCGGTCCGCCGAGGTGACGGCCAGGAGCCCCGCACCCGGAAACCGCGACAGAACCAGGCCCAAAGCTTCCTGGGCCTCTTGGGCCACGGTGCCGGTGTAGGCGATCGCGAGCCTCGTGCCCTCCTGGGGCGGGCGCATCCAATAGGCACCCTTGATGATGCCCTCACGCATATCGCCATCCATTTCCCGCATGGGCTGGTCCATGCTGCGGGTGGAGAGGCGCAGGTACACCGAGCCCCCCTCTCGTTCGTGCAGCCATTCATCCTTGCTCGCGGTCTTTGGCGAACGCTGGATGTAGTCGAAGGCCCATTCCAAAATCACCGCAAGCTCATCCACATAAGACGGCTCGAACGAGGCGATACCGTCCTGTGCCATCCCGATCAGCGGGGTGCTGATGGATTGGTGTGCACCCCCCTCCGGCGCGAGTGTGATGCCCGATGGGGTCGCCACCAGTATGAACCGCGCGTCCTGGTAGCAGGCATAGTTGAGCGCGTCCAAACCGCGCTGGATGAACGGGTCATAAAGCGTGCCGATGGGCAACAGCCGGGTGCCGAAGATCTCGTGCGACAGGCCCAGGGCCGCCAGAAGCAGAAACAGATTGTTCTCCGCGATCCCCAGCTCCATATGCTGGCCATCACGGCCCATGTGCCAGCGCTGCGCCGACATGAGCTTGCGCGTCTGAAACACATCCTCCTGTTCTTCCAGCGAGAAGATCCCGCGCCGGTTGACCCAAGGGCCAAGGTTGGTGGAGACGGTCACATCCGGCGATGTGGTGACGATGCGTTCGGCCAGCTCGGATTTCGATTTGGCGATCTCGTCCAACAGCTTGCCGAAGCCTTCCTGCGTGGACATGGCGCCTTTGATCTCCGGCCAGGTGAGCGCCGGCACATCGACCCGGGGCGCAGACAAGCGCCGCGCGCCTCTGGCGTTAAAGCGTACGTTGGCGAGCGTGGCCTCCATGTCCTGTGCGCTGCGGTTAAGGCCGGCAAACTTGTCCCACTCCTGGCCCTCCAGAATGTTGTTTTCGGCCCGGAACGCCGTCATTTGCGCTGAGCTCATGAGGCCGGCATGGTTGTCTTTATGGCCGGCCAGCGGCAGCCCATGGCCCTTCACCGTGTAGGCAATGAAGCAGACCGGTTTGTCATCGCTGGCGCTGGCGAACGCCTCCAGCAAGGTCTGCAGACAGTGACCGGCCAGGTTCGTCATGAGCACCGGCAAGTCGGCATCATCGTAGCCGGCCACCAGGGCGCGCGCTTCCGGGTTGTCCGCCAGATCCTCATTCAGCTGCGCGCGCCAGCCATCGGCGCCTTGAAAGGTCAGCGCTGAGTACAGCGAGTTGGGGCAAGTGTCGATCCAGTCGCGCAACGCCGCGCCCCCGGGCTTGGCAAAGGCCGCCTCCAGCTTCTTGCCATACTTGAGTGTGAGCACGTCCCAGCCATAGTTCTCAAAGACGGATTCCAGCTTGGGCATGAGCCGGTCGGAGATCACCGCATCCAGGCTTTGCCGGTTGTAGTCGATCACCCACCAACAGTTCTTCAGTCCGTGCTTCCAGCCTTCCAGCAAAGCCTCGTAGATGTTGCCCTCATCCAGCTCCGCATCGCCCACCAGCGCCACCATGCGCCCCTCTGGCCAGTCGGATCCCCAGCCCTTTGCGTGGATGTAGTCCTGAACCAGGCTGGCAAAGGAGGTCAGCGCAACGCCAAGTCCGACCGAACCGGTGGAAAAATCCACATCATCCACATCCTTGGTTCTCGACGGGTACGACTGGGCACCTCCCATGCCTCTGAAATCAATGAGCTTTTCAAGTGTCTGATTGCCGAACAAATATTGGATGGCATGAAACACGGGGCTCGCATGGGGCTTCACCGCAACCCGGTCCTCCGGCTTCAGCACGGCGAAATAGAGGGCGGTCATGATGGTCACCAACGACGCCGACGACGCCTGGTGACCGCCCACCTTCAGGCCGTCCGTGTTGACCCGGTCATGGTTGGCGTGGTGAATGATCTGGGCGGAGAGATAGAGCACCCGCTTTTCCAGGTCTTCCAGAACTTCAAGGGGCACAGGTGTATGCGTGTCTTGTTTCATGGGTCAGATCTCATCGGGGCCGCGCAAGCTCACAGTATAGCCATGGGCCGATAGGGCGTTCACCACATCATCCAGATGCTGGCGGTCGCGGGTTTCAATTTCAAAAAGCGTCCGGGCCCCCTTGGCGGGCGTGGAGGTGAAGACCCGGTGGTGAGAGATATCCAGAATGTTGGCGTCCTGATCGGCCAGAATGCGCGTGAGGCTTGCAAGTTCGCCGGGCCGGTCGCGCACATCTATCGCGAGCCGGGCAATGCGCCCTGCCCGCGCCAGCTCGCGGGTCAGCACATCCGACAGGAGCCGCATATCGATATTGCCGCCGCAGACCACCAGCCCGAGCCGCCGGCCGGCAAAGCGCTCCCGGTCTGCCAGCACGGCGGCAAGCCCGGCCGCACCGGCACCCTCCGCCACGGTCTTCTCGATGTCCAAGAGCAAGGTCACCGCCCGCTCCAGCTGGGGCTCGGTGACCAGCACGATGTCGTCCACCACAGTCTTGATGATCTCTGCGGTGATCGCGCCCGGGCGCTTCACGGCGATGCCTTCAGCCAGGCTGTCGCCGCCTGCATCTTCGGGCACCTCGCGCCCATTGAACAGAGCATGCATGGCCGGATAGAGCGCGCTTTGAACGCCGATCACCTCCATATCAGGAGCCAGCGCCCGGGCCACCGTGCCCATGCCCGCCATCAAACCACCACCCCCTATGGGCACCACCAGAGCATCAAGTGAGACACCCTCGGTAAGCATTTCGAGCGCAACAGTGCCCTGTCCGGCGACGATCAAACCATCATCATAGGGGTGTATGAACGTGAGCTGATGGGTCTCACCATGGTCTCTGGCGAACCTCGCGGTGTCCTCCAATGTGCCTCCTTCGAGCATCACCTTGGCCCCGTGTGAGCGCGTGCCCTCTACCTTTACGGTGGGTGTGCCCTCCGGCATCACGATCACCGCCGGAATGCCCAGACGGCGCGCATGATACGCCACCCCTTGCGCATGGTTGCCAGCCGACATGGCGATCACCCCTTGCGCCTTCTGGGCATCGGTCAGCCGCAACAGCTTGTTGAGCGCGCCGCGTTCCTTGAACGAGGCGGTGAACTGCTGGTTTTCAAATTTCAGCCAGATCTCACACCCGAGCATCTCCGACAGCGTCTCGCTCTTCTGGAACGGTGTCTGCTTCACCGCCCCTTGCAAAGCCGCTGCGGCTGCGTGCACATCCTCTATGGTCACGGATTGTCTGGTCATGCCACCGATTATACGCTATGGGGTCCGGCTGATCCTGCCAAAATATGCCAATCTATTGGACTACTTTGGCAGAATTCACTAGCGTTGAGCACGAAACATAGAGATTATTGCTTATGTCCTCCCTAGATCAGATAGACAGGAAACTGCTGGCCCTGCTTCAGGAGAACGGGCGCTACACCAACCAGGAACTGGCCGAACGGGTCGGCCTCTCGCCCAGCCCCTGCCTTAGGCGCTTAAAGCGGCTGGAGCGCGAGGGGATCATCTCGCGCTATGTGGCCTTGGTGGACCAGAAGGCCGTGGGGCTGCCGGTGTCGGTCTTCGTTTCTGTGAAGCTGGAGCACCAGCGCGAAGAGGTGATGACCCATTTCGATGCGGAAATCGCCAAATATCCTGAAGTCCTGGAGTGCTACCTGATGACGGGCTCGCGCGACTACCTGCTGCGCGTGGTGGCGCAAGACCTTGAGGCCTATGAGCGGTTCTTGAAGACCACCCTGACCCGCATTGACGGGGTCTCCTCTATCGAATCGTCCTTTGCCCTAAATCAGGTAAAGTACACCAACGTGCTGCCGATCGCCTGAAAGAATATGTCTATACATAATACTGACGCCAACGATGTTTGAACAGCGCATGACCGCGCTGAGGGCGCGCCTGGCCGAAGCCCGGATCGATCTTGCCCTCATCACCGATGAGGACAGCGTCTACTACTTCAGCGGCTATTACGATTATCTGCACATGGATTTCGGACGCCCCACCCTGCTGGCTGTGCCGCGCGCGGGTCAGAGCGTTCTGATCACCCCTTCCATGGAGTTGGAAATGGCCGATGCGGCCGCCAAGGTGGACCGCATTGAGCCCTGGAACGACGGCATGGGCGCGGAATGGCGTGCTGCGCTCCCCGGGCTCCTCGCCGGCACCAGCCACATTGCTCTGGAACATCACCAGATGCCACCCCTTGTACGCGCTTACATTGACGAGGTGGCAACGGATCAGACCATCGGCGATATCGCACCTCTGGTGGCTGAACTCAGGCGGATCAAATCGCCAGAAGAGCTGCAGCTGGCGCGCCACGCAGGCGAAGTCGCCGGCGCCATGATGCGTGCCGGACGCGAGGCCATCGGGCCCGACGTGGCCGAGTTCGAGGTGGCTCTTGCCACCTCCAACGCCGGCACCCGTGCCGCGGCCCGCCTGCTGAACGCGCATTACAGCGATACCCGCATGTCGCCCAACACGCATTTCCTGCAGATCATGGCGTCGGGCCGCGACATCACTATGCCGCACCACCGGGCCTCCACGCGCCTGATGAGGCGGGGCGAGCCGGTGTTCTTGTGCTTTTGCGGTATGACCAACTTTCACCGGTTCAAGCTGGGCTTCGATAGAACCTTCTGGGTGGGCGAGATTGCCGACAAGACCCAGGCGGCCGTCTACCAGGTGGCGTTGGAGAGCCAAACCGCAGCGCTCGCGGAGCTGCGCCCGGGCGTCACCGCTGAGGAGCTGCATGCAGCCTACGCTGAGGTCATCCAGACCGCAGGCTACGCCTACCCCTTTCGCTGCGGGCGCGCCACCGGCTTCAGTTTCTTGGAGACGCCGCAGCTGGTGTTCGGCGACAAAACGGTGCTTGAACCGGGCATGGTGTTCGCCGTGGATGGCTCGGTCACCCGCGCCCCCACATTCAGAGCCCAGGTGGGCGACAGCTTCATCGTCACCGAAGAGGGGTATGAGCAGATTACCCACCATCCCAATGCGCTTGAGGAGATGATCGTCTAACCCCGAAACGACGAAAGGACCGGCGCCCCATGTCGACCCCGATCGAACGCATCGCAAGCTGCGCCTGCGGCCACCTGCAACTCGCCACAAAGGGTGAGCCTGAACGGGTCAGCTCGTGCAGCTGCACCGATTGCCAAAAGCGCACCGGCAGTGTCTTCGGCGTCACCTCCTTCTTTGCTGCCGATCAGGTCCGGTTTGTCTCAGGAACACCAAAGGTCTTCACGCGCGGCGCCGACAGTGGAAACGCCCTGTCCATGAACTTCTGCCCCGCGTGCGGAACAACCCTCTACTGGACCTTGGAGGCTGCCCCAGGGCGCATCATCATCGCCGTAGGCTGTTTTGCCGATCCTGACTTCCCTGAGCCCGAGCGCCATGTATGGGCCAAGCGCAAGCACCATTGGGTGCGGTTTCCGCATGAATGCACCCTTTACGACGAAGCACCGTAAACCTCCAGCTTTCCCACTGTGCAACCGTCTGAATAGCCTCTAAGTTGCTCCCTTCGTTTGTGTGGGAGACGAAGCCACTGATGTCGGGGCGGGTGACAGGCAATGTGATTGGGTTCTTGGCGATGGCCGCCTGGGCGACCCAGTTTCCCCTGCTTGCCCTGCTCCTGGAAAGCTGGGACCCGGTTCTCATGTCGGTGGCCAGAACCGTGATCCCGGCCTTGGGGCTTCTGCTGGCCGCAGCGGCCATGGGCGCGCTCAAGGGCCTGACGCTCAAAAGCAGCTATGACATCGTGTTTGTCGGCGGCGTGGGCTTGGGCCTTGCCACCATGCTGTTCGTGATCGGCCAAAGCATGACCCATCCGATCACCGCATCGGTTATTGTGTCGACCCTGCCCTTGTGCTCCGCGATCGTGGGGTTTGTGGCAGGCACCGAAAAGATCACCATCAAGCTTTGCGCCGCTATTGCGCTGGCGCTGGCCGGCGGGGCGGTTTGCGCCTTGGCGGGCCAGACCGACACTGTGGAGTTCAGTGGCGGAGAGGTCTTCATCTTAGCGGGCGTCTTTCTGTTCGCCTGGTATACGCGCGAAAGCCTCCATCGTTTTGCGAACCTGGCCCCCACCACCCAGGCCGGCATCACCATGCTGGCGGCGGGCTATGTGTCCTTCATCATTTTTGCCTTCTGCCTGCCCTTCGGGTTGGCCGAGTTCCGGCTTGATCTTTCGGCCAACGGCCTGCTGATCCTCGCCTGGGTGTGCCTGGGATCGCTGGCCCTCTCCATGGCGTTATGGTTCTGGGCCTCGCGCGAACTTGGCGTGACGGTCGCCGGCATGCACCACAACATGGTGCCGTTTTACGTGGTCCTGATGACCGCCATGTTCGGCGCCGAGGTGTTGCCGGGACACATTGTGGGGGCTGCCCTGGTGATCGCCGGGGCGGTTTTGGCGCAAATTCCGGAGATCAGCGGACGGGCCCGGATCTCGAAGGCCTGGGATTGAAGCGATGAGACCGCAGCTCTCGGCCAAGGGCATGATCATTGCGGCCTGCATCGCCCACAGTCTTTCCATGATCTGTTTTGCCGCTTATCCCGCCCTGCTCCCGGAATTCACAAAGATCTGGTCCATGAACAGCACCGAGGGCGGCTCGGTGAGCGCGGCCTTCTTTGTCGGGTACACGTTGTCCGTGCCTGTGCTCACCATATTGAGCGACCGGATAGATCCGCGGCGGATCTATCTCTTCTCCTCCTGCTTGAGCGCGACAGGCGCGATGGGATTTGCCTTCATGGCCGAAGGACCCGGCAGCGCTTCCCTTTACAACGGGCTCATCGGTGCCGGCGTGGGCGGAACCTATATGCCCGGCCTGAAGGCGCTGGGCGACCACATTGAGGGCCGCCTGTTTGTCCGCGCAACGGGCTGGTACACCGGCATGTTCGGCTTCGGCGCCGCCCTCTCCTATCTGGTGGCCGATGGCATCTTTATGCTTTCAGGCTGGTCGGCTGTGTTCATGTTCGGCGCAGCCTGTGCGGTGGCATCGGGGTTCATCATCTTCCTGGCCATTCCGCCGTCCGATCCGGGCGCGGTGTCCATGCCCTTTTCTTCCATCACCAAGGTCTTTTCCAACCGCACGGCCGTCACCTGGTCGATCTGCTATGCGCTGCACACCGGAGAGCTCTTCGCGATCCGTTCCTGGATCGTGGCCTTCCTTGTGTTCTCCGCCAATCAGGCCGGGGGCACGGATGTGGGCCTAGCCGCTTGGTTCACACCGGTGACCGTCGCGGCTGTGGCCACACTCTTAGGCCTGCCGATGACCATCTTCGGCAACGAGCTGTGCATCCGCTATGGCCGCCGGCTGATCGTCATCCTGGTGATGCTCATCACGGCAGCCCTCGCCATCGCCTCAGGCGCCTCGAGCTATCTGACCTATGGCATCGCCGCGTTCTTCATCGTGGCCTACAACGCCGCCATCATGGCGGACAGCTCAGCGATCACCGCCGGCGCACTCAGCAACGCAGCACCGGGCCTGCGCGGTGCCACCATGGCGCTGCACTCCACTTTAGGCTTTGCCGGCGGGGCTGTGGGACCGTTCATCGTGGGCGTGGTGCTCGACCGGTTCGGCGGGGACATGTCACCCATGGCTTGGACCATCGCCTTGGGCCAGATGGCCCTGGTGGGTGTGGTCTGCCCACTGCTCATTAAGATCCTGCGGCCCCAAGGCGCCATGGGTGACCGGGACGAGCCGGCTGCCAAGTAATGCGCCGCGGCTTGTCTCCCCCGTCACCCCGCTTCTCTCCCCGTCATTCCCGCGAAAGCGGAACCAGGAGCGCCTTGCTCTGGGCCCCGGATATTTTGCTGGCGCAAAATTCCGGGGTGACGGTGTATGCGAGGGGGAGTGGATGCCCCGCCCTCCTTTCGTCATCCCCGCTTCTCCCCCCGTCATTCCCGCGAACGCGGGGACCAGAGCCGTTGGCTCCGCAGTTTGCGGCTCCTGGGTCCTGGATATTTTGCTGGCGCAAAATTCCGGGATGACGAGGGTGGCAGCGGCCTTCTAATACCAGGCGTCTTCCATGCCGGACTTGCGCTGATCCACATAGGCCTCCAGCGCCTCACGCTGGCCCTCGTCCATCGCCGGCGCCTCATAGTCCTTCAGCATCTGCTTCCAGCGCTCATTTGCGCGCACGGCACTGTCTTTGCTGCCTTCATCGCTCCACTGCTCAAAGCTCTCGGAGTTGGACATCTGTGCTTCGTAGAACGCCGTTTCGTAATTCGCCAGCGTATGGGCGCAGCCCAGGAAGTGGCCTGCTGGCTCCACTTCCCTGTACGCCCCTTGCGCCAGGGCATTTTCATCGGTGGACAGACCCGCCGCCATCACCTGATAGGCGCCCAGCCGGTCAGCGTCCTGAAGCAGCTTCTCATAGCCCGTGACCAGCCCCCCCTCCAGCCATCCGGCCGAATGCAGCACAAAGTGAGCGCCGGCCAGGAATGTGGAGTGCATGCTGTCCGCGCTCTCAAAGGCCGCCTGGGCATCGGGGATCTTGGACGCGGTCAGGCTGCCCCCACAGCGCAACGGAACGCCAAGCCGGCGCGCCAGCTGTCCAACCGCATAGTTGGACATGACCGGCTCAGGCATGCCGAACGTGGGCGCCCCGCTCTTCAGGCTCATGGAGGACAGGAAGTTGCCCAAGACAAAGGGCGCGCCAGGGCGGACCACCTGGCTGAAGGCGCCGCACGCCATGCCTTCCGCCATGGCCTGTGCGACGGACGCCGCCGTGGTCACCGGTCCCATGGCCCCGCTCAGGATGAACGGCACCACCACAATCCCCTGCCCGTTGCCGCAATAGGTCTGAATGGCTTGGGTCACCACCTTGTCCACCAGCAATGGCGAGTTGGTGTTCACGTTTCCCATGATCACGCAATTGTCCTGCATGAAGTCATCACCAAAGACGATGCGCGCCATGGCCACGCAATCCTCAGCCCGCGACTGCTCGGTGATGGCGCCCAGCACCGGTTTGTCGCTCAAGGTGAAGTGCGCCAGCAGCATGTCCATGTGGCGCTTGTTTACTGGCGTGTCGCACGGTTCACAGGTCACATGACCGCTGTGGTGGAGCGACGGCAGCATGTAGGTGAGCTTGACCAGGTTCTTCAGGTCATCGAGCGTGCCATAGCGCCGCCCCTGATCGAGACAGCGCACAAAGGGCGGTCCATAGACCGGCGCAAACACCGTGTTCTTACCGCCGATCTTCACGCTGCGGGCCGGGTTGCGGGCGTGTTGGGTGAACGCGCTTGGAACGGTCTTCAGCAGCTCACGCGCCATGCCGCTCGGAAGACGCACCCGCGTGCCCTGCACATCTGCCCCGGCCCCCTTCCAGATGTCCAAAGCCTTTGGGTCGTCGCGGAACTCGATGCCGTTTTCCTCCAAGAGCCAGTCGGCCTGCTGCTCAATGCGCACCAGCGCCTCTTCATCCAGGAAGTCGTAGTACGGGATGTTTCGGGTGATATAGGCCGGCGCCGCCGCAGCCGGGCCGCTGGAAGCCCGCCGGTCCCGGCGTTGACGTCGTGATGAAGATTGCCGCATGGCTCAAAAGTCTCTGGCGTTGTTTGAGCCCGATTCTACGGCGAAGCGGCGGCTTTGTAACGATTGAAAAATCTAGAGCTTTACATAAGATGATATTATGCAAAGATTGATCAAGCACATCCATTCGCCGGCCGCACTGTTTGCCTTTGAGGCCGCCGCGCGGCATTTGTCGTTCACCCGGGCGGCGCGTGAGCTAAATGTCACGCAACCGGCAGTCAGTCAGGCGGTTAAGCGAATCGAAGAGGCCCTGGGCGTGCAGCTGTTTCAGCGCGAGCATCGGGCCCTCTTCCTGACGGAAGCAGGCGAGCGGTTCTATGATGATGTATCATATGGATTGATCCATATCCGGCGCTCCGTGGAACGCATCACAACCCAGCGCCAGGACCGGCACGTGACATTGTCGGTCACCACCGCTTTTGCAAACTATTGGATGGTGCCGCGCCTTGGCGCCTTTCGCGAGCTCAACCCGGATGTGGACTTGCGGGTGCAGACCACCAACAAGGATGTGGACATTGCAACGGAATCCATCTCCCTGGCCGTGCGGTTGGGTGACGGCACATGGCCCGGTTACCAGACGGCCCCGTTGGCGGGCGAAGAGATCTTTGCCGTGTGCAGCCCCTCTTATCTTGAACGGCATGCACGCCCCGAAGCGCCCGCCGATCTGCTGGACCACAGCCTGATCCATTTGGAAGAACCGTTCCGCCCGCGCGCCACTTGGGCCGATTGGTTTGCCCAAGCCGGCGTGATCTACCGCGATGAGGGCGAAGGCCTGCGGCTCAATGACTATGCGCTTGTCATCCAGGCGGCCATTGCCGGTCAGGGCATTGCGTTCGGCTGGCGTCACATTGTGGAGCGGCTGATCGCGCAAGGGGTGCTCACCAAGGCGCTGGAGGCCAGTTTCCGGTCCGATCAGCGGTTTTGTGTGGTGTGGGCTGAGGCGTCCCCGCTCAGCGCTGAAGCCATCCGGGTGCGCGATTGGCTGGTCTCACAGGCGTCTGTTGATGCCGAACGATAGCACCACCATGCCCACCATCACGAGGCCGGCTGTGATGAAAACCACCTGTATGGGAAAGAAGATCAGCAAGAGCGCAAAGACGCCCGCGTGGCTGATCTCGGCAAAATCCCGCTGGGTGGAGAAGATCGGCGTCATGGCCGTGCGCTGTGAGGGTTTACAGGCCCTCAGGAACAGCGCATTGCCATAACCATCGACGATCGCCATGGAGAGCGTAGCCAGCAGCAGGAAGCCGGTGGCCACCCAAGGTGTGTGTGCCAGAAATCCTGCCGTCAGCATGCCGGCTGCCGCCACGGGAAAGCAGAACAACGAGACCGCCCGGATGCCGAAGCGCCGCGCGCACCAGCCCCAAACCGGCATGACCAATAGGAAGGCGGAGCCGATCCCCACCAGTGTCCCGCCCACCGCCGCACCCAACCCGGTCTGCACTGCGAACAATGGCGTATAGATGTTGAAGACGCCCCAGAAGAAGCCGCGGCCGATGCCGTGGAGCCACGCCAGAACCAAGCGCGGCTGCGCCATATACTGGCGCACATGGGCCCAGGATGCGCCGGTGGCGCGGCGCGTTTCAGACTGGATGACGGGGGCATTGCCGAACTTGAGCGCCCAGAAATAGATCAGCAGGCAGAGACCGGCCACACCGCTCGCTGCAAACGGCGCCCACGGCCCCCACACCTCTTCCAGCTTCACACCGATCAGCGGCCCGAAGGTCCATCCCAAACCGATGAACAGCAGACGGAGGGGCTCTGAGCGCCCGATCTGCTCGCGGCGCACGTGGTCCATGATGTACATGGACAAAACGGAAAAGAAGATGGCCGTTCCGAGAGCGCGAACGATGAAGCCGAACACCTGGGCCGGCACAAGCTGCAGCATGAAGAGGCCGGTGGCCGCCACCAGCATGAGCAGGCCGGCAGAGGACAAACGCGCCCGGCCCAGCAGCACCGAAAGCTTGGGAATGAACAGGGCCACCGCCAGCGAAACCACCGAACCGATCAGAATGAGCGTGCTCACACTCTCATCATTGCCGAACAGGCTTTGGGTCTGGATCGGCAGGGCCGCCGCCACAAACGCCCGGGTGAGCGACTCAAAGCCGCTCATGATCGCAAAAGCATTCGCTCCTGGCGTTGTGAGGCGTGTGGTCCAAACTGGGGGCCTGATAGACATGGCTGGCGGCGTTTCAGCAAAAGGCGGGGGTCAATGCCCCACCCTAGCAGTGTTGCCGCCAGCGTCCAGCGTTCAGATCAGGCGATCACTCATAGCGGATGATGGTCACCGACGGGCTGGGCTTGAAATCCCGAAGGCCCCGCGCCCGCGGCATCACCAAGGTGCGGGAGATGACCACGGCATCCCTGCCTTTAACCACCTTGCCTTTTGAGACCTCCACCACATTGCGGCGGACCCGGTAGGTTTTCTTGAAGCCCGTGAAGCGCTGACCGGTATATTGTTTCTTGAACCCGAGATAGCGCTGACCGAGCGCCCGCTTGCGGCGGAAAGAGCGCCGGGACGGGCGCACCGTGGTCACCGTGAAAGTCTTCACCGTCTCCTCGTCGGCGTCAAAGGTCACCGCGTCAAGATCGCGGACCTTGGGCACCTTGGTGGCTCTCGGCCGCGGCGCGGTGAAAACCCGCACCGTTCCCTTGACCTTGTGGTGGCTTCTGTCCGCAGACCAAATGCGTGGCTCTGCGTCGGCTGAAACAGCGTCAGAACCCAGCAAACCCAGTGCAATACCAAGGGTTGCCGCTGAAAGTATCGTTCGGTTGATGACCATCCCCATTAATCTCCTGTCGGGCGCGGCCTCCTCGACATGGAACCTGTAATCTGCACCGCGCCCGTCCTGAAGTCCAGCCGCGATTTCGCTCGGAGGTTAACGCCGGCTGGGACCGCTTGCGCGCGGCCGGCGCCTGCGCCACAGTCAGAGATGTTATGGAAGCGCTCACAGGCCTCATCCTCAGCTCGCTCGCACTGATGGGCTCCCCCGGCCCGGCCACCATGAGCATGGCCGCCACTGGCGCCGCCTTCGGGTTTGGGCGCGGCGTTCCCTATCTGCTCGGCATCAATCTGGGCACGACCTGCGTCCTCATTCTGATCGCCCTTGGGGTCACGGGCCTGATCTTGGCCCTTCCCGGCGTTGCGCCCGTGCTGATCGGCCTGGCGGCGCTCTATATCCTTTATCTCGCCTTCAAGATCGCAACCGCTCCGCCCCTGTCTCAACAAACAGGATCAGAACACGCCCCACGTTTATGGAACGGCCTGGCTCTGGCACTGGCAAATCCCAAGGCCTACGCGGCAATTGGCGCCGTCTTTTCCAGCTTCATTCTCATTGAAGGCCAGCCCACCGTCGATGCAGCCCTCAAAGTGGCCATCCTCACCGGCATGATCTTTGTCATCAACACGGTCTGGCTGGCGGTGGGCGCGTCTTTGGCGCGGCTCTTCCAATCACCCAACACGAGCCGGGCCATCAATGTGGGCTTCGCCCTGCTCTTGGTGGGATCGGTGCTCTATTCCCTCGTTCTGTGAGGATCAAGAGCCGTCACTGCGCCGATAGAGAACCGTTGGAGCGCTGCCCACTGTCCGCTTTGCGGGGTCTGACAAATCGGTGTTTTGACCCCGTCGCGTTTTTCGCCCTATCCTTCGGCCTGAACGTCGGGAGGGCACGAGATGAGATTTTTCAGAACTTTGTTCGTTGCTGCGGGTCTGGGCGCCCTGGTGATTGTCGGCACCATCCAGAACGCTGAGGCGCAAAGCGCCCAGACGACCGCCATCCTCAACAACCTGTTTGCCGAACTGAAGAAGGCCAAAAGCCCCCGCAGCGCCCTGGAGATTGAGCAGCGCATATGGCAAGCCTGGTATCAGTCCGGCAACGCGGAGATTGACAGCATCATGCGCCGCGCCCGGGTCGCGCTGGCCGAGCGCAACATGAAAGAAGCGATCGAGTTGGCCGACAAGGTGGTCAAGCAGGCCCCGGACTATTCGGAAGGCTGGAACTTCCGGGCCACAGCGCTTTACATCGACAACCAGCTCGATGCCTCCATGGCCGATGTGGTGAAGGTTTTAAGCCTGGAGCCGCGCCACTTCGGCGCCCTCTCCGGCTCAGCGCTCATTTTCCTGCGCAAGGGCAAAAAGCGCTCCGCCCTGAAAGCGATCAAGCATGCCCTAGACATCCATCCCTATCTCAGGGGTGCGGCCGCCATCATCAGCCAGGCGGGTGGTTTGAAAGAGGATGAACCTATCTAAGGACACCGCTTCAATCGTTTTCCTTGACCGCACGCAAAATCCCTGAAAACCATAGCTGCGCAGCCAGTTCAACGAGAGGAACCGCCCAGGCCGATGACACCATTTTTCGTGCAGATCAAAACAGAGCTCGGCAAAGCCTATGAAGTGGCGACCGCGCTCGCAGATGCTGAGATTGCCTCAGAGATCCATTCCACGGCGGGTGATTGGGACCTGCTGGTGAAATTCTACCTGAACGACGATGAGGATATCGGCCACTTCATCAATCAGAAGGTCCATTCGATCAAGGGCATCAAAAACACCCACACCATCATCACCTACCGCGCATTTTAGGCTCAAAAAGAACGTTTGGCGCTTGGCGCTCAATTGAATAAGCTGCTCACAACGAACACCAACTGGGAGGAACCAATGTCTCAACTCTTCAAGACCGCGCGGCTGCTCGGCGCTGCGACCATCATAGGACTGGGGACGAGCTTTGCTGCGTTGGCGGAAAAGTGGGACATGCCGCTGGCCTACTCAGCCACCAACTATCATTCTGAAAATGCCGCTCAGTTTGCCAAGGACGTCACCGAGGCCACCGGCGGCAAGCTCGAGATCGTCACCCACGCCAGCGGCTCTCTGTTTAAGGGCGGTGAGATCTTTCGCGCCGTCAGAACCGGTCAGGCCCCGATTGGGGAGCGGCTGATCTCGGCGCTGGGCAATGAGGATGCAATCTTTGAGATCGATGCCCTGCCGTTTCTCGCCACTTCGTTTGCCGACGCCAAGAACCTCTATGAGGCCTCCAAGCCGGCCATGAACGCGGTTCTGGAAGTTAAGGGCGTGAAACTGCTTTACGCCGTGCCGTGGCCGCCCCAGGGGCTCTACACCAACAAGCCGGTGAACTCGGCAGAAGACATGAAGGGCGTGAAGTTCCGGGCCTACAACGCCGCCACCTCCCGGCTGGCGCAATTGATGGGCGCCGTGCCAACGAAGATTGAAGCTGCAGAACTCAGTCAGGCTTTTGCCACCGGCGTTGCGGAAAGCATGATCTCGTCCGGTTCCACCGGTTATGACCGCAAGATTTGGGAGCATGTAAAGTACTGGTACGACACACAAGCCTGGCTGCCGAAAAACATGGTGATCGTAAACCTGAAGTCCTGGCAAGCGCTGGACGATGCAACCCGCACAATCGTTATGGAAAAAGCCAAAGAGGCCGAAGATCGCGGCTGGAACAAAGCATCCGAACTTGCAGATTGGTATAAGGGCAAGCTTGCGGAAAACGGCATGGAAGTTGGACCGGCAGGCGATGCCCTTTCAGCTGACTTTCGCAAGATCGGCGAAACCATGATGAAGGAATGGCTGGAGCGCGCAGGTGCCAAAGGCCAGAAGGTGATCGACAACTATAAGAAAATGTAAGCCTCGCGCCCAACGCGCGCCTGCGTGCCGGGGTCTGCCCGGCGCCATCTTTGTTTGCCGTTGTGCGGAGGCCGCAGCAGCCAAATGTCCCCCTTTTTCAGCGCTTTAGACCGTGGCTTGAACCGGTTTTATGTGGTGTGCGGCATCATAGCAGCCTGTTTTCTGGTGCTGCTCGGCCTGCTCATCCTCTTGTCGATCATCACCCGACTGCTCGGCCTTTACGTACCGGGGCTGAATGCCTATTCCGGCTACGCCATGGCGGCATCCTCCTTCTTCGCCCTGGCCTACACCTTCCGTGAGGGCGGCCACATCCGCGTGGTGATGCTGCGCAACGCGCTGAGCGGCAAGCCGCGCTACTTGCTGGAAGCCTGGTGTTTGTCTGTGGCCAGTTTCTTCTCCTGCTATTTGGCCTGGTTCCTGATCCGGATGACCTGGTTTTCCTATGATTTTGGGGAAAAGAGCGAAGGTGCCGATGCCACTTTGCTTTGGATCCCGCAGAGCCTGGTGGCGTTCGGGGCAACCGTTATGGCCCTTACCATGGTGCATGCCCTGGTCAATACCGTGCTGACGGGCACGCCCGATCTCACCGAAACCGCACAGGTGGATTAGGCCATGGAATATGTCGCGCTCATTATCATCTTCCTGACCATCTTGTTCCTGTTTTTGGGCACCGGTGTGTGGATTGCCCTGTCTTTGACCGGCGTTGCCGCCATCGGCATGATGCTGTTCACCTCCCGGCCCGTGGGCGATGCCATGGCCCTCACCATTTGGTCCGCCTCCTCCGGCTGGACCTTGGCGGCCTTGCCTCTGTTCATCTGGATGGGGGAAATCCTGTTTCGAACGCGGCTGTCGGAGAACCTGTTCAAGGGCTTGCAACCTTGGATGCAACATCTCCCTGGCGGCCTTCTGCATGTGAACATTGCCGGCTCTGCCTTGTTTGCCGCAATTTCCGGCTCCTCAGCGGCAACCGTGGCCACGGTGGGCAAAATGTCGATCCCCGAGCTGCGGCGGCGCCGGTATCCGGAAAAGATGATCATCGGCACTTTGGCCGGCGCGGGCACCTTGGGCCTGCTCATCCCACCCTCCATCACGCTGATCATTTACGGGGTGACGGTGAACGAGAGCATCGCCAAGCTGTTCATCGCCGGGGTGATCCCTGGGATCGTTCTCGCGCTCATGTTCATGACCTTCGTCATGGTCTGGTCCTGGTTCAAAGGCGGAACAAGCGAAGCCGCCGACCCCAACACCACCTGGCCTGAGCGCTTTGCCGCTCTGCTGCAACTTCTCCCGGTCATCGCCCTGATAGGTGCTGTGATGGGGGCCATCTACACAGGCATCGCCACGGCCACCGAAGCGGCCGTTCTGGGCGTGGTGGGCGCTCTTGTCATGAGTGCCGCTCAGCGCTCGCTCAGCTGGGAGAGCTTTAAAGAAAGCCTTTTGGGCGCCACGCGCACTTCCTCCATGATTGCGTTCATCTTGGCGGGCTCGGCCTTCCTGACCCTCACCATGGGCTTCACCGGCATTCCCCGGGCGCTGGCAGCCTTTATCGCGGAGCTGGGACTTACGCCATGGCAGCTCATCGTCATGCTCACGGTGTTTTACGTGATCTTGGGCTGTTTTTTGGACGGCATCTCCTCCATCGTGCTCACCATGGCCGTCGTGGAACCGATTGTCCGTCAGGCCGGGTTCGACATGATCTGGTTCGGCGTGTTCCTCATGATCGTGGTGGAGATCGCGCAGATCACGCCGCCCATCGGGTTCAACCTGTTCGTGCTCCAAGGCATGACGGGTCGAGATATGGACTTCATTGCCAAAGCGGCCGCGCCCATGTTCCTGATCATGCTACTGGCTGTTGTCGTGTTGTCAGTTTTCCCGGGGCTGGCCACTTGGCTGCCCGCTCAAATGTGATGTCAGGCCTTCTGCCCTGGCTCGGGGCACACGGAACGCGCATTTTGCCGATCAGTCTGTTTGTGGGTCTGGCCTGGGCCGATCTTGCTGCGCTGCTGCGTCCGGCGCTGGCGCCCATCGTCTTCATCATGCTCACAATGTTGATCATGCGGGTGGACATGGCGGCGGCGCGCAAGCACCTCGCCTCCCCCCTGATCCCCACCCTGGGCCTGGCTTGGACCGTGGTGGCCATGCCGGTCCTGTTTGCCGGGGCGATCTGGCTTGGCAGCACTTATCTCTCTGCCGGGTTGGTACTCGCCCTGGTGTTCTGGGCGTCCTCGCCGCCACTTTTCTCCACACCGGCACTGGCTTACTTGCTTCGGCTGGACCCCGCCTTGGCCCTTGGCTTCCTTCTGGCTGCCGTCGCCGTTCACCCCGTGGTGACGCCTTTCTTCACCGCCGTCTTCACAGACGGGGCCGCCAGCGTGTCACCCATCCAGCTCGCTCAACGCCTGCTTCTGCTCGTGGGGGGCGCGGCACTTATCGCCGTGGTGACGCGCAAACTCATCGGCGTTGACCGCATCCACCAAGCCAGCACCAGCTTTGACGGGTTGAATGTGATTGCCATGGCGATCTTTGCTGTGGCGCTCATGGACGGTATTGGGGCGCGTCTTTTGGCCGATCCGGTCTATGCGCTGGGGTTCATCGCCTTTGTGATGGCCCTCAGCCTGGTCTCCATTGCAGTGACCACCGCCCTGTTCTGGAACGCGGGGCGCCGGATGGCCACCACCTTGGGGTTCTCAGCAGGTGGACGCAACATTGCTCTGGTTATTGGGGCATTGGGCGTCAGCGTGCCCGATGACACGTGGCTGTTCTTTGCCGTTCTGCAGTTTCCGATCTACTGTCTGCCGGCCCTATTGAAGCCGGTGTATGAGCGAATACTCCCGGCTGGCCCCTAAACAATCTGGGTTCAGCGTCAAGAAAAAGGAGAGGTCGCAAGCGACCCCTCCAAGTGAAAGTAGCGTAGAAACCAATGGGGCTTATTGCGAAGCCTCGCACTTTTGAGTTTCTTCGTTCCACTTTTCGCCTTCCTTGCAATCTTCCTGTCCGTAGACAATCTGATTTGTGTAGGCGGAAGCTGGTACAGCAAAGGCCAGACCAGCAGCAGCAGCAAGCAAAAGAACTTTCTTCATCTCGAAGTCTCCCATTATTTTGGCAGAGCGATTTGTCCAACCGCTAATCTGCCGGATTTGCATTTTCTACCGATGAGGCCGCCGTCTCGATAAAGTTAACAAATCGTATATTCAGGGCGAATTCAGGGCTGAATTATGTAGAGTGATTGACAATAATTCGGCTGAGTTTGACGGCAACTGCGGCCGCAAAAAACCGAAATCCAGCGCCGGATCGCAACCGGATTTGATGAGGTTTATCAGCCCATTGGTGGCAGAAATGGCCGGGTCCGCGGCGCAAAGGCGTCGGTTGAGCGTCTGGATAATCTCAGCCACAATGTGGCAAATCCCAGGCAACTATCCGTCATAATCTATAACGAGTTTATCCGTGGTCGGATGAGACTGGCAGGTCAGAATATAGCCTGCCTCAATCTCATCAGGCTCCAGGCCATAGACAATATCCATGTCCACCTGGCCTTCCACAAGCTTGGCCTTGCAGGTGCAGCACACCCCCCCTTTGCAGGCGTAGGGCACATCGATTTTGGCCTCATGGGCCTTGTCGAGGATGGGAACGCCCTTGAAAGGCACCCGGATCTTCTTGCGCATGCCCTGGTAAATCACCTCCACATCGGCCGCTTCGTCTGTTTCTTCCGGTTGCGAAGCCGATGTAGGCGCTTTGCCGTTGGCCGCCACGGGCCGGGACCCGAAACTCTCAATCTTGATCCGGCCTGGTTCCACGCCGAGTTCCTCCAGAGCCGCTTTTGCGCCATCCATCATGGGTCCTGGACCACAAATGAAGAACCAGTCCACGTTCAGAGGGTCCGTGAGCGAGGTCACCAGATCAACCACCTTGTTCTGTGTCATCATACCGCCGAACAGAGGCACCTCGGGCACTTCGTCGGACAAGACGTGAAACACCCGCAATCGCCCCAGATAAGCGTCTTTAAGGTCAGACAAACGCTCCCGGAAAATGATGTCGCCGGTCGCCCTGTTGCCGTAGAACAGGGTCACCTTGGCAAGAGGTTCGCGCGCCAGCACCGTTTCAATGATGGAAATCACCGGCGTAATGCCCGATCCGCCGGCAAACAGCACGTAGGTTTTCTCGCCCTCAGCCTCAATCGGCGCATGGAAGCGGCCCATGGGCGGCAAGACGGACAGCCGGTCACCGGCTTTAAGATTGTCGTTCACGAAGCTGGAAAAGCGCCCCAGGGGGATCTTCTTTACACACACCCGAAGCTCGCCCTTATCGGGGCTCACGCAGACCGAATATGGGCGCCTGAGGTCTTCGCCATCCACTTCGGTGCGCAATGTCAGATACTGGCCTTGGGTGAAGCGATAGTTCTCCGCCAATGCGTCCGGCACATGAAACGCCACGGAAGTGGCATCATCGGTTTCCTTGCGCACATCGGCAACCAAAAGCTCATGAAACTCAGGGCGCGGCATCACTAATCCTTAAATACATTTAAAATAGTCAA
>JBCDDQ010000033.1:0-23608 GCA_039180225.1 Pseudomonadota bacterium
CGCCAGAAGCTTTGCCTTGGCGTCCAGCATGTCCTGTTTCCGCTTCTTTTCCTCCAACAGGAAGAAGCGCACCTGTTCCTGGCTCATTCGGTTGTTGAGGGCATCGATGAACTCATCGGACCGGGCCAGAATGAGCTTTAGGGTATTCTGCGCGTAGTCCCGCTCAAACGCTTGCACGGCGATGGTGAGTATCTTGGTCTCTATGTTGTAATCAACGGTGATGTAGTCCCGGTAGAGATCCAGGAATTCCTCGTGGGTGGCATCTTCTGCAAGCCGGGAGAAATAGTCTGTTTCAGGGTTGGAGAAGTGTTTGCGCAGGCCAATCTTCTCATCCAGATAGGCCATCATATCGCGCGACAAGATCAGCTGCTCCACCACATGGGCGTCATGGTCAGAGGCTGTTGAAGGCAGACCGATCAGGGAAAGGTCCAGGGACGTTGAAGACGGTTTCTGTTCGGTGATTATGGCGGAGGCCACACTCTCATAGCGGTCCGTCGAATAGAGGGCATGATAAAGGGCAACGGCGACCACCGGCAGCACAAAGAGCAGAACGAACAGGCCCGCTGAGGATATGTTGAAGAAACGGCTCATACTTATTTCTTTAGAAGCGTAAACCGATTCGCAAAGTAGGCCAGATAGGCCAGAAACAGGGAAACCAGGGTGCACAAAAACAGGTATTCAAGGCTGACATCATTGGCCGGAGTCCAGCCGAATATGGCCACGCGCACAAGCTCATTTACTTGCACGATGGGGTTCCAGCTCAGCCAGTATTGCCCCTCCAGAGGAATGATCGAGAGGGGGTAGAACACGGCGGAAACGAACAAGAGCGGTTGTGTTGCGATCGTCACGGCCCGCTGAAAGGATTCCGACTTCGTCTTGTAGACGCCCAAAAAGATGCTCAGACCCAGCGCGTTCAGCAAAGCCAGAGCGATGGTGACGAGCAACAGAGGCACATCGCGGGGCGCGATTTCGTATCCCAAGATCCAATAGAGTCCCCCAATCAGCCAAATCCCGGAAATGGCGAGGATCATGACCTCTGCGATGTAACGCGCGTAGAAAGCGTCGATGGGCTTGACGTTTGGATAGTTCAACAGTTTCAGGTTTTGGCGCACCGCCGAACTCACCGTGTTGATGCCCGACTGATACAGTTTCAGCGCCACCATGCCCAGAGCGATGAACAAAAAGACCGGCACGCCGAGAATCTCTTCGCGGCCAATGGCGAGCCAAACGAACGATAAAATGAGCATGTAAGCAGCCGGTTCGGCTAAGGACCAGAGCAATCCAAACCGGCTGCCGGCAAGTTTGGCCCGATATTCCTTCATGAACAGGGCAAACACCACGGAGCGCTGGATTTGAAAGCCGCGCATCAGCTGATTTGAGATCAGAGCAGTTTTCATGAGCGTCCGACCGATGGCTCCGTTCAAGATTTCAACGCACGCAAGGTGCGTCGGCATGCTGCAAGCAATTCCCGGGACACGACCAAGGCACTCCGCCTCCCGGGCGCTGCTTTACTCTCAAGGATACGCTTGATGACCGTTTCCGGGCCGCAGGGCAGCTGCGTCACCGGATCAAGATAGTTCGGATAGAGAATCATACTGCCTGCCACGAGCTGTTCAAGCGTTAGCTTTCGGCCACGTCTGTCACAGTGCAGTTTGTCGTTTGTCAGGTCCCAGCCCGCGTAGAAGGGCAGGCCGTAACAGGTCACTTTCTTGCCCCGCAAAAGCCCTTCAAAGCCGGCCAGCGAGCTGAGCACATGCACCTCGTCACATGCGGCGATGGCTTCAACGATGGGCACATCGACCAAGAAGAGATCTGCCAAGCCGTCAAGATCCTCTGTGCGCCATAACCCGGTGCGCTGCCCGGAGACCACGTCGGGGTGCGGCTTGAACATAATGACGGCGTCCGGATGGGCAGCGCGGACGGCAGACAGAAGTTGGGTGGATGATGTCAGCGCACTGCCCGAATGCAGCACCGAGGCATCGTCCTCCACTTGCCCGGGCACCAGGATCTTTGGTGTGCCGGCCGGCAACTCACCAATCGTGCCGGCGCTGGAGAGGTTGTACTTCGTGATGTCATTGGATATGAGCCAGTTTATGAGCTCCCGCGCGCGTTTCAGCACCGCCTCATCGAACGTGTGATTCGCCAGCAGGGTTTCCAGATCACTGGGCCTGCTTGAATCGTAATAGATCCCTGTCTTGTCCAAAATCAGCGACATGGGCTGGTGGAAGTTGGAGCCCAGGCCCACTGAGCGGACAAACCCGTCTTCAACCCTGAAGAGGTCGACACCCGCAGCCTCGCAGGCTTCTGCCAGCCTGGGTTGGGCTCGCGTTGCCCACGTTGTGATGGCTGTGTCTTCGGCGCGGGCCTGTGCGATGGCCTTTTTGGGGGAGCCAAAAAAGCGCGGGCCGCGGTCAGGCAACTGGAACATGGCCCGCGTTGCGTCTCTGTTCCACGGGTAAATGTTGAGAAATGGGCCCAAGTCGCGGCCCTGCCGGGCTGCGTCTCGGAGCGTCATCAGGGTCTGTGCGGTTTGCTCAAAGGTGGTGCGGCTTGCCGTATAGGGGTCAACATACCGGCAATACGTGCCATAGACTGCTCCAGCCACCTGCGCAAGGGTGGGCCGCGCCGTGCGGCGAGGGCAGGACTTCTCATCTTCGCTGAGGCCCCAGCCGGCATAGAAAGGCATGCCAAAGCAGCGCACGGGTTTGCCTGCCATCAGGGCATCGAAGCCCAGTTGGCTGGAGACGGTGTAGACTCGGCTCGCCTTGGCAAACAGGTCCCAGGCATTGAGCGGGGCGGTCAGGATCCGGCATCCCTTTGCGTCAGACAAGTAGCCAGATCGCGTGCCGGCCACGGTTTCAGGGTGTGATTTGACCACAATCTGGGCGCCCGGGTTCTCATCTCTGGCAGCGTCCAGCATGGCCTTAAAGTCGTGGCCGTCCGCAAGGGCACCCTGGATGGAGAGATCGCCCGCTGTCTGGTCTATGACGAGCACATGGCCTGAGCTGTCCAGCTCTTCAGGTCCCGGTTTCCTGGTGTCGTTGTACTTTGAGAGCCGGTGCTGGCTGAGGGTGTGGATGATGTCCGCGCCATCTTTGGCCTGGGTGCCTTGCGAGATAAGGTCCTCCAGGCGCGAGGGACCGCGGGCGTCATAAAAAATGCCCCGGTCATCCACGACGAGGCTCAAGGCCGGTGCGTTCTGCACGCTGTTGGGATGAACCGAGCGCATAAACCCGTCTTCCAACAGCACGTACGGCTTGCCTTGTGCCTCTGCCAGGCGCATGGCCTTTTGGCCGCTTGGTTTCCGGCCCCAGCCGATGAAGAGATCATGATCCCTTGGGTCGCCCGTGAAGGCATAGCGGAAGCGGGCCTTGGTCAGCCCGAGAAACGCAGGCAAGAAGGCCAGCCGCGTCAGGCCCAGTGAGCATAGACCCACGCTCAGGTCGGAGCCGTCCGAATCAAGAAAGTCCACACCGCGCATCGGCGCCATTCTAGAGCAGTTTCCGCCCTGGCTCAGCGGAATGTGCGGCGAATATGCGGTTGAGACGGGCACCTTTTGGCAAGCGCTAATCGGCAAACGTGATGCCGGAGCGGGCGAGGAACACAGCTTTACTCACCGATGTGAGCACCTTGTTCCACTGATGCAGCGGCGCGTTCGTCACCAAGATGGTGTCCTGGTCCTGCATTTGGAACGCTTTGGCGTTGAACACCGATTGGCCCTCCATCAGGTTCAGTTGATAGACAATCGGCACCCGCCGGGCCTTGGTTTCAGGCTTTCCCACGAGCCGGCGCAGGGCGTTGACAACCCGTCCGCTCTCGAACCGGAACAGGAAGACCCCGGTCCGGTCTGCCCGTGTATCGGCCAGCCCGCCCGCCACCGCCAAGGCGTCCACCAGCATGAAGTTCCATTTGGTGAACTCATGCTCGGACGATTTGTTCACAGCGCCAAGAATGGAGAAGGTCTTCGGCCTGTCGGCGACGATCACCTTGTCGCCGGGCAACAGGTTGATGTCATAGTCAGGACTGGAGTGAAGCCGGCCGAGGGTGATGGCGCCTTGCCGCTTGCCGCGCACCACGCGCACCACCGTGCGGTGGGGCTTGCCTTTGACGCCCCCCGCCATCGCAATGGTTTCAATGAGCTGGCCTGAACCGTCCGCCAGATTGAGCTGATAGAGGCCCGGCTTGCCGACCAACCCGGTCACGGCAACCCGGTGCTTCTTGTCGGATTTCAGCCTCACCTCAACCTGCGGCTTGAGGGTCTCTTTGGCCAAGCTGTCTTGAATCAGACGACGGGCACCTTCAACCGTCTTCCCGCCCAGCCGCAGTCGACCGGCATAGGGGATAAACGCCATGCCCTTGCGGTCAATCAGAATGTCGTCCAGCGCAGCGCTGCGTCCGCCTTCCGCGCCGCCCGCAAAGAGGCCGCCATCAACCGATTCCCAAACCGTCACTCCGACCACATCGCCAGCCCCCAGAACGGGTGTGATGGATCGGCGGCTGCGCCCCAGCCGGCTGAGCAGACTGGGCTGGTGCTCCCGCCCCACGATGGAGGCAACTTCCCGGTCAATTGTGTAGATCTCCAGATCAACCGCTTCATTCCGGGTCGTCACGGCGCCCGTCTCGGGGCCGTCCGCTGGAACCGTTGCGCAGGCACTTAACGCCAGCGCGAGGAAAGCGGTCCAGATAAGCCGATGTGCAGCACCAAACCTCAGACGCACCGTTTCCGTACTCACAGAACACCCCCAAGAACGCATAAGTGTACGCATACTGTTACGTCTTTCCCCAATTTTACTCGGTTAACGGCCGGTCGGACATCACATGCCCTGAAACCGGGTGCCAGCTGGACAAAACCCCTTTTGCCTCAGCTTGCTTGTCTCGCCATTTCCAAAGGGCTTTGGCCGCGCGGTGTTCCAGCCGGCTGGCCAGCTTGGAGCCAATGCCCGGAAAGGGATTGAATGGGTTGGTGCGGCTGAACGACCAGATTTCCAGGCGGTTCATGCCCGCCTGCGCCTGGCCCCGGCAATGGAAGCCGCACGTGTTGGCCACCACCAATGTGTTTCGCTTCACGGCAAGGGCTATGGGATCGGGCAGACCAAGGGCGCGCAGGTCCTTAGGGTCAACCCTGAGCGATCCGCGCTCCGAATAACCATCCGGATCGGACTTTGCAGTAAGGCTGCGGCGGTACTCCCAGGCTAAACGTTCGCGCGTGCATCGGTTGGAGCCGGGCACATATGTGAATGGCCCCTGCTCTGAGTCCACGTCGTCCAGAAAGAACCAGGCTTTCATGGTGGGATGGAAGGTGTCGGCGTGCAGCGCCTTTTGCGGATCTTCTTTGCCCTCAGCGGCCCCGTTCTTGATGCTCTGAATGTAATGCAAAGGCCGCTTCCGGTTGGCCGCGCAATAGGTGAGCAGGGGTTCAAACAGCGGATGGTCCAAGAGCCTGCGCATGAGAGGCAGCCGCTCCAGCGTGTCTTCATCCAAGAGCACCCTATGGGTCAGCGTATCGCCCTGAATGCACTCGCGCACCTCACAGCCGGTTTGCGTGCTGAGTTGCTCGCGCAAGTCCTCAAACTGGTGCTCCGGCAAGAGGTTCGGGATCACAACAAAGCCTTGTGCCTGATATGACTTCCTCAATTCGGCCGGCACCTGCCAGGCCAGAAACGCCCAGCGCAGTTTGGCCATGGCATGGGCAACGGCCACCCGGCCGCCATGGAGCCCCAGCCGGTTCAATCCCGAACTGCCGATCACCGGGTTTGCCGAAAAGGACTTCGACATGCCAAACACCTGCAGCCCCCAGAACGGCAGCAGCGCGAGGTTCTTAGCTTTTTCCCATATGCCCACGTTTGAAGTTCCCGAACCTACTCAACAAAAGCACTCAAAGTCAGGATCCGTATTTCAGCGCGCCAGCTTCCACCACTGCGGGAGGGCGGACGCGCACATAGGCGTCCGTCGGGTCAATCTTGGCGAACATCTTCTCAACCAACGGATCCAGCGCCAGCTCAATTCCCTCCTGCGAATAGAAACTCCCCTTGATCTGCACGGTCAGCAGCAGGAACCGGTGAAACAGCTTGTAGCTATCAATGTCCGGTGCTTCCGGCGTGCGGAAAAAGTCCTCAAGCGAGCCACTGGCCGCCAATGAGCGATGATTGTAGATGGCGCGGCCCAGAACTTTCGTGGGAATTCCGCGCCGGATCGACACCTGGCAGGCGGTGGAGTTAATGGAGACCACGCCCCGGGCGTTGTCGGCCAGGTAGGCCAGCTTGCCCCCATCGATCAGCTCACAGCGTCCGGCAAGGCCGTAGCGCTCGGCAAGAAGTTTGATCTCATTGCGCAGATAAGGCGCATTGGAATCCAGTGGATGGCTCTTGAACACCAAGCGCTCGTTGGGCCGTGCCGCCGCGGAGAACGAGCGGATGCACAGTTCAATGAACTCTGAAATGGATTGAAAGCCGCTATGGTCCCGCATTTGGGAGTCGCCGGCCAATTGCAGCAACACAAGGAAGTAGGGCGTGGTGCCCCGGGCAATCTGTCCGCCGCGCAGTTTGGCGTCCAACCGGCTCTTGGGCAAAAGCGGCAGCCGCTTCAGCCACATCCACGCTTCTTCAAGCGTGCCTTGGGTCCGGTGGCTTCTGTAGAACGGAAAGAGCGGCCGGGTCCAGTAGGCGGCGGCGTAGTAGAACATGCCGCTCAGCACGTAGGACCACATGGTGCCTTCTATGTTGTTTGTCTCATCGGCTTCGGCGGCCAAGACTTTTTCGGTGTCAATGTCGGCCAAAGACATGTCCGCAAGCCTTGAGTGGCCGTTCACGCCATTGCGTTCATAGGTGATCCAGGCGGGGCGCACATAGCCTTCCTCCAACACATGGATCATGATCCCCATGGGCCGCAGCATGCTGATGGCCATCTTGTGATATTCTCGGCAGTCGCCATACACAATCAGGTCGGTCACCTGTTGAGTGCGGGCAAACTCGCGCACCCAGCCCGGCCAAACCGTGGCAGAGCGCCGGAAATTGACGGCGTTCATGCCCAGCGAGTAGAGCCAGTCGCTGGCATTGAAGTTGATCTTGATCGTCCGCCCGCCCTGCGCTTCGATCTTGCGCGACAGGCGGCGAAAGAATGAGCTTGGCGGTCCCTGCAAAATGAGGAATGTGCGCGTCCGCCCGTTCATCTCGTCCGGATCAATTGCCGGAAATCCGGCATCTTGGCCGATTAAATACAAGAGCAATCTCCCCGATCGGTGCCCAAAACTCTTCGAACGCAAACAGGCCGACCCCGCTCACTCCAAGTACGCGCACTAACCGAAAAGACTCATCAAACAGGCGCAACACGCCAGGTTATGCGCTGATATACAGCGCATAATTCTCACACATTTAGTGGCAACTTGGTGACCCACGGAAGGCGTTTGTTAGGCCTTCCGGAGATGGATCATCCATCGTCCAACACTAAAATGTGCTCCCGCAAAAAGTGTTCACAATTGCCACAAAGCACTTTGAACCGATTCGCGAAAGGCTGGCTGTAGCCTAGAATAGATATGCTAAGAGGATGTAAATGGTTGTTAAGAAATTCTTTCTGGGCCCGGCGCAAAGGTCCGACAGCGGCTTCGTCGCCCTCTGACAGGTGCTCGCGGTAGCAGAGAAAATGCATGAACTCCAATTCGACCGAAATGTGGTCAGGCAGCTCCGCCTTGGCTTTGCGCTGCAGCCCGAAATGGTCGTACCAGCGGATCAGCTCTTCAAACAGGGCGGTCTGATCGCGGTTTGAATGTGCGCTTTCATAGAGTGAGCACGCGGTCTTTGAGACGGACGGCTCGAACGCTTCCAGGAACTCTGTTTTCGCGTTCGGCGATGGCGCGGGGATCCAGTTCTCATCCAAGACGTTGGTCCCGCCTGCCGGGCTGCGGAACGCTTCAGCGAGACCCCGGTAGAACACGCTGCGCTCAAGCGCGGTGAGAGGAGGCTCGGCGCTCATCTCTAGCCCTTGCCTAGGCGGGCGCGGTCCTCAGGGCTGAGCTTTTCGATTTCGATCCGCGTGTCCCGGTCAAAACAGCCGGGTTGGCCTTCCAGCATGCCGATCTTTAAGTGGGCATGGTCGCCGGCGAGCTCCACCGGATTGATCGGCGAGGGCGATACACTGCGCGCATCGCCTGATCCGGCAAACTGATAGTTCTCCCAGGAATGATACATGATGGTCTGGCCGGGCATGGCGCCGGTGATCACCTTGGCGCGCACGAAAAACTCACCCACATCGTTATAGCATCTCACCCAATCCCCATCTTCTATGGAGCGCGTCTCGGCATCCTTCTGACCCATAACGATGTAGGGCTGGCCCCTGTTGAGCCGTTGCATCAGCGCATTGTCGCGCCACACGCTGTGCACCGACCAGCGGGTATGGCCTCCGGTCATGGTGAGCGGATAGTCGCCGCCAATGCTGGGCGGAGCCTTGAATCTGGGCAGGTGTTCGTCGTGCTCCAGATAAAGCGCGTGATCCAGGTAGAACTGGATGCGCCGGGTTTGCGTGGGGTAGGGTTGTTTGCCATCAATATGGTGGGTGAGCGGAATGAAAGGTTCACCCTCTTTGAGGTCGCCGGCATTTCCGATGGAGAGCGGACTTAAGCCCAGTTTGCCATAGCGGGCAAAGCCGGTTTCTTTCTGCTCTTCCCAGCTCACATGGGAGAGATTGCTCGACTGCTCCAAAATGGCCCCTGCAGCGGCATCACCATCATCCTCGCCGAAGCGTCCGTCCATGGTCATGTCTTGGTAGAGGTTGGCCAAGTGGATCTCCTTGCCCAGATGGCTTTCCACCAGATCGAGCCCGCGCGCCTTCGCCCGCTCTTCAAGGTGTTTGGCCAGCATGGTGAAGATCCAGAAGTCGGGCTTGGCTTCCCCAAGCGGCTCCACGGCCTTGTTGGTCACATGGTTGTAGGGGACCAGCGGGGTCACCCATTTATGGTCAGTGACCTCATACCAGGCCGCCGCGGGCAGCACGTAGTCAGCCTGCAGCGCCGTTGAGGACATGCGGAAGTCAATCGCCACAGACAGTTTGAGCTTGGGCCACAGCACCTCCAGCAGCTTATGGCTGCCGCGCACGCTTCGCAGAGGATTGGAGCAGTAGTGGAACATGATGCGCGGGGTCTTGCCCGCCGGCGGCTGCAGGGGCAGCCATTTCTGCTCGAGGCTTTCGTGCAGCGCCTCTTTCACGGGCTTCTTGAGGTTCGGCACCCATTGATCGGCCTGCTCTGCCAGCTCGGCCACACCGCCATGCACATGCCAGAAGAGCGCGCTTGAGGTCCAAACAGGAAGATTGCCGCCGGGATCTGAGAACTGGCTGGTGGAGAGCTTCTTGAAGAACTGTTCAGAGGTCTCGCCCTTCATCCAGTCCCACACAAGATCAAGACCGATCTCCGTTCCAAAGGTGATCCGGTCTTTGATGCGCAGACCCGACACGTAGTCTTCCCAGCCGTCATTGGCGAGGAACCCGAAGGCCGAATAGCCTGAACCAGGTCGGCCCATCTGGCCCAGCAGCACCCAGATCAAGATCATGGCGCGCTCTGTGAGGTTACCATGGAAGTACTTGTTCATGCTGCTGCCGGAGACGTTTGAGAGCGCCTTGGAGGCAATCACCATCTTGGAAAGCCGGCGGATCAGCCCAGGTGCCGTGCCGCACATTTCAGACGCCGCCTCGGGCGTATAGGCAGACAAGCGTTCCTTCAAAAGAGAGAAGACTGTGCGCACCGGAACCTTGGCGCCGTCTTCAAGCGTCACCTCAAAGGCCGCTTCAAGATCGGGCGCAAATCCGTCCAAATCCAGATCTTTCCGATCAGCCTGGTGCAGGTCACCGCCGCTGGCCGCCATATAGAAGGTGCTCTCTAAGCCGCCATCCACATCCTTTTCGGTGAGGAATTTTCCAGTATCCGTGCGCACCAACAGCGGAAGGTCCGACTGCTCGGACACGAACTCTTCATTGACGTGGCCACCTTCTATGATCTGCCAGCAAATGGCGAGCGCCAGCGCAGCGTCGGTCCCGGGTTTCACCGGCACCCAGAGATCAGCCTTTGTGGCCGAGGCACTATAGTCAGGCGCAATGCAGACGATCTCCGTGCCGTTGTAACGGGCTTCGGTGAAGAAGTGAGCGTTGGGGATGGAGGTGAAGATCGGGTTCGCGCCCCAGATGATGATGACATCGGAGTAGAAATAGTCCTCCAATGAGCGCTCAATGTAGACATTGCCGAAGGTCTCAAACGCCCCGCGGTGGCCATCCCCGTTGCTGGAGTTGGAATCAAGGCAGATGGAGTGGGTCAGCTGCGCCAGGCGCGCCTGGGCGGCATTGGCCGCGCCGATGTTGATGTCAGGACCCAGATCCCAGATCACCCGGTCCGTGCCTTCGTCGATCACGGTGTCGATGAACGCATCGGCGATGGCGTTAAGCGCGTCGTCCCAGCTCACCTGCTCCCACTTGCCGCTGCCACGTCCACCGGCTCGGCGCATGGGATGCTTGATCCGGTTATGCTCGTACATGCGGTGGGAGAAGCTGCAACCCTTTTGGCAGCCGCGCGGGTTCATATCCGGCACGTCCGGGTTCAACTGCTGATATTCGGCGGCCTGTTCCTCGCGGAACACGATGCCGTCCTTCACATAAACATCAAACGCACAGTGGGCCTGGTACCAGCAGTTGATCATATGGGTGCCGCGCACGGTTTTGTCCCAGGTCCAGGCCTTGCGGTACACATCCAGCGCTGAGTTGAAATCAGGCGGCGTCTCCGCGGCCAGCGCCTGGAGCGATCCGCCCGAACGCGCCAGGAAATTGGGCATAGCCAAGCTGGCGGTAGCGAGCGCGCCGGCTTTGAGAAAGCTTCTTCGGGTAATGCCCTCGCTCATGCTCACCCTTGCCGGCTTTGAACGCGTTGTTCAAGGGTTCTGGCCACATCCTTGGGGTTGGTGGTGAAGGGGCCGAACATGTCCATCCAGTTGCGGGCGATGAGCGTGTCCATCAGGTCGGACTCGCCGCCCGCTTTCTTCTTGGCCTTCTCCGCTTTCAAGAGCTCAACGGCTGGTCCTACCTTTTTGCCGAACAGCGACTCCAAATAGTCCAGGGGGATCCGGTCTTCATCAATCGTATTGCCCTCTTCATCAAAGGAGGGGGGTGCGAGAGGTGGAATGTAAAAGACATTGGGCTCGGTCTCATACTCAGGATGCAACTCCAGGGCCACCTGATACTTGTAAACCAGCTTGTGGATCGGCCCCTCTTCGTCATCAAGGAAACCTAAGAAGCGCACCCGGCCGGGACATTGACGAGAGCAAGCGGTGGGCACGCCTTCCTCAAGGCGCGGGGCACACATGATGCACTTCTGGGAGACGCCCGTGACCGTGTTGTAATAGATCTCTTTGTAAGGGCAGGCTTCCTGGCAAAACCGGAATCCGCGGCAATGATCTTCGTTTATCACCACAATCCCATCTTCTTCGCGCTTGAAGATCGCGCCACGCGGACAGGCCTCCATGCAGGCCGGCTTGGTACAGTGGTTGCAAATGCGCGGGATGTAGAACTGGAACGAGTTGGGGTACTCCCCTCCGCCCACATCTTCATCCCAGTTGGTGCCCCAGTCCGGATCTCCGGAGATCGGCCCCAAGGTACTGTGCGTGTCGCCCTGAAAGAGGGCCTCTTTTGCATTGAACTCCCAGGCGGTGCCGAATTCGCCCTGCTTTGGCAGTTTTCCGGGCTGAGCTTTGCCCTTGCGGAACCCGCCTCCCATCCGTTCCCAGCCCTTTGGCGTGCCTTCGCCAGGCGCTGTGGCCACCGTGTTCCACCACATGCCCTCCATGCCTTCCCGGTTGGTCCACTGGGTTTTGCAGGCAATTGTGCAGGTCTGGCACCCGATGCACTTGTTGAGATCAATGACCATGGCTACTTGGCGTTTGCTTGTCATCTTATCTTCTGATCCTTCAGGGCGGTGCTAGGGATCAAGGGAAAGCGCGGTCCAGTCCGGGGACACTGCCTTGATACCAGCACGTTCTTCGTTGCTGCCGTTCCACACGGCAATTCCTATCTGACTTGTGCTGCCGGGCACAAGGTTGGCGCTCTCTCCAGTGCCGGCGAGGCTGCGGGTAAACACCACGCTCCAAAGGCCGCCGGACCAGGATCCGCTGGCCGTTTCTTCCACAGGCTCACCAGGAAGCGTTGATCCGATGCCCTTGGCGAGCACCGAACGGGCGTCTTTCTTAGAGGCCTGCCACTGCACAAACTGCATGGGTGCCTCAGCTGAACCCATAAGCATCAGTTCGGGCTCTCCGCGCACAGGAAATGCCAGCGCGGCGCCGTCTGGAAAGCTTTCGCCGGCACCCGAGGACGGTTGGGCATCGGCCCAGCTCAGTTGAAACGCAATCTTTGCACCATCATGGACGGCCCGGATGCTGGCCTGCTCAAGCAGACCATAGGGCCTCTCTTCCCACGAGACTTGAATGTACTCGGTGGGCTGAAGGCCCAGAGGTGCAGGGACCATCTCAACTTCCGTCGCATCCACGGCGCCCCACCTCGGCGATTGCGGCTCCGCGTACTCAGCGATCGATTTAACGTTCTGGACGCGCATAGCGCTCCTTGATCACAGTCTTCGTTGTCAGCGCAACTGTTTGACCTGTTGTGACAAAAGCCGCAAGCGGTCACTGTGGCGCATCACAATTTGTTTTTCTTTACGCCCGCCCACCCAAGAGGAGCACTTCCACCTTCCGGGCCCGTCCTTTCACGCTGAAAGCTCCCAGTTTACGGGTCTTGAACTCGCCTCCAGCCGCATCTACCGTTTCCTTGCTCGCCATGACCAGCACTCGGCTGCCATCGTCAATCTGGGAGCCTAAGGATTCAATGCGCGAGCAGGTGTTCACCGTATCTCCAATCACCGTAAAGTTGATCCGCCCGGGCGCACCAATATCGCCCACCAGCAAGGGGCCGGTGTGGAGGGCGATTTTCAAGCGAATATCGGGGAACTCCGGATCGTTCTCGGCGGCATCCGCTATGGCCAAGGCCGCGCGGCAAGCTCTCGCTGCATGGTCCTCTTGGGCTTCCGGCGCGCCCCAAAAGGCCATCACCGCATCGCCGATATACTTGTCCACTGTGCCGCCTTCTGCATCAATGCAGCGGTTAACCACCGTGAAGTAGGCATTCAGCAATTGGGCCACTTCTCCCGGTGACATGTTTTCTGAAGTGGACGTGAACCCAATGACGTCCACAAACATAACAGTCAAGTTTTGCTCGTGAGGCTTGCCTGCCCCCGGATTGCTGTCCCTAAGCATTCGGGTGACCAGGCTTTTGGGCACATAAGTCTCAAACAGGCGCAAGGCCGACGTCATGCGGTTGAAAGCATTCACCTGGCTGTCCAGTTCTTTCACGTGGGAAGCCCTCAGCTTAGGGATCTTGGACAGATCAAGCGTACTCACCAGCTCGGCGGCTTCGGAGATTTGCCTGACCGGCGCTGCGAGACGGCGGCCCAGATACCAGGCGACCACGATCGAGATTGCCAGCAGAGCAAAGCCAATGAGGATGGACCATCCGAGGCGATCAAATTGCTCGTCGAAACGGCCTTCTTGGGCATAAACCCCGATGGTCCAGGGTTTGTCGCTATAGCCTGAAAGCTCGCGCGAGAGGATGAAGTACTCTTCATCACCGACCTCCAACGATCTCATCGAGATGGTCATGCTTTCCGGCGTCTGAATGACCTCCGCTGCGTGAAACTGGCTGATCACCGTGTCGGGAAACCGGTTGATCGGGATAAGGCCTTTGTCTGATGATTGGCCTTGTGTTTGAGCGTCCTTTTGCACCAGTTCAGGGTGCGCAAGAACGTGTTTGCCACCGTAAAGTATGAACGGGGTCACCTTGTAGCGCGATGACCCGCTCACCAAGAAGGCGGAAAGATCAGAGATTGTGACCCCGCTTGCGGCCATCCCCACGAACCTGCCTTTGCGAGAAAGCGGGGAGAGAATGTTCACATAGGTGACACCGTCATCGAAAAACGGTTCGCCCCATAAGGGCCCGCTCAGCGCACGCAATTGAGACGCCAAGACCTTAACGCCTTCCGGATCATCGCCAGAGCCCACCTTGATGTTGACCCCCCGCGCGCTGTTCCGCAGCACTTCGATTTCCCGAAGCGTCTCGTCCCAAACCACCAAACCGGCGATTTGCGGCGCTGCAGCCATGGCGCCGCTCGCGAATCTCGCAATCGCCTCATTGTCGGACGGTTCAATCCGGCCTTGATCCACGCGTTTGCGCAACTGGTTGATCAGCGAGGCCGCAGGGTCCAAATGCGCGCGGATATCCTCATCCAGCGCATCCATGGCCTGTTCGGCCGCAAGCCGCATAAGATCGAACGTGTTGCGCACGTTCGCCGCAGCCGAAAAGAACAGCACCAGAATGACCGTCACGGTCACCAGGATGCCGACCGACCCGGTAAGCAGCGTTGACAGTGGAATTCGCCTCTTTTTGCGCATGCCCCTAGTGTGATGACGTGAACGGGAACAACAAGAGGCAATGTGCCGGGGCGCACGGAGAGTTTCAAGCCACGCTGAGGCCTCAACTCACAATACCGCGGTCCTTCATGGCATCCGTAATCTCATCGAGAATGGCCGGATCGTCTATTGTGGCCGGCATGGACCAGTCTTCGCCGTCGGCAATCTTCCGCATGGTGCCGCGCAGGATCTTGCCTGAGCGGGTTTTGGGCAGCCGCGCCACGGTGACCGCGGTCTTGAAAGCGGCCACGGGACCGATTTTCTGCCGCACAAGTCCCACACACTCCTGCTCAATATCACCCGCAGAGCGTTCAACACCGGAATTGAGCACGATGAACCCGGCCGGAATCTGGCCTTTCAAGGTATCGGCAATCCCCAAAACGGCACACTCGGCCACATCCGGGTGCGAGGCCAGAACCTCTTCCATGCCGCCCGTAGACAGCCGGTGGCCGGCCACGTTGATGATGTCGTCCGTGCGGGCCATGATGTAGATGTAACCATCCTCGTCCATATAGCCGGCATCAGACGTTTCATAGTGACCCGGGAACGCGGACATGTAGCTTTCCCGGAAGCGTGCATCGTCCTGCCACAATGTGGGCAAACAGCCCGGCGGCAGGGGCAGTTTCACGCAGATAGCGCCAATATCGCCGCGCTTCACCTCATTGCCCTCATCATCCAGAATGCGCATGTGATAACCGGGCATGGGCACGGTTGACGACCCGTGTTTGACCGGCAGAACGCCGAGCCCCACCGGGTTGCCGGCAATGGTCCAGCCCGTTTCCGTCTGCCACCAATGATCAATCACCGGCACCTGCAGCTTCTCCTCGGCCCATTGCAGTGTGTCCGGATCGGCCCGTTCGCCTGCCAGGAACAAGGTTTTGAACGACGACATGTCATAATTGCCGATCATCTCGCCCTTGGGGTCTTCCTTCTTGATGGCGCGGAATGCGGTGGGTGCGGTGAAGAGCGCGCTTACGCCGTGTTCGGAGATCACCCGCCAGAAGGTGCCGGCATCGGGAGTGCCTACCGGTTTGCCTTCGAAGACGATCGTTGTGCAGCCATGCAGCAGCGGGGCATAGACGATGTAGGAATGACCCACCACCCAGCCCACATCGGAGGCCGTCCACCAGATTTCGCCGGGGGAGATGCCGTACATGTTCCACATGGTCCATTTGAGGGCGACCATATGGCCGCCATTGTCGCGCACCACGCCCTTGGGCACGCCCGTTGTGCCGGAGGTGTAAAGAATATAGAGCGGGTCAGTGGCCGCCACCGGCACACAGTCTGCCGTCTCGCCGGCGGCCTTTGCAGCGCTGACCAGCTCGGCCCAATCCTTGTCGCGGCCCTCGATCATGGAGGCGTCGGCCTCCTCGCGTTGAAGCAGAATGCAGCCTTCCGGTTTATGCGCGGAGAGCTCAATGGCCTCATCCAGCAAGGGCTTGTATTCCACAATCCGGCCGGGTTCGATCCCGCAGGAGGCGGTGACGATGAGTTTCGGCTTGGCATCGTCAATCCGGGTGGCGAGCTCCTTAGGCGCAAAACCGCCAAAAACCACCGAGTGCACGGCGCCAATGCGGGCACAGGCCAACATGGCGAATGTGGCTTCAGGGATCATTGGCATGTAGCAGATCACCCGATCACCTTTCTCAACCCCTTGTGCTTTCAGGACCGCGGCGAAAGAAGCCACTTCATGGAGCAATTCCTGGTAGGTAAACGTTGCCTTCTTGCCGGTGATCGGGCTGTCATAGATCACGGCCAGCTGGTCGGCGCGCCCACCTTCAACATGCCTATCGAGGCAATTGTAGCAGGTGTTGCATTCCGCCCCCACAAACCAGCGGTCCAGTCCGTCCACCACATCGTAGATCTTGTCTGCAGGTTTGCTCCAGCTGATCTCACGTGCAGCCTCTTTCCAGAAGCTTTCAGGATCTTTTTGCCACGCTTCGTAGCTTGCGTGATACTGGCTCATTCTTCCGCCTCCTGCAGCAAGGGCGCTGCAGCTTCCTGCGCGCTCGATTATGTTCCCACAAATGGTTTCCCACCGCTCAGCAGAGATTGCAAGTGGTCGCGGCTAAGACTATGGCATTAGCATGCTGTCCGACCACGTAGCTGGTGCTTGCTTGTGAAATGATTGATGACCCTCTGTTTTACGCCGCCGCTGTGCCCGCTGTTCTGCTGATTGGCTTGTCAAAAGGCGGCTTTGGCGGAGCCATCGCCCTTTTGGCCGTGCCGCTCCTGTCGCTCAGGATCTCGCCCATCCAGGCAGCGGGCATCATGCTGCCGATCTTGATTTGCATGGATCTGGTGGGATTGTGGGCATGGCGCGGCACCTACAACAAAATGACGCTCATCATCATGATCCCAGCGGCCATTGTGGGGATCGTTCTGGGCTGGCTCACGGCGGCCTATGTGACCGACGCCCACATCCGTCTGATCGTGGGCTGTGTGGCGCTGGCTTTCTCTGCCGGATACTTCCTGGGGGGCGACAAGGCCAAGGAAGCGCGTCCTCACTCCTGGCCTAAGGGCCTCATTTGGGGAGGGGTGGCCGGTTTTACCAGCTTTGTGTCTCACGCAGGAGGACCACCCTATCAAATGTACACCCTGCCGTTGCGCATGGACAGCAAGCTGTTCGCCGGCACAGCCATCATCTTCTTTGCAGCGGTGAACCTAGTGAAGGTTGTGCCTTACTTCTTCCTGGGGCAGTTCAACCCGCAGAACCTGGCCACGTCGGCCATTTTGCTGCCTCTCGCCCCGCTCGCCACTCTGGCTGGCGTGAAGCTGGTCAAGATAACTCCGCAGGACACCTTCTACGCAATCACCTATGCAGCGGTGTTGCTTGTCTCGTTCAAGCTGATCTGGGACGGGCTAACCGGTCTATAACGGCTAGTTGGAGATCTCGTTTTGCAGCGCTCTGATGCGCTGCGCCAGCGAAAGCACCTTCTGCACCTTGGTGCCGCCCGCGCCATTGGCCGCCCCGTTGGTGCCGTTCTTGGCCGGTGCAGCTTCCTTGATCTCTTCTTCGGCGCTCTCTCCGCTGGCCGTCCCTTTAGCGTTTTCAGCGGGCTTTGCTTTGTCGCCAGATCCTGATTTGGTCGCGGCAATCATCTTGGCGGCAACCGATTCAGGGGAGACGGATTTCTTGTCCTTGGCCTTTTTGTCAGCATCGCTCGCACCGTTGCCGGCGGCGTCTTTAGCTGTCGCCGCCTCGGGTTGGCGCAACGGCGTGACCGTTGCGCTTTTACGGGGCTCTGACTTGGCTTTCTCTGCGGGTTTCTTTGGAGCATCGGCCTTCTTGCTCCGCTCCTCCCAAACCTTGTCCAGCTGTTCCAGTTCATCGTGCAGCTTTTTGGCCTCTTCTTCGGCCTCGGACATGGACTTCTCAAGCGCGCCCGCATTTTCCGAAAGCCGCTTGGTGTTCTTTGCGCTGGCCGCCTGATCGGTCTTCTTCTCCACGTCCTGGATGCTTGTTTCCAGAGACCGGATTTCTTCTTGCTGCGCGTTCAGATTGGTCTTGTGCTCTTGAATGGTCTCGGTGAGCTTTGAAATGTGTGCAACCTTATCTGTTATGGCTTTGTCGATCTCGCTCTTGTGGAGCGCTTCGGCGGCATTGGTCTCCAACTCGGCAATGAGGTTGTCCTTTTCTTCAAGGCGTACCCGCATCTGAACCACCTCGCGCTGGGCGTTTTCGGCTTGTTCGGATTTGTTGCGGAGCTGCTCTTTCAGCTGCTGGATGGAGGCCGTCCGCGAGGCCAGTTCTGCCTCAAGCGGTTCAAACTTTGATTTCATGGACGCCGATTCTGCTTCCCGTTCGGCCAGAAGCTGGTCGCGTTCATCGATTTCGGCGTGGAGATCTTCAATACGGGTCTTGTTGCGCGAGACTTCAGCCATCTGCTCGGCCATGCGGTCTTTAAGGTCGTCCAGCCTGAGCTCAAGTTTGCGGGTCATCACGGCATATTCCGCGCGCAGCCGGTCACGGTCTGCCTGCACCTCCGTGATGGAGAGCGGCGACAGTTTCTGCATCCGTCGTTGCCCAATTTTCACGCCATAGTTCCACAGCCCACGGCCGAGGAACATTGCTATCAGTGCTGCCAGAATGAAACCCAGCGCAAAGAGCATTATCGTCTCTATTTGAGACATACGCACCACTCACCTAATTTGTTGCCAACCATGCTGGCCGGATCGCAAGCGCTATGCCAGCTCTGTGCGCACTACATCCAGGTATTCGCCAGCAGCATTGGTGGTCTCAGCTTTCATCCCCGTAAGCTAGCATACAGGCACCGAGCCACATTAGTGAAGTGCGCATTCGCACACTACACAACAAATTTTCAGAAAATTGTAAGAAAAGTTAATATCTCTCAGTAAATTTTGAGAGAGAAATGAGAACATAAAGGTTCTTGCGCCCGAAATCGGCTCAAAATCCTAAAACCGACCGCGAACAAAGGCTTAGGGCGCGCTCTGTCGCGCGCCCTATACCGGTTCCGGGATCTTAACTTAAAACGGGTTCCAGGTCGGGGTTTTGGTGTATTTGAGATACCCGATATTGGCCCCCAACCGGGCGCCGACGCCCGTGCGGATCGGCGCTAGAACCACGTTGGTTGAACGCTGGAAGTTGACCCCGGCACCGCCCACAATGTAGGCGGAACCTTCAATCCCCGTGAACCGCTGAAAGAGCTGTTCAGGCTCTTGCATGTGGTAGATGAGGACCATGGTGCGCGACCCGTTGCCACCCACGTCGAGGCCAAGCGACGGACCCTGCCAGTAGACCTTGCGCTTGGGCTGGCCTTTCATGTGCAGAATGCCTTCGCCGTACCTGAGGCCACCCAAAAAGGCGCCAGAGGCTTCTTCGCCCACAATGTAGCCGGTGGGCGAGCCTTCATATCCGAAGGAGTGCTGAACAACTCTGGCCAGACCGCCCGTGGTTTTGCCGAAAAACGAATGTCCTGCGGCAACGATCTCATCGGGTGTATAGGTCTGGGTCGGGTACTCTGCCTTGGGCGCATAGGCGGCCGTGCGGTAGGAGCTGGAGGCCGTAGAGGACTTGGCGGGCGCGCGATAGGAGTTATCGTTCGCTTCTGCGGAAACTTTCTGGGAAAAAGCGGCGCAGGCCAGCGCCAGTCCCAGCGCAAACGCGCATCCGGCCAAAAGCTCGTTGTATTTGGAGGTGGTGATCATCTTAGGTACTCACGCGTTACTCAACAAACAAATGGATCGGAGATCCGGTCACAAAACCGGTTCATCCGGCGCTCAGCACCTGTCTCATCTCAATTTGACGCTTGATTTTCTTTTTGCCTGAAAGGCTTATGCGGCCATCTTATAGCCCGCAATCAGGGCGGCAGAGTGGCGCTCAGCCTAACAAGTGGTTAATCAGGACCTTAGCGGGATTATCCCTTATGAAAGGTTAAGATTGGCCCCGTGATGCAAGGGTTTATTGCTCGTAGTTGCGAAGAATGCCTTCTATGCAGGCCGTCACCTCATCCGGCCGGTGGCCGAAGATGGAAAAGTGGCCCATTCCCTCCAAAAGATGAAAGTGACCATCCGCGGCAGCATCCGCGACGGCCTTGCCTCTGGCGGGCGGGGTTTGCAGGTCCTGCTCGAACGCGATCACATGGATCGGCACCTTGCAGTGGGGCAGCCGCTCCAGACTGTCATACTCCAGGCACGCTTGCCATTGGGCGGCCAGCAGCCGCGGGTCGCGATCTTCATAGGAACTCGCCACGAAGGGCCGGCACTTCTGCCAGAGCGCATCATCGCCCAAAACTTCAGCCGGATAGGAGAGGGCGGCATAGTGGATCACCGAAAAGTCGGCGGGCAGAGAAAGGCCTTTCGCGGCCATGGCGATTTCGGCGCCCTCCCATTCCAACGCATATCCGGTCTTGCGGGCCATGGTGCCCATGGGAATACCCAGGCGCACCAGCTCCGGATAGCTCAAACACATTTCCTGGGTGATCAGCGCGCCCAGAGAGAGCCCGATCACCACCACCGGTGGCTTGCAGACCTCGGCAATCAGGGCGGCGCAGTCACCGGCAAACTGTTCGATGGGCCAAGGCGCCGCATCGTGTACCGCGGTCTTGCCTGCCCCGCGCGGGTCAAACGAGGTGCAGCGGTAACGGTGGCTCAAAGCATCGAACTGAGCCTGATAGGCATCGTGCGTTTGATCGCCTGCAGGGACCCAGACCACATCCGGGCCCTGGCCTTGCTGCATGAAATGCACGTCCGCACCTGGCGCCTGCACCGTGCCGTAACGTACCGACATTATTCGCCTTCCTCATACAAAGCGTCAGTTGTAGCGACTAAGCTTCTGTAGCGACTCACATTTCTATTATTGACGCTACTTTTTTAATCCAGCCGCCTCACGCAGCGCGTTGTTGATCCGCGTCTGCCATCCCCGACCACTGCCTTTAAAGTGCTCGATAATTTCCCCATCAAGGCGCAGCGTGACTTGGCGCTTGGGATTGTCTGATTTAGGCCGCCCGCGCTTGGCCTTTGCTTTTCCTTTCGGCGGCTCGGGCGGTTTCGTCCTGAGCGCCGGAGGGGGGGAGGGCGCAGGGTCCGGCGCACGGGTCTGGACCGGCGCTGGAACAGGGGGAACTTTCTTGGAGACATCATCGTCAGCGGCGATGTCGTCATCCAACATGAAGGGATCGGCTCTATGCATTTTCCTGCCCTTACATTTTTACAGCACAGAATACGCGTTGGCGCACCGCGCGCCAACGATTCGCAAGGCTATTATGTCGATTATTTATTTGTGTCGCTACACTAAAATTCAGTGCCGATAACTCTCATCCATGCGGTCCAGCATCCGCAGCATGCTGGGCCATACGCGCACGCCAGGCGGCTCAGCATCCGGTACCCCGCCATCTGAATAGAGGCCATCCACAATTTCTTCGGATACAAGCAGCGGATCCTGGCCGCTGGCCAACACGTCCACCTGAATTTTGCAGGCCATCTCCAGATAGTACAGATAGTAGAAACACTCTGCGATGGTGCGCCCGCAGGCCAGCAGGCCATGATTGTTCATGATCAGCGCGTACTTGTCGCCCAGATCGCGCGCGATGGCTGCACACTCGTCCTCCGCATTGGTCACATCCTGGTATGCGTGCATGGCCACGGCCGGCAGGATCATGTTGGCATGTTGGGAGAGCGGCAAGAGCCCACATTTCATGCAGCTCACGGCGGCGCCGGCGCGCGAATGGGTGTGGGCGGCGAAGTTGATGTCCGGGCGCGCTCTCAGCACCGCCGTGTGAATCAGATGCCCTGCCTGGTTGGGCGGGCTGTCGCCAGCCACCAGGTTGCCGTTCATATCCACCTTAATGAGGTTCGATGCACACACTTCCTCCATCAGCAAGTGATCCGGCTTGATCAGGTAATGCTGCGGATTGTCCGGGGCGCGGGCCGTCAAGTGGGTGTAAATAAGATCGGTCCAGCCGTACTTCACATAAAGCCGGTGAAGCGCCGCCAAGTCGACCCTGATTTGCCATTCCTCATCTGAAACATGCTGAGGGTGAAGCTGTTGGACGCTCGTGTTCATGGCAAGGCTCCCGTTATGTGGCACATGCAAGCTTACCATGAGGCAATGCCGCCCCAAAGTGAGATGATCTCTCCATTTGACCGGCCAGACCAAGGCGCGCCCCGCGCCTCGTCAGCAGACGCGAAAACCCGGTCCAGCGATTCCATATGACAAAGAACTGCTCTAGAATACGCTTATGAGCTTTGAAAACAACGGGTCCGACATCCCCATATCTCAATTTCGCGTGGCCTCAGGCGCGCAGATTGACCTCACCCAACACGCCACCGATTGGGCTGGGACGCCCGCCATGGCCGCGCTGTCAGAGCGCAAGCTGAAAAAGAGCGCAAAGAAGTTTCTGAAGGCCCGGGTGGCCGAGCTTGCGGATGCCCAGGAGCGGCTCTATGCGGACGACCGCTATTCCTTGTTGCTCATCTTCCAGGCGCGCGATGCAGCCGGCAAGGACAGCACGATCAAGCATGTGATGTCGGGCGTTAACCCGCAAGGCTGCCAGGTACACTCTTTCAAGGCGCCATCGAAGAAAGAGCTGGACCACAATTACCTTTGGCGCTGTTGGAAAGGTCTTCCAGAGCGCGGGCGGATCGGTATCTTCAACCGCTCCTACTATGAAGAGGTTCTGGTGGTGCGCGTGAACCCGTCCATCCTGGCGGGCCAAAAGCTGCCCGAGGAGCACGTGGACGAACACATCTGGGCGGAGCGTTACGAAGACATCAATGCCTTTGAGCGCCATATGGTGCGCAATGGAACAGTGATCTTAAAGTTCTTCCTGCATGTGTCCAAGGAAGAGCAGAAACAGCGCTTTTTGGACCGGCTGAACGAGCCGGAGAAGAACTGGAAGTTCTCCACCAGCGATCTTAGGGTCCGTGGGAATTGGGACATCTATGACACCGCCTATCAGGACATGCTTGCGGCAACCAGCACGGAACACGCGCCCTGGTACATCATCCCGGCGGACCATAAGCCGGTCATGCGGGCGTTGGTGGGCCATGTTGTCGTTCAAACCCTGAACGGCTTGGATTTGCAATTCCCAACCCTCAGCGATGAAGAAATGGCCCGCCTGGACGACGCCCGCGAGCAGTTGATGAACGAGTAGGCTTATCTTCAAGCGTCAATCGTCCGGCCCGCTGGTCCCGGCGGCGTCAGCTGCGGCGGCTTTCGTCCTGCGCCAATCACTTGGCCGGTCGAACAGACCTTGCCACAGCCCCTTGCGCGCTGCCCGGGCAGCATCCTCGGCGTCTGCAAAGTCATGTGCATGGCTGCGGTAGGCCACGGCCCATCCGGAGGCCACCATTTCCTGGTTCAAGTTTAGCCCGCCCGCCTCACAGACAGAGACCGAGCGACCGTAGCGGTCCAGCGTCTCCACCGCGCACGTGACCTCACGTCCGGCAATGAGACGGCTGAGAGCCCGGGCCGCCTGGCGCCCGCACCGATAGGCGCTGCCATTCTTATCGGTGCACACCTGCCGGCCCTCCGGGGCATCGATGCCGTAGAGCCGGACCTCTGTGCCGGCCACCATCAAACTGTCCCCGTCCATAACTTTGGCCGTGCCGCCAAGTTCTCCGCCGGGCAACAGCGATGCACCATAGGCGGCCATCATCAC
>JBCDDQ010000034.1:0-23100 GCA_039180225.1 Pseudomonadota bacterium
CAGTTCCAGCAGCGAAACGGTTCATGTGACCGAGACGGTTCTGACCAATGTGCGCATGCTCGCCATTGACCAGACCTTCCGGGAAAACGAGCAGGGCGAGCAGGTGGTTGTGGGTAAGACCGCAACCGTTGAGCTGCGGCCTGAGCAAACTGAAGTTCTGGAACTGGCCGATAGCATGGGCAACCTGTCGCTCACCTTGAGATCGATTGCCGAAAACAGCGGCAAGCTCGGGGACGATGGTCCAAAAGCGGCCAAGAATTTCGCAAAAGGCGGGAGTTCCCGCGGAATTGCTGTGATCCGCTACGGGTCGAGCTCCATCATTCACAGCAGTCAGTAAGGGTAAGGTATCATGATAGGTTCTCTTGCATCAGGACGCGTTATCCAACAGGGCTTCCGGCAAATGTTTTATGCCGTGGCGCTGGCTCTTCTGGCCTGGACCATGCTCGGCGTATCCGCCGGCGTTGAGGGATTGTCTGCGAAAGCCGAAGCGGCGGGCCCGATCAGAATTGCCCGCGGAGAAAGCTCCCGGAGCCTGAACATCGCGCTGGACAAGTCCGTCGTGCTCCGACTTCCGGTGCCTGCCCGCGATGTGCTGGTCGGCAACCCGGAGGTGGTCGATGCGGTCGCCCGCACGCCTTACACGGTTTATCTGTTCGCCAAAAAACTGGGCGAAACCAATATCTTCTTCTTCGACGAGCAAGGCCGTCAGGTGCTGAGCCTCGACATTGCCGTGGGCCGCGATTCAACCGCTCTGAAGCGGATCTTGGATAAGGTCATCCCCGGCAACAAGATCAAGGTGGACACACTGGGTGAAAGCGTCGTTCTGTCCGGTAAGGTTCGCTCTGCCGGTCACTCGAACGAAGCTACGCGGCTGGCCCGGCAATATACGGGCGATGAGAAGAAGGTGGTGAACTCCATTTCGATCGTCGACAAGCAGCAAGTGTTGCTGCGGGTCCGGGTGATGGAAGTTCAGCGCAACATCCTCAAGCAGGTGGGTGTGGACACGCAGAACATGCTGCAGCTGGGCAATGCCACGCTGAACCTGGTGACCTCCAACCCGTTCACGCTGAACAATATCCTGCCCGGCGCTTCAGCCGTGGGCAACACCACCTATAATGGCAGCACATTTGGTCAAACCTTGCGGCTTGCGGAACGCAACGGCCTGGTGAGAACCCTGGCGGAGCCCACGCTCACCACCATTTCCGGTGAAGCGGCCAAGTTCCTGGCCGGCGGTGAATTCCCGGTTCCGGTTGAAGGCGACAACAGCTCGATCTCCGTTGAGTTCAAGCCCTTCGGTGTCGGCCTTGGCTTCACGCCGGTGGTGCTGGGCGAAGACCGCATCAGCCTGAAGATCTCAACCGAAGTGTCCGAGCTCTCCAACAACGGGGCCGTGACCATCAACAACCTGACGATCCCTGCCTTGCAGGTGCGCCGGGCGGAAACCACGGTTGAGCTGCCGTCTGGCGGGTCAATGGTGCTGGCCGGCCTGATCCAGGAGAAGCTTCAGCAGGACATTAACGGTCTGCCGGGTCTGAAAGAGGTGCCCATCTTGGGAACGCTCTTCAAGAGCCGCGACTTCATCCGCAACGAAACTGAACTGGTCATTCTGGTCACGCCGCTGGTGGTCAAGCCGGTCGCCGAATCCCAAATCGCCTCACCGCTCGACGGCATGAAGGATTCCCACGATCTGGACACGGTGTTCTTCGGGCGCCTGCACCAGGTCTACGGCGTCACGGCAGACGAGCTGCCCGGCACCTATCACGGCCAGGTTGGCTACATCATCGAGTAACGCAGGTCATTGCAGCGTAGAGGTTAGGTAGTATGTACAAGTCCACGAAAATCCGCTTTGGATCTGCAACGCAAATTGCGCTGGTCATGCTCACCGGTGCGGTTCTCGCCGGCTGCCAGACCAATGACGAGAAGGCTGGCGAGCTGGTCCGTCAAAGCTCGTTCCTCGCCCATGAGCGCTATCCGATCAAGGTGAAGAAGGGTGTTGTGCGCCTGAAGGTTCCGACCTCTCACGGTGCGAACTTCATCGATGCCAGAGAGCAGGAAATCCGCAAGTTCGTGGCTGAATATCCAAGAACGGCCGCTGGGCACTTCGTGATCTCAATACCGTCGAAGGGCGGCGCGCGGGCCAATGCCACCGCCGGCCATGTGGCCAAGCTGGCCCATCGCTTCGGGGTTGATCCGGCCCAAATCCGCTACCGCCATCACCCTGGTTCGCGCCGGGCTCCGGTTGTGGTCTCCTATCGTCGGCACTTTGCCTACACCAAGACCTGCGGAAACTGGCCCAAGTCCTTCACGGACACTCACGACAACAAGCCGTATGAGAATTTCGGCTGCTCACAGCAGCACAACCGGGCCGCAATGGCCGCCAATCCGCGTGATCTGGTGACCCCGCGCAGCTTGGGCGACTACAGCGCCAAGCGCGGCGATACCATCCACGACAAGTGGCATGCTGGTGAATCCACCACCAGCGAACGCGCCGACAGCGAAACCGGTAACGTCTCAGAAGTTGAATAAGCACTCAAACTGGCGAGCCTGAAACATGCAAAACCAAGCAGAAATGATGCAGCCTGAAGCGATGCCGGCCCCGGCTCCGTCGGACACCAATGTGGTCGCCGACATTCCGCGGGTCTCGATCCAGGCCTTCTGTGAAACGCAGCCGACCGCCACGGCCATGCAGAATGCCATGGTCGACCGGCGCTTTGCCAAAGCGCATGTGGACATCCAGCTGGGCGGCATGGCTGCAGCCACGCAATGGTTTACCGAAGCGCCGACCCCCAACGTACTGATCGTGGAAACCCGTTCTGCGGCGGATATGCTTCTGGCCGAGCTTGGTGCGCTTGCCTCTGTGTGTGACGGCTCCACCAAGGTGATCGTCATCGGCCATGTCAACGATGTGCGGCTCTACCGGACCATGATGGACCAGGGCGTGAGCGACTATCTGGTTGCCCCGATCAACGAGCTGCAACTGATCACGTCGGTGTCTTCGCTCTACAGCGCGCCCGATGCTTCGCCTGTTGGCCGGATCTGCGCCTTTATTGGCTCCAAGGGCGGGGTGGGTTCCTCCACTCTGGCGCATAATGTGGGCTGGGCGATATCTGAGGTTTTGGTGGAAGATGTCGTCATCACCGATCTGGACCTGGCGTTCGGAACGGCCGGCCTCAACTTCAACCAGGACGCGGCCCAAGGCATTGCCGAAGCGCTGGGTGCGCCGGACCGGGTGGACGATGTGCTGATCGACCGCCTGTTGACCAAATGTTCTGAACGTCTCAGCCTCCTGGCGGCCCCTGGCGCCGTGGACCGGGACTTCAATATCGAAAGCGATGCGCTGGATATCATCCTGGATCTCATCCGCCATTCGGTGCCGACCGTGGTGGTGGACCTGCCGAGCGCCTGGACCCCTTGGACCCGCGACACCCTGGTGAAGGCCGACGAGGTTGTGGTGACCGCAACGCCGGACCTGGCCTCCTTGCGCAACACCAAGAATGTGATCGATATGCTGAAAGGCTCCAGGCCCAACGACCGGCCGCCTTATCTGGTGCTGAACCAGGTTGGCGTTCCGAAACGGCCTGAGATTTCAGCCGGCGACTTTGCCCGCACCGTGGGTCTCGACCCGGTGGTGGTGATGCCCTACGAGCCGATCCCCTACGCCACGGCCTCCAACAACGGCCAGATGATGTTTGAGCTGGATCAGAAGACAAAATCCACCGAGGGAATGTTGGAACTTGCCAAAATGCTGAGCGGACGTTCAGAGCCGCCGCAGAAGAAGAAGGGCGCGCTTGCTCCTCTGTTGGAAAAGTTCTCAGGTAAAAGGAAGAAATAGGGATGTTTGGCAAACGAGGCGACGAGGCCCAAGGCGGGCAGGCCATTCCCCCACAAGCGGCGCCGGCGGCCCAGCCGGCCGCCCCGGCGCATCCCGCGGCCGCCGATCCGCAGGCGCAGGTGCCCAACCTGCCGCCAATGCAGCCGGCTGCCCCGCAAGCCGCCGCGCCCCAGCCTGCAGCGCCCGCGCCGCAGCCTGCCGCGCCACAACCGCAAATGATGCCGGCTCAACAGCCTGAGCCGAAGAAGTCGTCTACCAAGCAACGCTCGGAAGACTACTACGATATCAAGACGACGATCTTTAACGCTCTGATCGACGCGATCGACCTTACCCAGCTCTCCCAGCTGGATCGGGACGCCGCGCGCGACGAGATCCGCGACATCGTCAACGAGATCATCGCCCTCAAAGACGTGGTCATGTCGATTGCCGAGCAGGAAGAGCTGCTCGAAGATATCTGCAACGACGTCCTGGGCTACGGTCCTCTGGAGCCGCTTCTGGCGCGCGACGACATCGCCGATATCATGGTCAATGGCGCGGACACCACCTACATCGAGGTGGACGGGAAGATGGAGACCACCGGGATCCGTTTCCGCGACAACCAGCAGCTGATGAACATCTGTCAGCGCATTGTGAGCCAGGTCGGCCGGCGGGTTGATGAAGCCAGCCCGATTTGTGACGCCCGCTTGCCCGACGGTTCTCGTGTCAACGTGATCGCGCCGCCGCTCTCGATCGATGGCCCTGCGCTCACCATTCGTAAGTTTAAGAAAGACCGCCTGCGCCTGGCCAACCTGGTGGACTTCAAATCCATCACGCCGGAAGGGGCTAAGATCCTCTCCATCATCGGGCGGGTGCGCTGCAACACGCTGATCTCCGGCGGTACCGGTTCGGGTAAAACCACATTGCTCAACGCGTTAACCGGCTTCATCGATGAAGAAGAGCGGGTCATCACCTGCGAAGACGCCGCCGAACTGCAGCTGCAGCAGCCGCATGTGGTGCGCCTGGAAACCCGCCCGCCGAACCTGGAAGGCGAGGGCGCGATCACCATGCGCGATCTTGTTAAGAACTGTCTGCGGATGCGTCCTGAGCGGATCATCGTGGGTGAGGTGCGTGGCTCGGAAGCTTTTGACCTTCTGCAGGCCATGAACACCGGCCACGACGGTTCCATGGGAACGCTCCACGCCAACACGCCCCGCGAGGCGCTGTCCAGGCTGGAATCCATGATCACCATGGGCGGCTTCTCGCTGCCGTCCAAAACGATTAAGGAAATGATCGTTGGCTCCATCGACGTGATCGTTCAGGCGGCCCGCCTACGCGACGGGTCTCGTAAGATCACCCACATCACCGAAGTGGTGGGCATGGAAGGCGATGTGATCATCACCCAGGATCTCTTCATCTACGACATCCAGGGTGAAGATGCTGCGGGCAAGATCATGGGCATGCACAGATCAACCGGCATCGCGCGGCCGCATTTCTGGGACCGGGCCCGCTACTATGGCGAGGAAGCCGAACTGGCTGCGGCCCTTGAAGCGGCGGAATCGCGTACGGAAGCCACACACTAGCAAGGGAAGCCAAGCCAGTGCCTGAGTTGAGTCACGAATTCATCCAGATCGCGACGATCGGGGTCATCGGCATCGCCGTTGGCACGATTTTGCTCGTGATTCTGCTGCCCTTCATCAACGGTGAAGCGGAGCAGAAAAAGCGCGTTGATGCGGTTGGCGGCAAGACCTCAGAAAGTCTGGCCCGCAAGCTTTTGGGCGCCGAGGCCGGTGGCGACAACAACCGGGACAATCGGCGCAAGCAGGTGCAAGACACCCTGCAGCAGATCGAAAAAGAAGCCAAATCCAAGAAGAAGCGGCTGACCATTCGGGCATTGCTCACCCAGGCCGGACTGCCCTATTCGCCCCAGGCCTTTTGGGTGTTCAGCATGATCTTCGGCGTTGTGGTGGCATTGGCGGTCATGTTCGCCGCGGGCCAACCGCCGCTCCTGGCCGGATTGGCCGGGTTTGCCTGTGCCTTGGGCGTGCCGCGCTGGGTTGTGATGTTCATCAGAAAGCGCCGGCAAGAGAAGTTTCTGCAAGAATTTGCCAACGCCATCGACGTGATGGTGCGCGGTGTGAAAGCCGGTTTGCCGATCAACGACACGCTTCAGATCATCGCCAATGAGGCGGCCGATCCTGTGGCGCCGGAGTTTGCCGAAGTCGTGGAGGCCCAGCGCGTGGGCATCACCATCGACCAGGGCATCGAGCGCATGTATGAGCGGGTGCCGCTGCAGGAGGTGAACTTCCTCGGGATTGTGCTCGCCATTCAGGCCAAGACGGGTGGTAACCTGTCGGAAGCTCTGGGCAACCTCTCCAACGTGTTGCGCGACCGTAAGAAGATGAAGGGCAAGATCCGCTCTGTGTCTCAGGAAGCCAAATCATCGGCGGCCATTATCGGCTGTTTGCCTTTCTTGATCACCTTGGCGTTGTACATGCTGCGGCCCGAGTATATCGGCCTGCTCTTCACCGACGAGCTCGGCAAGATGATGCTCACCGGTTGCGCGGTCTGGATGTCCATGGGGATCCTGGTCATGCGCAAGATGATCAACTTCGACTTCTAGAAGCGAGGCGCTGGGTTCAATCATGGGTGAGCTTTTCAACTTCATTCTCCAGCCGATCAACATGGTCATGGTGTTGGCGGGGCTGGCCACGTTTGCCACGTTCGTCACGCTGATCGCGCCGTTCCTGGAAGGCGACAAGCTGCGCAGCCGCATGAAGTCGGTGGCCAGCGAGCGCGAGCGTTTGAAGGCGGCGAACCGGGAAGCTCTGCAGCAGGCCAAGAACCCCAGGCTGCGTGAGGATTCCAGCGGCTTCATGGCCAACACGGTGGACAAGTTCAAGCTGTCGAACCTGATCGATCCCACCGAAACCAAAGAGAAACTGCGCATGGCGGGCTTGCGCCAGCCGGGCCATTTGATCACCTTCGTGTTCTGCCGGGCCTTGGGGCCGTTCGTCTTCGCGGCCGGCGCTTTTGCCTACATCTATGCGTTCATGCCCGAGCAGACCACCATGATCCGTCTGCTGGTGAGCTTGGGCGCGGGCTATCTGGGCTTTTATGCGCCGAACATTGTGGTGAAAAACCTGATCCAGCGCCGCCAGGTGTCGATCATGCGGGCCTGGCCGGATGCGCTGGATTTGCTTTTGATCTGCGTGGAATCGGGCATGTCGATCGAGGCGGCCTTTAAGCGGGTTGCCGGCGAGATCACATCTGCCTCCATTCCGCTGGCTGAGGAAATGTCGCTGACCAATGCGGAGCTGTCCTACTTGCAGGAACGCCGGCTGGCCTATGAGAACCTTGGCAAACGGACCGGTCTTGTGGGTGTGAAGGCGGTGGTGACGTCGCTGATCCAGGCGGAACGCTACGGTACGCCCTTGGGCAGCGCCTTGCGGGTTCTGGCCCAGGAAAACCGGGATATGCGCATGGCCGAAGCTGAGCGCAAGGCGGCCGCCCTGCCACCGCGCCTGACGGTGCCGATGATCACCTTCTTCCTGCCGGTGATCTTCGTGGTCATCCTCGGCCCCGCGGCCATCGAGGTCTTCGCCCTGCGCGGCGGATAGGTAAGCGGTTCATCTCTGGCACTGATCCCTTGGCTCAGAAGGTCCTCGCTTTCGCAAGGACGCGGGCAACAGCACCCCCCGTGCCCTTGCGCACGCGAGGGCCCATGGCTCGCATCTTTCCCTTGGCTCAGAAGGTCCTCGCTTTCGCAAGGATGCGGGAAACGCAATCATCACCATCCCCGCTCCCCCTCGCGTCTTCCCCGCGAACGCGGGGACCCAGGGCGGGTTGCTCTGAGCGTGCTGCATTGGGTCCCGGATATTTGCTTTCGCAAATTCCGGGATGACGTAAAGGGGCTGGCGGGCGGGCCGGCATGTACAAAACTGGAAAAGTCCCCCACCAAGTGGCGCGGCGCGGGACCAAGTCGCCACCACCCAACACCTTGATCCAACTTGCAAAATCAAGAAAATACAAAAAATAGTAATTTTTTCCTTGACAGCGTGACGCTGTTTCGGCTACATGACGCTACGCTTCAACAAATGGGCCCCGCACCGGGCCCATTTTTTGTTTCTGAACCCTCCATCAACCCCCCTTCAGATCACCGGTCTCACCCTTCGGCGAGCCCGACGATCTTCGCATGCAAGGATTTTGGCACATGAACACCTTCGCTGGGCGTCACAGCGCGCGCCTTCAATCGTCTGTCTCCGGGCAATCTCACCCCGGGCTGCTCGGTCATCTCCGCAAACAGCTGCTCGGCATGATCCAGATAACCATCGCCCGCGCCAAGGCGTTTCGGATCGATGGCGATGATGAGCTCGCCGCCGAGCGCCGGCCCGCCGTCCCCATTGTCCGCGCGGCCGGCCTCTGCGCTGAACGCCTCGCCGATGAGCGGGCCGGCGAGGAGGTCGATCATCAGCGCGATGGCCGAGCCCTTATAGCCGCCAAAGGTCAACTGGGCGCCCTTCAGAATGGCATCGGGGTCGTTGGTCGGATTACCGTCCGCGTCAATGCCCACCCCGTCCGGCACCTCATGGCCGTCGCGGGCATGGATCATGATTTCCCCGCGCGCCATGGCGGCGGCCGCCTGGTCAAACGCCATGGGTGGACCCTCTTTGCGGGGCCAGGCAAAGGCCATGGGGTTGGTGCCGAAGAACGGCTTTTTGCCGCCGGCCGCGGCCACATAGGGCGGCGAAGAGGTGACCGCGAGCGCCACCAGACCCTCTTCGGCCAGAGCGGAGGTTTCCGGCCAAAGGGCCGCGAAATGGAAGGTGCGGGTGATCGCCAGCACCGCAATGCCGTTCTCGCGCGCCGCCTCAATCAGTGCCTGCTTGCCCACCTGAAAGGCCAGCGGGGTAAACCCGCCGTCGCTGTCGACCTTCACCACGCCGGGGCTGAGACGCTCAAGGGTTGGTTTGGCCTGACCGTTGACCTTGCCGTTGGAAAGGCTCGTCACATGGCCCGGCAGACGAAACACGCCGTGAGACGTGGCGGTGTCGCGTTCAGCTCCGGTGATGTTGTCGGCAATGGCGGTGGCATTGGCGTCGTCACAGCCATGTTTGATAAGCACTTTGTGGGTCAGCGCGTGGACCTCATCAAGGGTCATATGCACGGTGTCCATGGGGGCCTCTTTGGGAATGTGAGCAGGGCGGGGCGCCCACCATAGCGCTTGAGCCTCACTTGCGGCAATTAGCAATGCCGTTGCGGAATGATGTGTGCTAACACTGGCGCTCTTTTTCGCTTCTTACCAGCGAGACCTCTCATGGCGAGCTTCCTGACGGCATTGTTCAACAATGCGCCGTTTCTGCTTGTGTTTGTCACCCTGTCGTGGGGCGGCAATGCGGTGGCCGGCCGGCTGGCGGTGGGCCATGTGTCGCCGTTGCTGCTCACCGAGTTCCGCTGGGTGATCACGGCGCTGGTGCTGCTCGCCATCGGCCATCACCATCTGCGCAAGGACTGGCCGGTGATCCGACAGAACATCCCCAAGCTGATGGCCATGGGGGCGAGCGGTTTTGCGATCTTCAATTTCTTCCTGTACTCCGCGCTGGTCCACACCACGGCCATCAACGTGACGATCATCCAGGCGGCCATGCCCATGTTCATCTTCATCCTGAGCTTTGTGGTGTTCCGGGTGGCGACCCATTGGGCGCAAGTGGCGGGCTATTCGGTGACGCTGATCGGGGTGGTGATTGTGGCGGCCCAGGGCGATCCGCGCCTGCTTTTGGAGCTGAACGTCAATTATGGCGACTTCCTCATGCTGATCGCCGCTTTCATCTACGGCGCGTACTCCGCAGCATTGCAGGCCAAGCCGGACATTCACTGGGTGAGCATGCTGGCGGTGATGGCGATCAGCGCGGCGCTGGTGTCGGTGCCGGCGGTGGCCTATGAGGTGGCAACAGACAGCCTGATCTTTCCATCCTCGTTTCGGGCCTGGGCTGTGGTGGTGTTCACCGCGGTGTTCCCGGCCATGCTGGCGCAGGGCCTGTTCATCAAGGCCGTGGAGATTTATGGGCCGAACCGGGCAGGGCTTTACCTCAACCTGGTGCCGATCTTCGGGGCCCTGCTGGCGGTCTTGATCTTGGGCGAGGCGTTTCATCTTTATCATGCGGTGGCGTTGGTTTTGGTGATCGGCGGCATCTTGCTGGCCCAGCGCCTGACGCGCGAGGCGTGAGGCGGGCTGCGGTGCGGCCGCAGCGCCGGTCGCGGCGAGCCATGTGACACTCTTTTATCCAAAAAAGTTCGCCCGACAGCGAAATGCGCCCACCGCGCAAGAAGCGGGTGGTTTTGCGAACAGCAGTGTTCTTAGGCTTCCATCAGCACTTCAAGATGGAGAGATCAATGTTGCTCGACGACAAGACGATCATAGTGACCGGCGCCAGCAGCGGGATCGGCGCAGCGGCGGTGAAGGTTTTCGCGGCCCAAGGGGCAAATCTGGTTCTGGGCGCACGCCGGGAAGACCGGTTGAGGCAGCTTGCGAACGAGATTGTTCAATCAGGCGGGGCCGCGGTGTTCAGCGCGGGCGATGTTGGGGATGAAGCTTATGCGGCGTCACTGGTCGGCCTTGCAGAAGACCGGTTCGGCGCGCTGGATGCGGCCTTTAACAATGCGGGAGTTATGGGGCAGATGGGGCCGGTGCCGGACATGCCGGAAGAAAACTGGCGGACCGTCCTGCACACCAATCTCACAAGCGGGTACTATGCAGCGAAGCACCAGATTCCCGCGCTGAAGAAGAGAGGCGGCGGCTCCCTCGTTTTCACGTCGACGTTTGTTGGCCACACCATTGGTCTGCCGGGCATGGCTGCGTACGCTGCATCAAAGGCCGGCTTGATTGGACTGGTGCAGGTCCTTGCCGTTGAGCACGGGGCTGACAAAATCCGCGTCAACGCGGTGTTGCCGGGCGGAACCAAGACCGAAATGGCCGGCAACGACCCGCAAGCCCATGAATGGGTTAGTGGGCTTCATGCGCTGAAAAGAATGGCAGACCCGGAAGAGATTGCCCATGCCGCTCTGTTCCTGCTTTCCGATCAATCGTCGTTCGTGACGGGCAGCGCCATGCTTGTGGATGGCGGCAACTCAATCAATAAGACCTGAACGCAAGGGCGGGGTACTCCGCTTCGAGCGGTGGAAGGAGCGCGGTGTCCGCAAGGCGGCCGGTGCGTTGGGGCTTTTGAGGTGTTTGAGGCTGGCGACGGCCAAACGGTCAGTTTGGTGGGGGATGCGGGATTCGAACCCGCAACAACTATCGTCTCAGGATAGCGCGTCTACCAGTTGCGCCAATCCCCCACTTGGTGGCCGTGGTGAGATTCGAACTCACACTTTCCGCATTCTGAATGCGGTACCTCTACCAATTGGGCTACACGGCCGTTCGTTGGGAAAAACAGGATCTGATCCTGCGCTGTTTACCTATTAACTTCCGCGCTATCAGCGCAGTTGTTTCGTCTCTCGGCAAACGTTCCCGTGCATGGTGCGGATTGCGGGATGCGAACCCGCACTGGCCGGATTTTCAGTCCGTTGCCTCTGCCAATTGGGCTAAATCCGCACACAAATAGCGGGGCAAAGCGCACGAAGCGGCTGAAGTAGGGAGTAGCTTTTTAGGGAATCTAACGCGCAACCTACGCCTTGCTAGCTGTTAGGCCAACAATAGGTAATGGTAGGACTTATGGTTGCAGTTCATTTTCATAAAGCATCCATAGGCAACCATCGTTGTCAGGTCAACGGAATTCATGAGTTGCTTTGCTTTAGGGTTAAGCAGCAAGTTGCCGCTTTGAATGAGTGCTCCATCACAGCGTCCGCTGCGCCATCGACATCGGACATTCGCCGACCGTCCCACACCCGGTCACTTTGTCCGCTTAATTGCCGTTCATCAGTTTTGCTCACCGATGCCTAACGATTGCAGATGTGGCAAATGTCCGGAGAGAGCCCACACCTACCTTCGCTAAGAGCGCTGATCGTGCTAGCCTCGCCCCATGACCAGAGTAATGGTGATAGGAAATGCCGGGGGCGGAAAGTCTACGATGTGTAGCGCGATCTGCGCCGCACATGATCTTCCGTACTACGCAATCGACAAAATCCAATGGAAGCCCAACTGGGTTCGGACGCCTGAGACCGAGTTCCAAAAGCAGCACGAAGAGTTGCTGGCAAACAGACGATGGTTGATTGACGGCTACGGTTCAATGAGCTCGGTTGAAGACCGCCTTAACGCCTGCGATACAGTGATATTTGTTGATCATCCGATCCACGTTCACTTTTGGTGGGCAACCAAAAGACAGTTCAAATCCCTGTTCTTCGGACGCCCAGATGGCCCTGAAGGCTGTCCGATGTGGCGCGTCACAATACCTCTTTATAAGATGATGTGGTGGTTACACCGAAAAGCGCGGCCACAACTCCTTGAAGCGATCTACAACCGTTCAGATCGCATCAGGATCATCCACATCAAATCGCCTGCCGAATTGAATTCGTTTACTGCGAATCCAGTGTGAACCAACGGCAGCAAAGTCCGCCTAGCGGACATCCGGCCCAACCAACCAGCGCTCACTCTGCATTCGTATTGCAGCCAACGTCTGCAGCAAGCCCCCCTCAGACTTTCAAGGCATGGCCAATGGACAGTGACGTCGCCCCCTAAAACAGTGATTGCCCCGAAGCGGGTTTATGCCTCTTATGCGGCTTTATTGCCAAGTGCGCATGGTGGGCTTTTGGCGAACCACAGACGATCACTGCAAAAAGTCAGATGAACGCTATGACCGCAAATCCCGATTACTTGAGTTTGGCGGTCGCATTGGCCGACCACATTCATGAGCACTATTACATCGAAACGCCGCTTATTGGGGAACCGCCAATCCCCCTGTTCGATGATAACTGCAGCTCAAGCCTGCAAATGCCGGCACGCGCTCTTGAAAAACTCGGTGTTGTTGAGCCGTGGAAAGACAGCGTTCGCTATCACGTGTTCACCTGCGCACCGTCCGAGTTTAGAGATGTGATGAGAAAGAACGAGAACCGCGGCTGCAGTTTTGATGGGCTTGTGCTCTGTCTCATTCTTTGCGCTCGCCTGCGCGATGGAAAGGAGACGGAGGTCTTCCGTTATCTCGTCGCGCTTGGTCTCTGTGAACCGGAAATGCGCGAGATTGAACATGATGCGGTGCCAGGGTATCGCGTTTACGAGAACGGTAAACCCAAGATGCGCAAAACAATTGCCTGGACCCCCAAGAAAGCGCGGTATGACGTGCTGTACAACAGCTGGCCGAGCCTGTTTGGTTGAGTTTAGAGAAGCCCGGTGCGCGCGGGAAGTCTGCGCTGCGCCGTTAGTTGAGAGCGTTGGAACCAGGCCGGGGTGCACCGGGGGTCTGCCGTTGCAACGCGGCCCGGTCTTCAAACTGATCCTCTATTTTGGCCAGCACATCAAGGATGGCCGGGCCGGCCGACATTTGCGGCTTCGACGGCTCAAGGCCTTCGCGCGCTTCCCACTTGCTGATCAGCGTTTTGGCCTTCTTGAACGCCGTGACGAAGGAGTGACTCTCGCGCATGGCGTGATTGAGCAGCGCATCTCCGAAATATGTCCACTCGCGGGTGTTGGAACAGCCAAATGATTGCGTGTCCGCGTGCGAGGCCGTGAGGATCATGGTGTTCTCGCCCGCAAGATGGGGAATGAAACTGCCGGAGTGGCAGGCGGAAATGATCAGGACCCGGTTCTTTATGCCTGAGCGCTCCAGAAACCCGGCAAGCTGCGGCGCCGTGAGGTCATTTAAGGAAAGAGACGGGAAGTGCACCGACAGACGGTCACGGGTCCCGTGTGTGGTGATGAAGAGCACAAGCACGTCCCTGTCGGCGTTCATCCGCTGTGCGATCTCCTCAAGGACGCGCTCCAGATTGGACACGCTCGCCAGCGGTGTGGTGTTAATCGTGTCCCGGTGATTGATCAGAACAAGTGAACGGTCCTTGGTTTGGAAGCGCGTGTCGAACAGGGCGCGCGCGCTCAGAACCTCGCGCCTGAACACCTCCTGTGTGGCAAAGGGGGCCGCTCCCACAAAGTACATCTGTGGCTGCCCGCTGTTCGAGCGCTGGACGGCCTGCAGGGCGCGGGTGATGAGTTCGTTCTGGCGATAATATGTGCGCTCGACATCGATCCGCGGCTGGCTTGTGGTCGAAGCCTGCTCCTGTTCGCGCGGCCACAAGCTGTAGCCATACGCCCAGAGGTCATGCCGTTCCCAGCTTGTGGCGCTGCCATAGACCAGCGGCGACTGAGGCACCAGAACAACCGGCAGGCACGCTGCAACAACCAGGCGCAGGCCGGCAAACTTTATGGAACTGTGCAGGATCTGCCGGCCCGCCCGCCAATAGGTGATGAGGTTCCACAAGAAAAGGGCCAGCGACAGTATGGCAATCGCCAGAGAGATATCTTCGCTGTGAGATCCGGCGCCGAACGGCGCCTGAACCAGATCTGACAGAACTTTGGCTGCAGCATAGATGACCCCGAACAGGCAGCTTACCGCTGTCAGGTCTGCAAGAATGCGCGACAGCGGCATGAGCGTGCGCTTGACGCAAATCAGAGCGATGAGCCCGGCATGGACCGTCCAGAGCGCGATGAACGCCGGGACGCCATAATCGTAAAAGCCAAGGTTTTGCCCGGCATAGAGCGCATCCACGATGATATGAAGCACAAGCAAGACAGCCACCAGTACGCTCAAGGTGACCGGTGAGGCCGGCGTCAGGAGGTGCTGTGCCTGGCGGAAACAGGCCAATTTAATGGCATTCCTGACCGCAAGTTGGAGTTCGTCGATGAGTTCGCGCACGCCAATGACCCCGTTTGCCGTTTAACCGGACCTGTGCGTTGCGTATCATGCCGGGCTTAAGGAACCGGCAAGTTTATTGGTTAATCCCGCCATTGGCCGGCTCGCCCCCATTTTTCAGGGTTCACCATGAGGCCAGTGTTTGTGCGATCCGGGCGCAGCCGTTCAGGTGACCTTCTGCGGGAGGGCCTTGCCAAGCGCCACATGAGCGGACATCCTTGGGGCCATGTCGACCAAGGATGAAATCATCACCGCCGCAGACATACTGTTCTACGCGGGCAGCATTCGCGATGTCAGCGTTGAGAGGATCGCTGAGACCGCCGGCGTTACCAAGAAGACGCTCTACTACCACTTCAAGTCCAAAGATGACCTGGTGGCGGCCTACCTTCAGGCCCATCACAAACCAACCCTGGAACGCTACCAAAACTGGGCCGGATCGGACGGGGCTCTGACCGACCGGATCGAGCGCATGTTTTTCAAGCTGGCCAGTCATGCAGAGAAGCGGTCCTGGAAAGGATGCGGGTTTCTGCGCGCGGCCGTCGAGCTTGCCGACAGTCCAGGCCATCCCGCGCTTGATGTTGCCCGCAGGCACAAGGCCGAGTTTGAACACTGGCTCGCCGATGACCTGGGCCGGGCAGGCCTGACCAACCCCGGTTCCCTGGCGCGAATGATCATGGTGCTGCTGGATGGCGCAATTGCGCGCATGCTGGTGCACAGGGATCCGAGCTATGCGCGCGACGCGGCAAAGGTCGCCCGGCTGTTGCTGGAAAACCAGGCCGCAAGAGAGCCCATGTATACCGACTAGTGAATTTACGCAGCGCTATGCCTCCGTGACGGTACGCCCGAAACATGGAGGCAAGGATGCACTCAAACGACACACGGCAAACCCGATCCTGGACACCGCTTTTGGTTGTGGTTCTTGTGGCGGCGGGAACTGTTCTGTCAACCTCCATGGGGATCAGACAGAGCCTCGGGTTGTTTCTGGGTCCGATCACATCCGGAACCGGCCTTTCCATCGCGATGTTCGGGTTGGCCATGGCTGTGCAGAATCTGGCCTGGGGCATCGGTCAGCCCTTCATGGGGGCCTTGGCGGACCGCTTTGGCGGCCAGCTCGTGATCATTGCCGGCGCAGTGTGTTTTGCGGTGGGGCTATTACTGATGCGTCTTGGTTCGGCGTTCGGTCTCTTCCTTGGTGGTGGTCTCATGATCGGTCTTGCCGTGGCTGCAACGTCCCATGGCGTGCTGGTGGGCATTATCTCCAGGATCGCCCCGGCTAAGGTGCGCGCGCTGGCCGTGTCGATACTGGCAGCGGTCGGATCGCTGGGCACCTTCCTGATCGCACCCGCGACGCAAATGTCGCTTGATCTGTTCTCCTGGCAGACAACTCTTATGATCCTTGCCGGTCTTGCGGCCGCGATCGGGCTGCTGGCTGCGGCGTTCAGAACCAACGGAGCGGCGGCTGCGCAAGCGCCGACCGAGAGGCCAGATGCGATCGGGGCGATCCGGCAGGCGCTGCGTCATCCGGGATATGTCGCGATGACCGTGGCGTTCTTTGCCTGCGGGTTCCAGCTGATCTTTGTGGCCACGCATCTGCCGAACTTCATTGCGATATGCGGTTTGCCCGCATCCCTGAGCGCTCAGGCCATTGCCCTGATCGGCGTGTTCAACGCGCTTGGAACGCTCGCTGCAGGTCAGTTGGGCGAGCGGTTCGGCCACAAACAGGTCCTTGGCGCGATCTATGTGCTGCGAACGGTTGCGATCGCTTCCTATGCGTTTCTTCCCGTTTCAATCGAAAGCACGCTGGTGTTCGGCGCGGCGATGGGGCTGTTGTGGTTGAGCGTGATCCCGCCCGTCAGCGCGCTCATTAACTCACTGTTCGGCGCAACAAACTTCGGCGCACTGTTCGGCGTGATGTTCCTGAGCCATCAGCTCGGCGCGTTTCTGGGGGCCTATTTGGGCGGACTGTCGTTCGATGTCACCGGCGACTATGCGGTGGCTTGGGCATCGCTCGTTGGCGTCGGCGCCCTTGCCGCACTCATTCAGTTCTCCATGGACGATCGACCCCGCCGCGATGCTCCGGCGGCGGCCTGATCTCTGCGACCCATCCGGCATGCCCGCGCAGGCTCGCGGTGCGGGTCGTCAAAACTCCAAAGTCTTCGCAAGCCAGGTTTCGCGTGTGGGCTTAAGGGCTGCCGCGGTGTTGCCACCAAACCCACATGCTGAGCAGGATCGCGGATCCGGAAACAAGGGTCATCACCGTGCCCGGGAAGAAATTGACATAGCCCGGCAAATCGACAAACAGCAGATAGCCAAGGTCCGCAAATCCGCCGATCACTGCGGTCACCCAGATTGCGGTCAGACTTTTCATCCAGATGAAGCCAGCGCCGATGACAGTTGCCGCGCCGAACCAGCCAAGGTTCCAACCGTGCTGATTGAGGATGCCCCCAACCGCCGGCGCATAATCGTGCTGCAACGTTGTTGGATCAACACGGTCCGCGATCGCTTGAAAGCCGGCGGTCGCGTCACCCAGCAAGACAATGGCTCCGGCAAACATATGAACCAGGCCCCAGACAACCCACAGAACGGCGGCAGCCTTTAACGCGTTGGCGTGCATCGAGGACATCGCACTCTCCAAGTGTTCGTGGATCAGGTCTGCTCGGCGGCCTTTGGTCATGGCGCGCCGCTCGGAGACATGTTAAGTTGATAAAGTCAACTAAGTGAATTTGTGGATAAAGTCAACTAATTTTGCCCACCATGTCGGACCCTCATGAAATTGCCTATCTTGTCGACCGCTTTATGAGACGGATTTCGGCGAACTTGCACCACAAGGCTTTGCGCGTTGATGTTGACCGCGTGGGGCCCTTCGGCGGCATGATCCTGTTGACGCTGTCTGACGCTGAACCGGTCTCCATGCATGCGCTGGTCGCGCAGATGGGACGGGACAAATCTCAGATGACGCGGGCGATTAAGTCACTGGAGGACAAAGGCATGATTGAGCGCCATCGCTGCCCGGATGATGGCCGCGTGAGCGTGCTGCAGTTGACGCAAAAGGGACGCATGTTTGTGGGCGACATAAAGGCGGTTTTGGCGGGCGTGATCGATGATATCTTGTCGCCCGTGTCGGCTGAGGAGCGTCAAAACCTCGTTGAGGTGCTGCGGAAGATATGATGCCTCCGCGCGGCGAAACACTGACGCATGGTAAAACTCAAGCGCGCGCGGCACACTTGGTTCTGATAGAAGAACCAGAGTTATGAGCATTGGGATCGTTGAACGACTTAACCGAACGCCCTCCGGAAGATCCCCTTGCCAGCGGGCCTGATCTGGGCCCCTACATGCTGCTCGTGGACGGCAGTTTGAAGATCTTCGCTGTGTTTGACGACCTGGTCTATGACCGCTCTGACGCCGACATCCTGTCGCCCGCGATGCGCCGGCACGCCATCACCACGCTGCAAAAACTGGGGTTCAAGCAAACGTCCGGTTCCATCCTGCACCATGCTGCCGCCGACATCTGCTGCCATATCCCAAAGCCGCAGGTTCTCGGCGCCTCGCCCTTCCACATAACCCGCTATTCCCCCAAGCGCCCGCAGGATTACTACATTCTGACACCAACGCAGGCCGCGTGCCAGTTGATCGACGCCTACGATTGCGAGCGGGCGCTCGCGGCGATCGTCGATCTGGTGCAGCAGCATCCTATCAATTTGTACCGGCTGTTGGATTTCCTGGAGCGCACATCTCAGCACGAGGCCTTTAGACCCGCCCTGGCTTACATCAAGTCGGTTCAGCAAAAAGCGGTGGCTTCAGAACCGCTTCGCCGCAAACGGGCGCTGCGTTAGCGCTCGCCATCCGGCGCATCGTCGGCCTACGGGTCAATGCAGGCTCAAAAGAACCTCAATATCCCGCTGGCCGAGAGGGTCCAGGAGAGACTTCTCGTCGGCTGTGAGATTTGCGCCGCTGTCTATATGCTGTTTGATCAGGCGGGCGATAGCGCTGGTCGGCTGATAATAGAGATCAACATTTTCCCGGCTGAGCTCTTGTACAATGCGCTCTATCAGCTTCTTGCGTTTCTCGGCATCCAGATCGACGCGTTTGTCCTGCAACATCATCTTTTCTCCCGCATCACAGAAGATTTTCGAACGGAGTTACGCGATGTGAACCGGTGTCCCCGGTCCGTTCATTGCGAAATCTAGCGCCTCAGCGCAAACGGCGTCAAACCCGGCGGATCGCCATCAATGCCGGGCTCTGGCTTGGAAAGCCGCCATCCGTGGATTGAGTTCCGGCTAAGCTCATGTCTGGGCTCAATTTTCTCGTTCAAATCGCGCCTGAAGGACCTTGGTGGCTGCTGAGAAGTCGTTTTCGCCAAGCCCATTGGCTTCGCCCTCTTCCAGTGTGGTCACAATGGCATTCAGCATTGGCAGGACCTGTGCGGTGGCGCTTGGCGCAAACGGGCTCATGTCACGGGCAAGGCGCGCATCTTTGGCCATGAACTTGAGCATGAACAGCGGCCCATACTCACCGGCACGCATGCGCGGCACGCGCTTTTCGAAATACCGCGAATATGCGAACCCCGTGCCCTGGGTGACAATCTCGTAGAAGGCATCCTCGTCAGCGCCAATTTCGCTGCAGAGCGTCATCGCTTCAGCCACGGCCACCGCGTGGCCGGCCACCAGGATCTGATGAAGCAGCTTCATCTGGTTGCCCGCTCCGCTGGGGCCGCAATGCCGGATCAGCGCCCCCACCTTTTCCAGGCTTGGTCTTGCTTGCTCCAGTGCTTGTGCGTCCCCACCGACCACAAAGCTGATTGTGCCTTCTTCAGCCTGGGTGACCGATCCCAACATGGATGCATCGAGATGGTGCACGCCCTTCTCAGCCAGGTGGCTATGCACTTGGCGGCTGATCTCCGGTCCGATCGTGGAGCAATCGATGGTTATGGTTCCCGGCCGGGCAGCGGAGGCTATGCCCGGCTCGCCGAGGTAGGCGGTCAGGACGGCCTCGTTGTTTGGAATACACGAAAACAGAATGTCTGCGCTTGCGGCAATCTCCGCGATCGAGGCGCAGGGCACAGCTCCAGTTGCGCTGCACACCTGATCACAGACCTCTGAGGAAGCATCAAAGCCGAATACGCTCCCCTCAGGAGCGCCCCCTGCGAGGCGCCTCAGCATCGGAGCGCCCATGGCCCCCAGGCCAACATATCCCACCTTCACTGTCATAACTTGATCTTCCCGCTGTTCTTTCATCTTGTCCGATGGCGCCGATGAAGACGGCATCACTCCCGCCGTCACCGTCACTCTCCACGCCACGCGGCAACCTATCATTGCCAGGCGAAGCGCCAAACTAAACTCTCTGCCTGATCGCTTAGAGCGGTAAGGTGGAGCGCCGGTTCTGGACTCAGTGATCCTGTTTGCTGTAAGGCGGTAGGATGAATGCACGCGCAATATCGCAGCTCGTGTCATTTGCCAGGAGCGTGGCGATGACCGTTGCCGGCCTGGCAATGGCGGTAACGCCCTTGGCGTTGTGGGCGTCCCCGACCTTGACCGCGTTTTACTGGGTGCTGGCGACCTGTGCAGTGTCCTCTTGCGTTGTTCTTGTGCTTGCGGAGTTCGGACCGGATGAGCCATCGGTTTCCGGGCACCGACAGGACCGTGCCGAACTTCCGCTTGAGCTCACCAGCCTGCTGCAGAACCGGCGCGAGCTCAGCCGCGAGGACCTGCCCGAGCTGCGCGGGCATGTGGAAGGCCGGCTTCGCGATCTGAGAAAACCAAGAAATGACTGACCGCGCCTTACGTTTGGAGAGGGGCGCCGTGCGGGCGGGGTGTCCTATCCGGCACTCAACGCGGCAAGTGTCTGCCCAATATTTGGGCAACCGTATGCAAAAACATCACAGCAGCCAAAAAGAGTGTTTTGCGCTGGGGAAAAGGTGGCAGGTGTGTTGACTCGCAAAACCACCGTGCAAACTATGATTGTATCAGGAATCGAGTGTGCTTGAAAACATGCTGAAGACCACCCTTTTTGGAAGTGTGTGTTTGACCGCCATCGCGCTCATCGCGCCTGAGGCGGCACACGCCAATGGCACGAAAGAAGGCGCGCCGGGCGAGGGGTGCCAATGGTACGTCTCCATGTTCGGCGGGTTGTCTGTGCCGGAAAAGGCTAAGTCCCGGTTTGTTTACACCACCGCCGGGGCCACACCCTACACCTCGACGAAAAAACACAAAGACGGGTTCATTGTCGGGCTGGCCGCAGGCACGTGCGTGTTCACCGATAGCGTTCGCGGTGAGCTTGAGTTTGCCTTCAACAATCTGCCCGGTCGAAGCATCAACAACACAAACCCGGTTTTTGGTGCGTTTGGTGGCGGGCTTAACGGCAGTTTCGATTCGTACACGATCCTTGGAAACCTCTGGTACGATTTCTATACAAACACAGATTTCACACCCTTTATCGGTGGCGGCGTGGGCGTTGGGGTTGTGGACTCCAGCTTGAGGGTGACCGGGGGCATTCCCGGCGTGTTCGATGATGCAGGCGTGGGCCTGGCCTTTCAAGCCGGCGCAGGGTTTAAGTACGACGTGGCTGCAAACATCGATTTGGAGCTCAGTTACAGGTTTCGAGGGATCGTCGATTTCGACCTCAGTCAAACCAACCGTGTGGTTGCCCCGTTTTGGGGTAAGTTGAGAGGGGTGGACCTGTTCACTCACACGGTCATGGGTGGCATCACCTTCAAGTTTGACGGTTTATAGCTAGGCCCCAGGCCCCATAAGAGCGACCGGCCGGACCGCTTCTGGTTGGTTGTTTGTTGGTGGCCGGATGAAGCGATCAGGTCGTCATGCGTCACAAAAAGTCAGCCGGACAGCCTAAGCCCGCCAGAGCGCCGAAGCGCAAAGCCGTGAGCGCCAGCCAAGCCCATCTGGCACTTTTGCAAACCGGCATTGAGTTTCAGCGCGCCGCGAAGTTTGCCGAGGCCGAATATCATTATCAGCTTGTCTTGCGCGACGACCCCAACAATGCCGATGCCCACAACCTTCTGGGGACGCTGGCCGTGGAAGCCGGATTTCTTGAAAAGTCGGTGGAGCTGCTTCAGCGCGCGGTAAAGCTGGCGCCCAAGAACGCCGTGTTCCGGAACAATCTTGCAAACTCTCTTCTCCTTGCCGAACAGCCGGACAAAGCCGTGCCCCATTTGCGCCGGGCCATATCGCTTAATCCCCGGCTGATGGAAGCGCTGATGAACATGGCACGGGCCTATCGTGCATCCGGCAAGTCAAATGAGGCGGTCGACTGGTACAGGAAGGCGCTGGACCGCGATCCTGAGGCGGAAGAGGCCCAACTGGGGCTCGCAGATGTGCTCATCGATATGGGCCGCCAGGAGGAGGCGATGGCGGTCTTGCGGGCCGTGTTGGAGACGGCGGCAAATCCCGTTCCGGCCATCGTCACCCTTTCAGCTGCCAAGAGGTTCACCGCGGACGATCTAGAAGACGTGAAACGGTTCGCAGCGCTTGCGGAGCGCGGTCAGATGACGGCCGAGGACACGATCGCGCTCAAACACGCATTGGGCAAGATCAACAATGACCTGGAGCGGTATGATGATGCGTTCCGCTGTTTCGCCGATGCCAAAGAGATGGCCGGGGCCAACTTTGACATCGGCCAGTACCGCAAACTGATTGACCGGATCACGTCGTTTTTCACCAAGCTGTTCTTTGCGCAGCGCCGCGCTTTCGGGCACACCTCTGAGCGTCCGGTGTTCATTGTGGGCATGCCGCGTTCGGGGACAACGCTGACCGAACAAATTTTATCGAGCCATCCGAAGGTCCAAGGTGCCGGCGAATTGCGCGACATTGAGAGGACCATGCAGCGCATTCATGCATCCGGGCAAACGGGCGAGCCGTACTTTAGCGCCCTCTCAAAGATGAAATCTGAGCACGTGCTGCACCTTGCCGAGGCATACCTTACCACTTTGGACCGCCATTCGCGCAGCGCTGTGAGGGTGATCGATAAGATGCCTCATAACTTTGAGGCGCTTGGCCTCATCGCGCTCATGTTTCCAAACGCCAGGGTGATTTATTGCCGGCGCGATCCGCTGGACAATTGCCTGTCATGCTTCATGCACCCCTTCTCCGAGGAGCACGGTTACAACACCAATCTGGAGAAGCTGGGGCTCTACTACCGTGAACATGCAAGGCTCATGGAGCATTGGAAAGACGTGCTCCCAATCGAGATTCTTGACGGGCCCTATGAGCATCTGATCGAAAATCAGGAAGCCGCCTCACGCAGGCTTGTCGACTTTCTCGGCGTGGAGTGGGATGAGGCCTGCCTTGAGTTCCATCAACACCAACGGGCTGTGAGCACGCCGAGCCGCTGGCAGGTCCGCCAACCGATATATGGCACATCCGTGATGCGTTGGAAGCACTACGAAGAGCACCTGGGCCCGCTGATAGACGCACTTGGCGATGTGCGCGCTCCGTAGGGGCC
>JBCDDQ010000035.1:0-22902 GCA_039180225.1 Pseudomonadota bacterium
CAATGGCACGGCCACTGGTGAGGTGGTCGAAACTTTCACTGAGAAAGTGACCCGGACGATCAAGGCGCGATCGGTTCCCATAGGCCTCCGGAAGGCGCTGATACACCTCCTGAACCAGCTGAGCGCACATGTCCGGTCCGATGAATTCAGGGAGCACGCAATATTGTTGGCGGTCCAATTCATCCCGCAACCTGGCTACGGTCCGGGCCCTCTCCGGCCCGGCGGGGTCTGCAATGGGGTAGGCCGCCAGATTGATGAGGTCTGCCATGGGGCGCTCCTGATGCAATTGCCGCTTCAGCCTGCCGCTAATCTGCGAATTGTCAACAGACGTGGGCCTGGTCCGCGCTATAGTCAGTCGCAATGGATAATCTGCGCGCAACGGCTGTGGCTCTTCTGGTTCTGCTCAAACTCCTGCTTGCTCCTGCGCAGGCAGGTGACATCAAAGTGGCGTTGGAACTGGTGCTTGCGGTTGATGTGTCCTCCAGCGTGGATCGGCGCGAGTTTGACCTGCAGGTGTCCGGCTACGTGAATGCCTTCCGTGATCCGGACATCCACGATGCCATTGCCGCCCAGGGGCCGGATGGCATCGCGGTGACGTACGTGGAATGGAGCTCCAGGTTTGAGCAAGTCCAGGTGGTGGACTGGATGCATATCAAAGATAAGGGCGGTGCTTTGACGTTTGCCGATGCCATCAGACAAAATGCAAATCAGGCCCGCTCATCCGGCACGGCGCTGGGGGAAGCAGTAATTTTCTCGGTTGACCTGATCCAGACGAACCGGTTCAGCGGCGCACGTCGCATCGTCGATGTGTCTGCCGACGACCGTTACAATGCCGGGTCCTCCCCCACATATGCTCAAGGTGTGGCCCGCCGGGCCGGCGTCCAGGTCAATGGTCTGGCGGTGGACCCCACCGGCGTGCTGACCGGCTATTTTGAGACAAACGTGATCACCGGGCCGGGCGCCTTCGTGATGCAGGCCAATGGCTATGACGATTTTGCCCGGGCCATCAAGCTTAAGCTGCTCAGGGAGTTGAGCGCCCAAGCTCCCATCAGCCTGCTGGAGAAATAGTCGTGGTGCGGGATTTTCAACAGGTACAATGGCGGCATCGCCTGCGGTATTGTATAGAATGTCAAGCGCTCCGCCAGCCATGGCTTCGTCATGGTTCTGGCGTAGCATCCGTGAGCACGAACAACCAGCAGGACCGATTATGGCGCCAGTAGATCCGCGAAATCCTAAGGCAACTGATGGTAAGGCAGAAGGCAATGCCGGGTTGCCGGGGTTTGCGGATGTCCAGATGGCCGCCGTACGAATTGCCGGCAAGGCTCTGCGCACGCCGATTGTGGAGAACCCTGCGTTGAACGAACGGGTGGGTGGCCGGGTTCTGATCAAGCCGGAATGCCTGCAGCGCACCGGATCGTTTAAGTTCCGCGGCGCCTTCAACCGCATTTCCCAACTTGGCGCAGATGCCAGGGAGGGTGGCGTGGTGGCCTATTCCTCCGGCAACCATGCGCAAGGGGTTGCCGCGGCGGCTCAGCTCAAGGAATTCCCGGCCGTCATTGTCATGCCCGAGGACACCCCCAAGATCAAAGTCTCCAACACGGCCGGATATGGCGCAGAGGTTGTGCAGTATGACCGCGCGTCTGAAGACCGCAAAGCCATCGCTCAGGACCTCGCCGACAAACGCGGCGCCGTGATTGTGCCGCCCTATGACGATGCCAACATCATCGCCGGCCAGGGGACCGCAGGCCTGGAATTTGCGCAGGATCTGGGAGCACGCGGCGTTACCCCCGATGCGCTTTTGGTGCCGGCAGGTGGCGGTGGATTGTTGGCGGGCGTGTCATTGGCCTTTGAAGGGGTGTTTCCGAAGACCGAGATTTACTCCGTTGAACCGCGCGGCTTTGACGATCATGCGCGCTCGCTCAAATCCGGAAAGCGGAGCAAGAACAAGCATGCCACCGGTTCCGTTTGCGATGCCTTGTTGGCGCCGCAGCCGGGCGAACTTACCTTCGCCATCAATCAGCCCCGGGCCGCTGGCGGGCTGGCGGTCAGCGATGAAGAGGTGAGGGCTGCCGTGGCGTTTGCGTTCAGAACCCTAAAGCTTGTGGTCGAGCCGGGTGGGGCCGTGTGCCTGGCCGCGGTTCTGGCCGGCAAGATCGATTGCCGCGGCCGCGATATCGCGATCGTGCTTTCCGGCGGCAATGTGGACCCCGGTCTCTTCTCGGAAATCGTCAACGCCCACTGATCAGTGGGCGCGCCATCAGCTGCCGGTGGCTTTCGGCGAGCAGATCTCCACCATTGGGACTTCGCCATTTGCCGCAGGCTTTTCCTGCGTTATGGGCTCAGGCAGGCGCTCAGCGTCTGTCTCTGGCTCGGCAGGCGTGCGTATGATCACGATGTGGCCGTTGCCGTCTTCATCGTCCCCGTCTGCTTTCGCGTCTTCAGCCTTTTCTGGCTCCGCTTCGGGCTTGGTGTCCGGCTTAAACGCAAAACCGTCCTTTTTGGCGAGGTTTTCCAGCTCAACCTGGAAAGGATCTTGCGCCCCTTCCGCCTTGGTCTCCTCCTTGGGCGCTTCGGCTGGCGCAGGTGTGACCATTTCAGCAAGGGTGGTTGAGGTGAACGGGCCTTTGGCATCAAGCGATGTGGCCATGGCGGTGAAGCCGTTGAGGTTCTGCGGTCCGATCATCTCGGCCGGTTTCTCAATGAGCTCAGCTGCGGAGAGGTTATCAGGAGTGGGCTCCTCGGGCTCGGGCTCGTCTTCGACCAAGGCCACGTGCTGAGGCGCGTCAGTGCTCACTTCAGCAACGATGGCGTCCGTGCTGAGCGGATCTTCTGATTTGGTCTCTGAGTAAACAAAGCCAGGCGCGGCAACCGGTGCTTCCGCAGGCGCAGCCTCACTGGTGAACAATTCAGCATCCTGCGCGAAGTAAGCGTCCTTTTCCATGTTTGCCGGTTCGGTTTCTTCCGCAGGAGCACCGAGGGCCTCTTGAGCGCCCGTCTCATCGCTCATACTCACCAGGTTCCCGCCCGTGCGGTCGTTGACGAACTGCAAAACACTGAGGGCCTTGGCCGCACGCTGACCGCTCACATCCTGGCGCCAGCACAAGCTCATCAGTTCTTCAACGCAGGCGTCCAGCTTGTCGCAAATCTCTGCCTCAACACCCATCTCGCGGAGCTTCCAAGCCACGTTCTCAACCGTTTCAACCTGAGACAGAAGCTCAGCTGAGAGTTGATTGGCCTGGTCGGCGGCCCGGGAAAAGGCCTCCGGTCCTTGGGCCAGGGCGCCTCCACCGGCGATCAGATCATTGCGGATCGCTGCGATTTCGGTGCGCGTTGCGGTGACCACAGCCGCAATCTCGGCCAGGGCAGGGGTGAATTGCTCGCCGCCCTCATGTTCGACGGCTTTCAGGCACAGCGCGCTTTCCAACCGTGAAATGGCTTCAAGCAGCATGTGTGTGTCGGAGGAGCGATTTCTCGCCAAATATTCTTTGAGGAAGTTCCGCCCGCGTTCTGATTCCATTACCGCGAGCTCAATTTCAGCGTACTGCTCTTCGGTCAATCCCGCTACAACGTTGCCCTTAACCATCTACATTACCCGCTCGAACTATTACTAACACCTGCACAGCACGTTGCCTCTGGCCGCACAGCACGAACAATCACAAACTCTGGGCTCCATTATGGTTAGCGATTGGTTTAGATCACGTTAAGCGGCCGCGCGACCCCATCAAGACCGGCCATGTCCACACTCAAGGATCGTCAAACGTGTCTGCTCATACCCTGCACACCCGAATATCTGCCTTGTACGGGGCCTTATTCCTCACCATCGGCATCTATCTGCCGTTCTTTCCGGTGTGGTTGAGTGCGCGTGGATTGGACGCTGATGAGATTGCCCTGGTGTTGGCCCTTCAGATTGCGGTCAGGATCGTCTCAGGCCCTATTTTCTCCTTCCTGGCCGATAAGACGGGCCGGCGGCGCACGCTGCTCATCTGGCTGGCTATTGTGCCGGTGGCCGGGACTTTGGCTTTGGTGGTCATCCAGTCCATCTGGCTGATCGGGCTGGTGGCTGTCGCAGCAGCGTTTTTCTGGACGCCTATCTTGCCCATGAGCGAGGTGATCGCCGTTCGCGGCGCGGGCGAGCAGAAACTGGATTATGGCCGCATGCGTCTGTGGGGGTCGATCGCCTTCATTGTTGCCAGCTTGGGTGGGGGGCTCGCCCTGGACGTTATGGCGCCCGATCACATCATTTGGGTTCTGGTCGCCAGTCACGCGCTCATCGTCCTGGCCCTGTTGTGGCTGCCAAAGCAAACCGATCCCAAGCAGGATGCAGACCAGCCGCCAAAAGTCGTCCGCGTGGGTGATGCGGCACGCCTGCTCATCAGTCCGCTTTTTGTGGTGTTCCTGTTGGCAACGGGGCTCACCCAGGCCAGCCACTCAGTTTATTACAGCTTTGGCACCCTGCACTGGCAGGCGGGCGGTATACCAGGCGGGGCCATTGGTGTGCTGTGGAGCTTGGGCGTGATTGCCGAGGTGGCGCTCTTTGCCGTCTCCGGCCGGGCGGTCAAGCTGTTCACGCCTTCCGGCTTGATCCTGCTGGGGGCCGCGGCCGCCGTGGTGCGCTGGGCCGGTACGGCCTTTGATCCAGGGGTGGTCGGCCTCGCAATGCTCCAGGCGCTGCACGGGCTCACCTTCGGCGCAACCCATCTGGGGGTCATCCACCATATCTCGCGCACCGTGCCGGACCACCTGCACAACACGGCCCAGGCGCTTTATTCCTCGGTGGCCGGCGGTGTTATCATAGCGCTTGCCACCGCTTCGGCAGGTCCGCTTTATCAGGCCTACGGAGCATCCGCATTTCTCGCGGCAAGCCTTATGGCTGCGGCCGCAGCGGTCTTTGCGCTGATCTTGGTGTTCGCCCGGCGCTATTCGGCGGCCTGACGCAATTTCTGCGAGGTGCCGTCCACGTCCCGGGCCGCGCCCTCCGACGCGGAGGTGGCGAATGCAGCGAACACTTTAAGCGCCGGCGTGACCCGCCGTTCACGCACCTCCGTTGGAGCCCAGGCGGCATCGCCTCTGGCTTCCATGGCTTTGCGCCGCGCGGCCAGCACACCGGCATCCACCTTCAAGTGCAGACGGCGGTCGGCAATTGAAATGTGGATCTCATCACCCTCTTCAATAAGCCCGATCGCACCACCAAGGGCGGCCTCCGGCGAGATATGCCCCACGCTGAGGCCCGATGAGCCACCGGAAAAACGTCCATCAGTGATCAGAGCACATGCTTTGCCAAGGCCCACCGCCTTCAGGTAGGAGGTGGGATAGAGCATCTCCTGCATGCCGGGTCCGCCCTTTGGGCCTTCATAGCGGATCACCACCACGTCGCCCTCGGCGACCTGCTTGCCCAGAATGCCTTTGACCGCACTATCCTGGCTTTCAAAAATCCGGGCCTTGCCGGTGAAGTCCAGACACTCTTCCGGCACGCCGGCGGTTTTCACAATGCAACCGTCCTCAGCAATGTTGCCGTAGAGCACCGCAAGGCCGCCATCTTGCGAGTAGGCATGCTCGCCGGAGCGCACGCAGCCATCTGCCTGATCACGGTCCAGATCCTTCCAAAGGTTCTGAGAGGAGAAGGCCTGCGTGGTTCTAACCCCGCCCGGCGCGGCGCGGTAAAACTCTTCCACCTCCGGGGAGGGGTTGCGCATGATGTCCCATTTTTCCAGAGCCTCCGCATAGGTCTTGGAATGAACCGTCGGGCGCTGATTGTGGATGAGGCCCATCCGGTCAAGCTCGCCCATGATGCGCATGATGCCGCCGGCGCGGTGCACATCTTCCATGTGATAGACGGAGGTGGACGGTGAAAGCTTAGAGAGATGAGGCACCTTCTTACTCAAGCGGTCGATGTCATCCATGGTGAAGGGCACTTCGCCTTCGCGGGCCATGGCGAGCAGATGCAGGATTGTGTTGGTCGACCCGCCCATGGCGATATCCAGGGTCATGGCGTTCTCAAAGCTGTCAAAGTTGGCAATGCCCCGCGGCGTTGCCGTCTCGTCATCTTCCTCATAATAGCGCTTGGCCAGCGAGACGATGGTGCGTCCAGCCCGCTTGAAGAGGTCCTCGCGAAACGCGTGCGTGGCCAGCATTGAACCGTTGCCGGGCAGGGCAAGGCCCAGCGCCTCGGCCAGGCAGTTCATGGAGTTGGCGGTGAACATGCCCGAACACGATCCGCACGTTGGGCAGGCGGAGCGTTCCGTCTTCATGCTGTCTTCTTCAGAGACGTTCGGGTTGACCGCATTGATCATGGCATCCACCAGGTCCACCTTGACCTCTTTGCCATCCAGCACAATCTTGCCAGCTTCCATGGGGCCGCCTGAGACGAAAATAGCTGGAATGTTGAGACGCATGGCCGCCATCAACATGCCGGGCGTGATCTTGTCGCAATTGGAGATGCAGATCACGGCGTCAGCACAGTGGGCGTTGCACATGTATTCAACGCTGTCGGCGATGATCTCCCGGCTCGGCAAAGAGTAGAGCATCCCGTCATGGCCCATGGCGATCCCGTCATCAACGGCGATGGTGTTGAACTCTTTGGCCACGCCGCCGGCAGCTTCGATCTCCTTGGCCACCAGTTGGCCCATATCCTTCAGGTGCACGTGCCCCGGCACGAATTGGGTGAAGCTGTTGGACACAGCAATGATGGGTTTGCCGAACTGTTCCTCCGACATCCCCGTGGCGCGCCAGAGGGCACGCGCGCCGGCCATGTTGCGTCCATGGGTGGAGGTGCGAGAGCGATACGCTGGCATCTGAAGAGCTCCCCAATTTTGGTCTCGTTACAGGGATGTAGTAGCCCATGACAGGGCTTGCGGCCAGAATTTTCGAGCGACCCTTCAGGCCTTGCACATAAAGCAAGACGCGCCGCCAACTCCATGACGGCGCGTCTTATTCTCTAAGGCTTCTGCTTCTACTGCAGCCGGCACGTCAGCCTGTTGTTGCAAGCATGCTGTGAGAAGTTCGCAACAACGGCAGGCGTGGGCTCTGGGGCAGCGCGTTTGCCCTTCTTACCCTTCTTGCCCTTCTTGCCCTTCTTGCCTTTTTTGCCGAGCTTGCGGCCCAACTTGTGCGCGAGCTTCTTTGCCTTCTTGTGGGCTTTCTTGACAGCCTTCTTATGCGCTCGCTTCTGGGACTTCTTCTTAGCCAGCTTTTGAGCGAGTTTCTGGGCCCTCTTGTGAGCCTTCTTGGCAGCCTTTAGGTGCGCAAGTTTTTCGGCTTTCTTCGTTGCCTTTTTAGCAGCGATCAAGTGAGCCTTCTTCTGTGCCTGCTTCTTGGCCAGCTTGTGTGCAAGCTTTTGGGACCTTTTATGGGCTCTCTTTAAGGCCTTCTTGTGCGCGCGCTTTTGCGCCAACTTCTTGCCCAGCTTGTTCACAGCCTTGAGGGCTTTTTTAGTTGCCTTCTTGCTCTTGTGGGCTTTCTTGCTCTTCTTGGCAAACTTGTGCGCAAGCTTTTGGGCTTTCTTAGTTGCCTTTTTGGCGGCCTTCTTGTGAGCCCGCTTTTGAGCCTTCTTCTGTGCCAGCTTTTGAGCGAGTTTTTGCGCCCGCTTATGAGCCTTCTTGGCGGCCTTCAAGTGCGCAAGCTTTTGGGCTTTCTTCGTCGCCTTTTTGGCGGCGATCAAGTGTGCCTTCTTCTGTGCTTTCTTCTGTGCCAGCTTTTGCGCGAGCTTCTGGGCCCGCTTTTGAGCTTTTTTGGCAGCTCTTTTGTGCGAACGCTTTTGCGCGACTTTGCGGGCGAGTTTGTGCGCGATTTTATGCGCCCTCTTATGAGCCCGCTTGCTCTTGTGAGCGCGCTTGCTCTTGTTGGCCCGCTTGCCTTTCTTGGCTGACTTGCCCTTTTTGGCGGATTTGCCTTTCTTGGCGGACTTGCCTCTCAGGCCCAGTTTGCCTTTCTTGGCTGACTTGCCTCTCAGGCCAAACTTGCCCTTCTTGCCTTTGCGGCTGGCAACATCGTTCGCTTTGCCGCGCTTGCCACGCAGGCCCTTCTGACCTTTGCGACCACTGCGGCTGGAAACATCGTTATTGCTTCCGCGTCTGCCACGCACGCCTTTGTTGCCGCGCTGTCCACGTCCGGCCAGGCCTTTGTTTCCGCGCTGCCCGCGCCCGGCCAAGCCTTTGTTTCCGCGCTGTCCGCGCCCGGCCAAGCCTTTGTTTCCGCGTTGCCCGCGTCCGGCTAAGCCTTTGTTTCCGCGTTGTCCGCGCCCGGCCAAGCCTTTGTTTCCGCGACCACCGCGTCCAGCCAAGCCCTTGTTTCCGCGACCACCGCGTCCGGCCAAGCCTTTCTTTCCGCGACCACCGCGTCCAGCCAAGCCTTTGTTTCCGCGACCACCGCGTCCGGCCAAGCCTTTATTTCCGCGACCACCGCGTCCAGCCAAGCCCTTGTTTCCGCGACCACCGCGTCCAGCCAGGCCCTTGTTTCCGCGACCACCGCGCCCGGCCAAGCCTTTGTTTCCGCGACCACCGCGTCCGGCCAAGCCTTTGTTTCCGCGACCACCGCGTCCGGCCATGCCTTTGTTTCCGCGACCACCGCGCCCGGCCATGCCTTTGTTTCCGCGACCACCGCGACCAGTCGCACCGTTATTGCCACGGCCGCCACGATTGCCCATGCCGCCACGGTTACCACCATTGGCACTGCCATTCGCCCCGCGACCGCCGCGCCCGCCGCCACCTGCGGCCGAGCCACGTCCGCCGCCGCCTGCGGCTGCGCCATTACCACCGTTGCCACCAGCGCCAGCGCCACTACCACCGGAACCGCCGCCGGAACCACCGGAACCGCCGCCGGAACCACCGGAACCGCCGCCAGAACCACCGGAACCGCCGCCAGAACCACCGGAGCCGCCGCCGGAACCACCGCCAGAACCACCGGAACCACCGCCAGAACCACCGGAACCGCCGCCGGAACCACCGGAACCGCCTCCGCCTTCACCCCCGCCGCCGCCGGAACCACCCCCGCCGCCGCCGGAACCACCGCCGCCGCTACCGCCGGAACCACCGCCGCCTTCGCCGCCGCTGCCAGCTGCCTGTGCCACAGGTGGTTTTACAAAGTCACTTAATGAGATCGGCAGAGCGACAGCTAAACACGTGGCAAAGAACAGCCCGGTCACTGTCTTAGCTAATCTGCCTGTTTTGGATGGATTGGATCGATTGGAATCGACGCGTGTACGCCCAAGGCGCCTCGAACTCGAGGTCATGGCACTCACTCCGTTACTTACTTACTAACTGCCCCCCCAGAGGGCTTTTGCTCACTCGCACTAGAAAAACTTTCCTAGGGTTAACCATACTGCGCGCGATATGACCCCTAATCAGCGCACCCTGTGAGAATAAGAGCGAGATTTTCAATAAGTCAAGGTAATTTTAATAGTTGGTTAACTATACTTCGGCTCTGAATACGCAATAAACGCGCAGAATCGCCGAATTTCAGCCATGATTGGCGGTCGAATACTGATAGGTTGAGGAGGAAAATAACGTCTGGTTAAGTAACCAAGGTGTGCCGGAGCAACGGAGCTTGCCCGGCATCTAGTCCCTCTTGAAGCAAACACCATGCCACTGCGCGCGCAGTCTCGGATCGCTCGATTTCACAAGCACAGGCTGACCGTCCAGCACCTCCCGACACCGCTCCAAGGTCTCCCGTTCAAGCCGTTCCATGGCTTCTGCGGTGTAGAATGTCAGGTGGGGAAGAAGGATCACATTCGGCATGTGGAAGAGGGCGCGAAGGGGATGGCTGTTCCTGTCGAGCGGCTCCTGGCTGTACACATCCAAACCTGCCCCCGCGATCCAGCCTTCCTGCAAGGCGCGCAGCAACGCGGCGTCCTCAACAATGGCGCCGCGCGAGACGTTGATGAGGAAGGCTGAGGGTTTCATGGCCATGAGTTCAACCTCTCCGATGAGAGATTTTGAGCGCGGTGTCAGCACGCAATGTACCGTTACGAAATCGCAACGGCTGAGCATGGCGCTCAAATCCTCCACCTTCTCAACACCCGCGCGTGCCATGTCTTCGCCATCAACGTTGGGATCATAACCCAGCACATGAGCTCTGAAGCCGGCGCCGGCCATGCGGGCCATGCTGCGCCCGATGCGTCCGGCGCCCACCAGGCCCACAGTCTTGCCGGCAAGGTCTGCCCCCATCCACTGAGGCGTGGGCCACACCCAGCCCTCCTCGTGCATGGCGCGGTCGAGAGGGATGAGCTTTTTGGCCAGGGCGATCATCAGCATGAATGCCCCTTCCGCCACGGTCTCTTCGGCATATTCGGGAATGTTGACCACGGGGATCTGCCGCGCCCGCGCCGCGTCAATGTCGATGGCATCGATGCCGACGCCATACTTCACGATCCCCTTCAGGCGTTTGGCGCCATCGATCACGGCTTTGGTGATCGGCGTGTAGCACATCAAGAGCAGATCGGCGTCGGCCACCTCTGCGGCCAGGTCAGCTTCGCTCACCCCGTCAGGCAGGAGCACCAGTTCTGCGCCGAGGGCGCGAAGCTCAGCGTCGATCACGGGGCATTCCAACTCGCTGTCGGTGCGCACAATCTTAAGGGCATATGTTGGGGCCGCGGGCATGGGCGTTTCCTCTGGTCTGCCACGTCCCATAGAAGGTTTCGCAGCCTTGTGACAGTGCGGTTGTGTGTCCTAGACTTAAGGCACCGATGTGATGAGAAGGAACCCTCTGAATGACTGCAGGGAGCGAGGCCGACCAGGCGCGGCGCGAAGAGTTTTATGGCCGGCTTGCGCCTCACAGCATGACACCGCTTTGGGAGGTGCTCAAGGACATTGTGCCCCCCGAACCGCGCGCCAAAGCCGTGCCCTACAAATGGGCCTATAAGGACGTGCGCCCTTTATTGTTGGAATCTGGTGGATTGCTCACGGCCGAGGAAGCCGAGCGCCGGGTTCTGGTGTTTGAGAACCCCAGCTATCCCGGCGCCTCGCGCACCACATCCACGCTCTATTCAGGCATTCAGCTGATCTTGCCGGGTGAGACCGCTCCGGCCCACCGCCACACGCCTTCGGCGTTGCGGTTCATGATTGAGGGCGAGCACGGGTTCACGGCCGTGGGCGGCGAACGCACCACCATGCGCGAAGGCGATTTGGTGATCACGCCGGCATGGGCCTGGCATGATCATGGCAATGAGGGCGACGGGCCGGTCGCCTGGCTGGACGGGCTCGACATTCCCATGGTCGGGTTCTTTGAGGCGGTGTTCATGGAAGGCTATAACGACAAGCGCCATGCGGTCACGCGCCCGGAGGGCGACAGCCGGGCCCGCTTTGGCGAAGGACTGCTGCCGCTCAATGCGGCCTCGCCCTACGGGCAGACCTCGCCGATCTTCAACTACCCTTATGAGCGCACCCGCTCCGCCTTGCTGGCAAGCGCGCAAGGGGCCGAACCCGACCCCCATGAGGCCACCACGCTGCGCTACGCCAACCCAGTGGACGGCGGCTGGGCCATGCCGACCATGGCGGCGTGGATGATGCACGTGAAGGCCGGCACGACAACGGCGGCGCTGCGCAGCACGGACAGCATGGTGATGCACGTGGCCGAGGGCAGGGGGGAGGCGGTGATTGGCGAGGAGCGGTTAAGTTTCTCACCCAAGGACACGCTGGCCATCCCGGGCTGGAAGTGGCGCGCGTTCTCAGCCAGTGCGGACTGTTTCTTGTTCTTCTTCTCCGACCGGGTGGTGCACGAGAAGCTCGGGTTTTACCGCGAGGAACGCAAGGCTTTGTGAGGCCGTTCACAATTGGGCGGAGGCCAGGCTGGAGGGCTTGCCCCTGGGCTCGGGCATCCGTGGGGACCAGCAGGTCGAGGGCCTAATGGTGGTGTGCGACGGGACGGGCGCCAGGTGCGCACGACTCGAGGGAAAATCGATCGGGTGGACCGCATTGGGCTGAAGGAGGCGCGCAGGTGGGCCAAGGAGATCGTGTTGGCGATTCGGTTGGGGATGGATCACACCGACGGGCGACAGAAAATGGGCTTGACGCGGGAAGGGGAGTTGGACGCGCCTTAGGCGCCGGGCCGCGACAGACATCACGCGCCAGGACAGCCTAGAGTTCTTTGTGACGCTCAGCGCGTGCCACGGTCGGATCGCAGCCTTGAGCAGGCTGCGGACGCTGCGCTGCATCATCAACACCGCCATGCGAATAGACGAAGCGATCCTGCGCAAGCCGACCGGCGCCGTTCGCATTCCGATACGGGACCAGAGGCTGCTTTTCCCGATGGGCGAGCATCTGACGGGCCTGGTGGGGCGAGGACGCGGAACGACGAGCCCGAGAGGCGTGTGACCGTCGCACCTAAGCGCCAGCGGGCACTTAACTCAACCCAAAGAGGAGACGCGCTTGTAGAAGTCGCAGCCACTCTGCGGCACCATGCGAGCACGCTGATGATCGCTCCTGGCGCGCCTCACGCCAAGCGTGCTCTGCTTCTCGGCAAGAGGCTTACAGGTACCTCCGGCGGATACGTCCATCCGAAGCATCTTACGCAAGTGTTACGCTCATATGCCAAAGCGCACGGGTGCTTTGTGTTGGCAAGCCTTGATAGGTAATTGCGGCATTCAGTTGGACAACTGATCTAGCAGCCGTCACAATTTGTCGATTGTTTGAAGACTAAGCAGGGCGCTAGACATCGTTCGGGCATCGTGACGGATCGCGGCATTTAAGAAATGCAGATGCCCTAGATGCCGAGGCGGATTCGGCAAAGGAGTCAATGTCGGGCGTATTCTCATTAACGAATGTTTTTGCAAAGTTCACAATCTCAATTGGTCCCCTTAGTGACATTTTGCGCTCTTCACAAGCAGCAATGAACTCGCGCTGAGCACCAGTTTCCAAAACACTTTTTACTGCAAGAAATACAGCCGCCATGGGCATGTTCACCAAACCATCTTCTTCTTTTATTGCTTCGTCTAAAAATTCAATTTCCATTACATCGCTCCTTCTTCAGACCGCCGAGTCTATTGTAAGTAGGGGGCAAATGGAACACTCGCACGGATGTCAATTACCCAGTAGAAGATCTCTAATCTCCCGGTCTTCATCATCGAGTTCGCGAATCCGTTGACGTTCCAATTCTGCCAACGCAGTTCTCGCCAGCACATCGAGTTGCTGCGCGAGAAGGGGTTTGTCCGCTGCAAGATCACCCTGCGTTGGAAGCGTCATCGATAACGTTAGCATATGTATGTCTTTTCGGGATGAGGTTGTGTTTACCGCTGTGCCCGCAAACTTTAATTGTCTGCTCGTGGGCATCAATTGAATAACTGGATTGACCGTTCCTGACACAGTTGTTGTGAAGGTCATCCGGTCTGCGGTGGTTGGAACTCTGGGAGCTTCTTTCGTGCTCCCAACAAGATTGGCAGCCAAATTCAGCCCCAAAAAGGTATCAACTTTCTCGCGAAGACCAAGCCGCCCGCTTATTGGATACAACAAACCGGCCGCTGCGCCGGAAATACCTGCCGAGCCGTTTCTTATCGAGGCGCACTCGTTGTGAAGTATGTCATCCCCGAGTAACTGTCCAAAATTATCTAAAGCTTTAAAATTCCTTTTGTTTCTTCTCTGACGATCTAGCTTTCCATTGACTCCTAGTTTGAATGTCCCCAGTGTCATGACTTCAAGAAAGTCGACTCCCGCACTCAAATTATTGTCTTCTGTGATGTCAAATTCAAATTCGTACGCAGCGAATGCCGAGGCGAAACTTCTCGCAACGGTCCTGCTAAATTGATCTTTAATGTTGTCGATTTCATTCTCTATAAAATTTCGATACCCACCAGGTTGCTTTACGCCGTTAAGAAGTGCTGTCTCTTCCGCTGCGATTAAGAGATTTCTTGTTCTCAATCTCAGAGCACTCTGGATTTCACAACGAATTAGCTGCACAATTCTGTAGGTATTATGTGGAGTAACATCGTCAATGATTGGACGCGATGAACAGCCGCTCAGAGCAATCATTGTCCCAATCAGAGCAAGTGTAGATATCTCTCGAATTTTGAAAATACTCAATATTTTTCCCCTCACATATTAATTTATGGTTATCTGATTCGCACAAATAGGAAAACAGCTTTTTCGGAAAAAGATGCGCGTGTTATTGTGTTGGATCTTTGTAGTATTGGGCGTAATACAGATATTTGAAGGTTGGCGCGGACAGGACGTGAAATTTTCCTAAATCCAACCGTCGTATTTGCCTCCTAATCTTCATCTGACCTTATCCGTGCATGTCAGACTTCCGACTGGATGACACGGTGCGCGCAGATGCTGTAACTTGCTGGGCTGATGGATTTCCGCCCGGCCGTAAGCACCGGTCCGAGCACAGTATCCAGCCGGCGACGGGGGCAGCGGTGATGGTGCCTACCGCATAAGCCCCAGACCGACCCAGCGGTGCGGGTGTGAGATCCGCGCCCGCTTCGCCAGCTCCGGCCCCCGCGAGCGTCAACCTCGCAGCCCGCTCCGCAGGCCAAGCTGGCTTCATTACCTTGCGCGTTCTCCAGAAGAAAAAATCTGGTGATCCCGGCAGGATTCGAACCTGCGACCCCAAGATTAGGAATCTTGTGCTCTATCCTACTGAGCTACGGGACCACTGCGGAACCTATACCAAAGGGCGACCCGCCTTCACAGCCCCCTGATCGAGAAGCGGCGTCGCAGGGGCCTGTCGGGGTCACCATCAATCGCTCTCACCGACAGCCAGCGTGTCCTTAGACCCCTTGGCCCGTCGTCGCCACAACACCACGGAGCGGATCGCCACATAGAACACCGGTGTCAGAAACAGGCCGAGGACCGTCACGCCAAGCATGCCGAAGAACACCGCCGTGCCCAGCGCCTGGCGCAGTTCGGCTCCCGGGCCCGTCGCGATGACCAGAGGAACCACACCCAGAATGAAAGCAAAGGCCGTCATCAAAATGGGGCGCAGGCGCAAGCGGCAGGCTTCCACCGTGGCATCAATCAAATCGCGGCCGGCATCTTCCAGCTGACGGGCAAACTCCACGATCAAAATGGCATTCTTGGCCGCCAAACCCACCAGCACGATCAAACCGATCTGGGTCAGAATATTGTTGTCCATTCCGCGCAGCATCACCCCGCTGAGCGCCGCCAAGATGGAGAGCGGCACAATAAGCATGATGGAAAGCGGCAACGCCCAGCTCTCATACTGGGCCGCCAGCAAGAGGAAGACGAACACAATGGCGAGCACGAACAGGTAAATGGCCGTGTTGCCGGTCAGCTTCTCCTGCAGCGCAAGTTCCGTCCACTCAAAGGTCATGCCCTGGGGCAAGGAAGAGGCCGCCAGCCGTTCCATGGCCTCAAGCGCCTCGCCTGTGGAGACGCCCGGCGCCGTGCTGCCCTGCAAGGGAACGGACACAAACTGGTTGTAGCGCTGCACCAGATAAGGGCCGCTGGTGTTCTCGATCTCCACCAACGTGCCGAGCGGTACCAAGGCTCCTGTGGTCGATCTGACCTTCAGCCTGGCGATATCCACAGGGTCGAGCCGGAAGCGCTCATCGGCCTGGGCTCTCACATCATAGCGGCGCCCAAAGGCGGTGAAATCGTTCACGTAGGATGAGCCCAGATTGATCTCCAGCGTATCGAAAATGGCGCCAATCGGCACATTGAGCTGACGCGCCTTTACCCGGTCAATGTCCAGGTAGAAGGAGGGGCTGGAGTTGGAAAAGGTGGTGAACACCCGCGTGACCTGCGGCGTCGATTGCGCCGCGCCCATCATGGCAAACGCGGTCTGCAGCGCGCGGCCCATATCAGCGCCGCTGCGCTCCTGGATCTGCATTTTAAAGCCGCCACCTTGGCCAATACCGCGGACCGATGGCGGTTGGATGGCGATGATGAACGCCTCTTCGATTTGCTGCAGGCTGCCGAACAGGTTGCCGATAATCGCACCCGAGTTCAGGCCCTCGCCGGTGCGGTCCTCGAACGGATCGAAAGCTGCGAAGATCGCCGCGGCATTGGTTGCCGTGGTGAAGGTTGCGCCGGAGAACCCGGCAAAGGCAACCGCGCTCTTGACCCCGGGTGTGTCCAGGATGATCTTGGTGGCCCGCTGGACCACTTTGTCCGTGCGTTGCAGGGAGGCGCCGTCCGGCAGCTGAACCACAACAATGCCGTAGCCCTGGTCGGTCTGTGGAATAAAGCCGCCGGGCACCTTGCCGAAGAGCCAGACGGTCATGCCGATCAGCACCGCATAGACCGCAAGGCCCGCCAGCTTCCGCCTCGCCAGAACGCCGACCCCACGGCCATAGCCCTCGCTTGTGGCATCGAAGCCGGCATTGAACCTGGAAGCGGCCCAACTGCCCAGGCGCGCCACGAAGAATTTGGGCTGGCTATGGCCATGCGGTTTGAGCAAGAGGGCCGCAAGGGCCGGCGAGAGAGTGAGCGAATTGATGGCCGAGATGATCGTTGAGGTAGCAATGGTGATCGCGAATTGTTTGTAGAATGCGCCCGAAATGCCGGGCACGAACGCGGTGGGGATGAACACGGCACACAGAACCAGTGACATTGCAATCACCGCAGAGCCTACTTCGTCCATTGTCTTGTGGGCCGCTTCGCGCGGCGACAGCCCGCGGGCAATGTTGCGCTCCACATTCTCCACCACCACAATGGCGTCATCCACCACAATGCCGATCGCCAGCACCAGACCGAACAAGGTAAGTGTGTTGAGCGAGAATCCGAATGCGGCCATCACCATGAAGGTGCCGATCAACGACACAGGGATCGCCAAAATGGGAATGATGGCCGTGCGCCAGGATTGCAAGAAAACCAGCACGACCAAAACCACCAGAACCACCGCTTCCAGAAGGGTCTTGTAGACCTCCTTCACCGATTGATCGATAAAGTCGGTGGGGTTGTAGACGATCTGATGCTCCAAACCGGGGGGGAAACTCTTGGAGAGCTCCTCCATGGTGGCGATGATCTCTGAGGCACTCTGCAGAGCGTTGGTGCCGGGTCGCTGAAAGATGGCCAATGCCACGGCCGGCTTGCCGTTCAGGTTCGAGTTGGTGGTGTAGCTTTTGGCGCCGACTTCAACCCGTGCCACGTCCTGTAAGCGGATGAGCCGGCCGTCATCGCCGGCCTTGACGATAACATCGCGAAACTGGCGCACCGTTGAAAACCGGCCCTGGGTGGTGACCGTGTAGGTGGTGGCAATGCCCGCCGGCGCGGGCTCTGCGCCGATGGCGCCTCCGGACACCTGCACATTCTGCTCGCGCAACGCCTCCACCACGTCCGATGAGGTCAGCTCGTAAGAGGCCAGCTTCTCCGGATCCAGCCAGACCCGCAGAGAATACTCCCGCTCACCGAAGATCGTGAGATCGCCAACCCCGTCGAGCCGGATCAGCACGTCGCGCACATTGTTGCGCGCATAGTTGGACACATAGAGCTGGTCCAGACTGTCGTCGGGCGAAAGCATGTGCACCACCATCATCAGGTTGGGCGAGCTTTTGCGCGTGGTGATCCCATCCCGGCGCACCTCTTCAGGCAGGCGCGGCTCGGCAATGGCCACCCGGTTCTGTACCAGCACTTGGGCGGCATCCAGATCTGTGCCCGTCTTGAAGGTGATGGTGAGCGACATGGTTCCGGCGCTCGTGGAGTAGGAGGACATGTAGAGCATGTTCTCCACCCCGTTGATCTCTTCTTCGATGGGGGCGGCCACGGTTTCCGCTACGGTGACCGCATCGGCGCCGGAATAGTTGGCGGTGACCACGATGGTGGGTGGTGCAATGTCCGGATACTGGCCGACCGGCAGCAGAAAATAGGAGATCGATCCAAGCAGCACGATCAGGATGGAGATCACGCTGGCGAAGATTGGCCTTTCGACGAAAAAGTGTGCAAAGCCCATGGCGTGCGCGGCCTACTCGGGCGCCGCCACGGGCGGCAGCTCAACCGGCTGAGGATCGATGGTCATGCCGGGGCGCACCCGGGCAAGGCCCTTGACCACAATCAGCTCGTCGCCCTTCAGGCCGGTGCGCACCACCCGGTAGCCGTCAATGCGCGGGCCCGGGCGGATCACCCTGGGGGCGAGCGTGTTGCCTTCGCCCACCACAAACACAATGCGCCTATTCTGATCGGTGCCCACGGCGGCGTCGGGCACCAGGATCCCGTTATATTCCTCAGAACCGGGAATGGAGATCCGCCCGAAGAGGCCAGGCTGCAAGAAGAGATCCTTGTTGGGCACAACGGCACGGCCGCGCATGGTGCCGGTGCTTCTGTCGATCCGGTTGTCGACAAAATCCAGATTGCCCTTGTGCTTCGGTTCGGTCTCGTCGGTGAGCTGGATGCCGACCTCATAAGGCGTAAGACGCCCAGAGGGCCGCTGGCCCGTCCGGGCAAGGCGTGAGTACGCCAGGAAGGCCCGCTCATCCACATCGAAATAGAAGTAGATGGGGTCCAGCGAGACGATGGACGCCAAGAGGGTTGAATTGGCCTGCACAAGGTTGCCGATCGAAATCAGGTTGCGGCCAATGCGGCCATCGATGGGCGAATATATTCTGGTGTATTCAAGGTTCAGGCGGGCAGAGCGGAGCCGCGCCGTGGCCCCGCTCATTTCAGCCTGGGCCGCCAGATATTCCTGGCGCCGCTGGTCCAGGGTGGAGACGGCCACCGTGCCGGATCTTTGCAGACGCTCTGCGCGTTCAAATTCCTGCTTGGCGAGATCCAACCGGGTTTTGGCCACTTCCACGCTGGAACTGGCATTGTCCAGTTCGGCCTGGAAGGGGCGCTGGTCGATGGTGAAAAGAAGGTCGCCCTTTTTGATCAAGCCGCCATCTTTGAAATGGATCTGTTCCAGGTATCCGGCAACGCGCGAACGCACCTGCACGTCTTCTATAGCGTCAAACCGACCCGTGAAGTCGTCCATTTCCCGGATGGGTTTGACGACAGGTTTGGCTACAGTGATCTTCGGCAGCTGGGCGGCAGCTTGCTTCTGCTGCGGCTCATCACAACCGGCGAGCGCCAAAGCTGCGATCAAAATGAGTCCGGGTAAAAAGCGTGAAGGGAACGTGTGTCTCATGGCGTCCTTGCGGCGGAGTGGCAAAGCCGTTGGGGATGAAGGCACGTCGCAAAAGCACAAGGATAGGGGTGCTTTAGCTGAATGGAAAGATCAGAGTTGGCTCTTGTAGCAAATTGTTCCAATGCCACCAAGGGGCGCCGATCGCGTCACATGTTCGGATAGTTCGGCCCGCCGCCGCCTTCCGGCACCGCCCAGTTTATGTTCTGGGCCGGGTCCTTAATGTCGCAGGTTTTGCAGTGCACGCAGTTTTGCGCGTTGATCTGGAACTGCGGGTTATGGCCGCTATCGTCGTAGAGCACTTCATAAACCCCCGCCGGACAGTAGCGCTGGGCCGGCTCGGCGAATTTCGGCAGGTTTTGCGCGATCGGCACGCTTTCATCGGCCAAGGTGAGGTGGATCGGCTGATCCTCCTCATGGTTGGTGGCCGAGAACGACACATTGGTGAGCCGATCGAACGAGAGGACCCCGTCCGGGCGCGGATACTCGATTGGCTTACACTGATCTGCCGGCAATGTGCAGGCATGATCGGGTTTGCCATGACTGATCGACCCGAAGACCGAAATGCCCAGCTTCTCGCGCATGTGCATGTCCAGCGCGCCCAGGGCCAAGCCGCCCAGAAGGCCGAATTTCGACCAGAGCGGCTTTACGTTCTGCACTTGCTCAAGATCTTTGTAGACCCAGGACTGGCGGTAGGCATCTTCGTAGGCTGAAAGCTCGTCACCCTCACGGCCGGCCTGGACAGCGTCAAACGCGGCTTCTGCGGCCAGCATGCCGGTCTTCATGGCGTTGTGGGAACCCTTGATCCGCGGCACGTTCACAAGGCCAGCCGAACAGCCGATCAGGCAGCCTCCGGGGAAGAACAGCTTTGGCACCGATTGCAGGCCGCCCTCGGTGATCGCCCGGGCGCCATAGGCCACCCGGCGTCCGCCCTCCAGCACCTCTGCAATGAGCGGATGATGCTTAAAGCGCTGAAACTCCATGTAAGGGTAGAGATGCGGGTTTTCGTAGTTCAGGTGAACCACAAAGCCGATCGACACAAGATTGTCTTCCAGATGGTACATGAAGCTGCCGCCGCCGGTCTTCATGCCCAGGGGCCAGCCCATCGTGTGCGTGACCTGGCCCATCTGGTGGTTCTCCGGCTTGACTTCCCAGAGCTCCTTCATCCCGATGCCGAACTTTTGCGGCTCGCGTCCCTTATCCAGCTCGAACTGGCTGATCAGCTTTTTGGCGAGCGATCCGCGCACGCCTTCGGCGATGAACACATATTTACCGTGCAGCTCCATGCCGGGTTCAAACTCAGCCTTCTGTTCGCCGTCACGGCCAATGCCCATAACGCCGGCGACCACACCTTTTACCGAGCCATCTTCCCGGTAGACCAGATCAGAACAGGCAAAGCCCGGATAAATCTCAACGCCCATGGCTTCGGCCTGTTCGGCCATCCAGCGGCAGACATTCCCTAAGGAGACGGCATAGTTGCCGTGGTTGTTCATCAGGCTAGGCATGCCGAAATTGGGCAGGCGCAGGGCACCGGATGGGCCGAGCACATAAAACCGGTCGGAGATCACCTCCGCCTTAAGCGGTGCGCCTTTTTCCTTCCAGTCCGGAATAAGCTCGTTGAGCGCAATCGGATCGACCACGGCGCCGGACAGAATATGCGCGCCCACTTCGGAGCCCTTCTCCAGCACGCAGACGTTGATCTCACTGCCATTGGCCTCGGCCAGTTGCTTCAGGCGGATCGAGGCGGAGAGGCCTGCTGGCCCTGCGCCAACAATCACAACATCATATTCCATCGACTCGCGCTCGACAGCGCCACCATTGACTTCGCTCACCGGTCTATCTCCCTGTGGACGGGCCCAATCCCCACAATGCCCCATGCATTCGCGGTGTGTTATACTCAAATCATGAGCGTTCCGGAAAGCACAAACAAGACCTCTCGGCGCGACAGTGCGGCGCTTCTCAGCTGGTATTTGGAGATGGGCGTGGATGAAGCCATCGGCGATCTGCCCGTTGACCGCTTCGCGGCTGCCGCAGAACAGAAGGCCAAAGCCCAAGCCGCCGCACCGCCTCAAAGGCCGGCGAGACGCGAGGCCCAGGGCTATTTTCCAGCCGCTGCGGACAGCCCGCGCGCGCCGCCGGAGGCACAAGGTCTGGGTTTGCTCAACCCAGATACCTCCATCGCCGATGCCAAATCGCTGGCGGCCGGCGCCTCCACCATAGAAGAACTCTATGAGGCTTTGGCGGGATTTGATGGCTGCCCGTTGAAGAAAACGGCCAAGAGCCTTGTTCTCTGCGATGGCAACCCTGAGGCCCATGTGATGCTGATTGGTGAAGCACCGGGCGCTGATGAAGACCGCCAGGGCAAGCCGTTCGTGGGCCGCTCAGGCCAATTGCTCGACCGCATTCTGGCCGCCATCGGGCTCAACCGGGCGTCCGATGATCCGGCTAGTTCGGCCTTTATCTCCAACACCATCTTCTGGCGCCCGCCCGGCAACCGCAAACCCACCGCGGCAGAGACCGAGACGTGCTTGCCGTTTATCCTGCGCGCGATTGAATTGGCAGACCCCAAGATCATCGTGTGCCTTGGGGCAACGCCGATGCAACGCCTCTGCAACACCACCGAGGGCATCTTGCGCTCGCGAGGCAAGTGGCGTGAGGCTGAAGTGAACGGACGGCCCGTTCCGCTGATGCCCACGCTCCACCCGGCCTATCTGCTGCGCCAGCCGGCGCAAAAAGGTCTGTGCTGGCGCGATATGCTGGCGATACGCAAGAAACTGGACGAACTTGTTTAGATTTGCGCAATGCTGATCCGCATCTCTTCAGACGGTGACCGGGCGGAGATCTTGGCGCTCTATCCGCTCATGTTTCCGGACGAAGAGCTTCGGCCTATGGTGTCCGAGCTGTTGGACCGGCGGCGGGACGTACTCTCTCTCGTGGCATGCGCGAGCAGCGCGCCGGTCGCCCATCTGCTGTTCACTCTGTTCGACGATGATGGAGGCGCTCTGCTTGGACCGTTGGGCGTGCGGCCGGATCATCAGGGCCAGGGCGTGGGCAGCACCCTGGTGGACGAGGGGCTGGCGCGCCTATCGCGCACCGGGGTCCGGCAAGTGTTCGTCTTGGGCGATCCCAACTATTATGGCCGGTTCGGCTTCACGCCGGAGCGCGGCACCCTGCCGCCTTATCCGCTCCCCCCTGAATGGGCGGACGCCTGGCAGTCTGTGTGCTTGGCCGGGCGTCAGCCGATGGGGGAGGGCCCCTGTGTCTTGCCGGATGTCTGGATGAAGCCGGAACTATGGGGCCCCTGAGGCGTGGTCCCTTTGGTGAACTCATCTCACTTAGCTGAATTTTTGGGTCAAAACCGACATTGTCAAAGTCGCTTCTGGAACAGACAGTTCCGGTAAACGCGGGCAGCTTGCCATGGTGAGCATAAGGAGACGCTATGGCGAAGGGAACGGGTGCTGCTGCCGTGCCGGTGGCGGGAAACGACACGGTCAAGGCGGTCACGTTTCTGGTCGCGGGCCTTTTCATCTTTTCGTTTCAGGATGTTATCGTCAAGCTATTGTCGGGCACGTTTCCAGTGCACCAGCTGGTGGTCATCCGGGGCCTCATCGCCACACCGCTTATCTTTCTTTACGTGCACTATGATTCGGGCTTCCAGACCTTGTCAGTGAAGCGCCCTCTGGCGCATTTCCTGCGCTCGTTGTGCATGTTTGTCTCCTACATCTCTTTCTACCTGGCCCTGGCCGCAATCCCGCTCACCACGGCCGTGGCGCTCTACTTCACAGCGCCGCTGATCATCACGGCCCTCTCCATCCCCATGCTGGGCGAGCATGTGGGCTGGCGGCGCTGGCTTGGGGTCTTGTTCGGCTTTTGCGGTGTCATCGTCATCTTGCGTCC
>JBCDDQ010000036.1:0-22846 GCA_039180225.1 Pseudomonadota bacterium
CTTGAGATTCTCCTCTACAGTGAGTCCTTGAATGATCCGTCGGTCTTCCGGCACCAGCCCAATGCCCTCACGGGACGCTTGGTGGGCTTTCATCTGGTGCAAAGGTTTGTGGTCGAGCCAGATCTCGCCGTGCCGCAGTGCCGGATCATCCACCCGCGAGATGGAGCGCAATGTGGACGTCTTGCCGGCGCCATTGCGCCCCAGAAGCGCGACGATCTCTCCTTCGCGCACGTCAAAGCTGACGCCTTGAACGATGTAACTCTCGCCATAGTAGGCATGAATGTCCCAGCAGGAGAAAAATGCCGGCTGCCCGCCCTTGGTTTTTGTTGGTTCCTTGCCTGGCGCCAGCCCTGAGAAATGATCATCACCCAGAAGTGTCTCTGGTTCAGCCTTAGGGGATGCTTTCTTCGGCTTGGCGCGTGCTTTGCTGCGCGGCGCAGCGGTTTTGCTCGCTGAGGCCTTGGTCTTAGCTGCGCTGGTTTTCCGCGACTTGGTTGATTTCGTCACGTTTGTGCTCATAGGTGCGCTCCGCCCAAATATGCTTCTTGAACCTTGGGATTGCCCTTGATCTTTTCGGGCAGGTCTTCGGCGATGACCGTGCCTTGCGCCAGCACCGATATCTTGTCGGCGAGGGAGAAAACCACATGCATGTCATGCTCGATCACCACCATTGTCACGCCACGCTCTGCAATGCGTTTCATAAGATCGATGGTGTTGTTTGTATCCGCCCGTGCCATCCCAGCGGTGGGTTCGTCGAGCAGCAGGAGCTTCGGTTTTTGGACCAAGCACATCGCCAGTTCTAACCGGCGCTTGTCGCCACGTGAAAGTTGGCTTGCAATGTCTTCAGCCTTTTCGCTTAGTCCCACATCCCGCAACATTTCCATCGCCTCGCCGCGGACATCACCCTCATCGGCAACGGAGTGCCAGGAGTTGAGTTGGAAGGCGCCATCGCGCTTGGCGAAAGCGGGGATCATGACGTTTTCTAGCAATGTTAGATCGCTGAAGATCTCAGGTGTCTGAAAAACCCGGCTCACTCCGATCTGGTTGATCTCGTGAGGCGGAAGGCCCAACAGGGAATGACCATCAAAGGTCACATTACCTGTGTCAGGCATCAGGCGGCCAACGAAACAGTTGAGCAAGGTGGATTTCCCAGCACCATTCGGACCGATGATCGCATGCACCGTCCCTTCTTCCACTTCCAGGTTTACTTCGTTCAGTGCCTGGAGACCGCCGAAGCGCTTGTTGACGTTTTTTACAGAGAGAACGCTCATATCAGATCCCATCAAGATGCAGCTGGCTCAGGGGTAGGCGTGCTGCTGTCTTTGTTTTTGAATCGCCTGGTCGCCCAATTGATCAGCCTGTTCACGCCTTCCATCAGCCCACCGGGCAGGAAAATTACGATCAGCATGAACAAAGCGCCAAGGGTCAAATGCCAGCCATCGCCGACGAAAAGGCCAAGGAGGCTAACGACGCCTGACTGCAAACCCTCCGGCAGGAAACTGAAGATGTTCATCAGCGTTGTGTCGTTGTAGGCTGAGAAGATGTTCTCAAAGTACTTGATGGCGCCAGCCCCGATGACCGGGCCCAGCAGGGTGCCAGTGCCGCCTAAGATCGTCATCAGAACCACTTCGCCTGACGCAGTCCATTGCATGCGTTCCGCGCCGGCCAGAGGGTCGGTCACGGCCATCAAACCTCCTGCAAGACCGGCGTACATGCCAGAAATAACGAATGCTGCCAACGTGTAGGGCCGTGTGTTCACGCCTGTGTAGTTCAGTCTGTTCTGGTTGGTCTTCACGGCTCTCAACATCAGGCCGAACGGTGAGCGGAAGATGCGCATGGAGATGTAGAAACATACGATGAGCACAACCGCGCAGAAGTAGAAGCCGGAATAGCCGGTCATGGTGATGCCGAACAGATCGGATGATGGCAGCGTGCTGCCATAGTCCCGGCCAAACACGGTGGTGTCCAACCAACGTGGGTCAGATTGGACCAATTGCAGGCCGGTTTCGCCGTTGGTAATCGGTGTCAGCACCGAGTAGGCGAGATTGTACGACATCTGCGCAAAGGCCAGCGTCAGGATCGAAAAGTAGATGCCTGACCTGCGTAGGCTGATAAAGCCGATCAGAAGTGCGAATAGGCCGCCAAACGCCGTGGCCATGATAATCGCCGGAATTGGATTCATGGAGAACAGTTTGAAGGTCCATACGGCCGTGTAGGAACCGGCACCCAGGAATGCCGCATGCCCAAAGGAGAGATAGCCGGTCAGGCCAAAGAGAATATTGAATCCGATGGCAAAGATCCCGAAAATTGCAAACTTCTGAAGGAGGTCAGGGTAACCTGCTCCAAAGGGAGCCAAAATGATCGGCCCTGCCATGACAGCTGCTGCAAAGCACGCGAGCAAGATAAAATCCGTGGATGACGTTGTTTTTGATGCGGTCATGACTTAGCTCTCCATCACGCCTTTTCGGCCCATCAGGCCACGGGGGCGGACCAGCAGAATGATCACGGCGATCAGATAAATAATGATTTGGTCGATGCCAGGCAGAAGGCTCTTCACCTCATTCATTGAGGCGAAGGACTGCAAGATACCCAAGAGGAAACCGGCTGAGACAGCTCCTCCCAATGAGCCCATGCCCCCCACAACAACAACCACGAAAGACAAGACCAAAAAGTCCATGCCCCAATGGTAGTCGGGAGGCTGTATGGGCGTGTACATCACGCCCGCAAGACCCGCCACCACAGCGGCTATGCCGAACACAATGGTAAAGCGTCTGTCGATATCGATGCCCAAAAGCCCAACTGTTTCGCGGTCAGCCATGCCGGCACGCACCACCATCCCGAAGGTGGTGAACTGCAGGAATGAAAACACTCCACCAATCACCATCAAAGAGAACAGGAAGTAGACCAAGCGCCAGGTAGGATAGGGCACCGCACCGGGATCAAAGCCCAACATGACGCCAAAGTCGACCATACCTCTTGCCAGTTCAGGGGCCGATTGAGGGATTGGATTGGCGCCAAAGAACTTTTTGACGATCTCCCCGAGCACGATCGCAAGTCCAAAGGTAACGAGGATTTGCTCGGCGTGAGGGCGTTTGTAGAAGAAGCGGATCAGACCGCGTTCCATGGTGACGCCGATCAACAGCATGACAGGGATGGCCATGAGGATCGCGGCGGGCACCGAATACTCTATGAGAAACGATCCAAAGTCGCCGAACCAATGTTCCACGTAAGGGGTTTCGATCTTCAATGGATTGCCCAGGAAGTCCTTTTCGGTCGCAGACTCAGTCACGAAGGAAACCTTGAGCAGGCTCTTCAGCGCAACTGCGCAGAATGCGCCCAACATGAACAACGCGCCGTGCGCAAAGTTAACGACACCCAGCGTGCCGAAGATAATGGTCAGACCAAGCGCGATCAGTGCGTAAGCGCCGCCTTTGTCCAGGCCATTGAGAATTTGCAGCAGAATTGCATCCATAACCGCCGCCCCGTGGGTCGTAGTGGGTTGTCAGTGTCGGACCGGCCTCAAGAAGGAGGCCGGCCCGGTTAATTGTCTCAAGCTCTACGCAGAGCCGTTGTTGATGGAGCCTTTGTTGCAGCCGAGCAGGTCTGTGCCATACTCAACCTGCTTGCGCGGCGTCACTTCAACGACTTCAAGCACGTCAAACTTGGAGGACGGGTTCTCTTTACCCTTCACGACCAGCACGTCTTTGAAGCACTGGTGATCGTGACCGCGGTATGTGGTCGGGCCGTTGCCCAGGCCGTCGAAGTCGAAGTCCTCAAGCGCAGCACCAACAGCAGTTGGCATGAATGTGCCCGCGCGTTGACAAGCGTCGGCGTACAGGATGGCCTGACAATAGGTCGTGTGCGCAGCCTGCGAGGGCGGGAAGCCATACTTCTCACCGAACGACTTCACAAAGGCTTTGGAGCCTTCATCCTGCAGGGACCAATGCCAGTTGGTGGACCCATAGATGCCCTTGACGTTTTCGCCGGCACCCTGTGCCATCAAGCGTGAGTACAGCGGAACAACAATACCAAAGTCCTTGCCGTTTACCTGCTTGTCGCGCAGGCCGAACTGAACGGCTTGGGTCAGAGAGTTGACCATGTCACGGCCGTAGTGATTCAGAACCAAAACGTCCGCGCCAGAGTTCAGAACAGGCGTGATGTACTGCGAGAAGTCACCTGCGCCCAGCGGTGTGCGAACGGCTGCTTGGGTCTTCCAGCCCAGCTGTTCGGAGTACTTCTGGATCGAGCCTTCCTGGCTCCAACCCCAGTTGTAGTCAGCTGTCAGATGGTAGGCTACTCGTTCAGAACCGAATTGGTTCTTGAGCACCGGAGCGAGTGCGGCACCTGACATTTCAGTGTTGAAGAAGTGACGGAAACCGTTAGCACGGCAGTCCTTCCCGGTGGTGTCGTTGGCGTGGGTCAGGCCGGCCATGAAGATGATACCTGCGGTCTGACAATAGTCTTGCACAGCCACAGCAACACCAGAGGACGAGCCGCCGGTGATCATAATCGCGCCGTCTTTCTCGACCATCCGCTTGGCGGACGCACGGGCTGCGTCAGACTTTGTCTGCGTGTCGCCCGTCACGTACTCAACCTTCTTGCCGTTGATGCCGCCACCTTTCAGGGCTTTGGAACTGAACGTCTCCAGCATGCCGCCGCCGCCAGCATTAATATGCTCAACAGCCAGTTGGTAAGCGCGCAGTTCATCTGCGCCCTCATCGGCATAGGCGCCGGTTTGCGGAACGTTGAAGCCCAGCGTAACCGTACTGCCTTTCGGCTCGTTGGTGTATCCAGCTGCCCAGACCTTGCCGGTGAAGATGGTCGGCGTGGCCAGTGCAACGCCTGCAGCGGCCGAACCCTTCAGAAGGCTACGGCGGTTTGTGATCGATCTACTCATATGGTTTCTCCCTTAGACTTTCGTTTTGGACCGCCGAACCTGGTGGCCCAATGAGCTCATGGATGGCAAGTGCACCCGAACTTACACTGCAGGACATTTAGTCAATCTGCAATAAGCCTTTGGGATTACTCAACTAATTTGTAAATTAATGACAAAATAAGGCGTAAAATTTGTAAATTATTGACTCTTTGGCTAAGTTCTGTTGCGAGCAAGAGGAGTTCCCCGGATGCCAGGTAGAATTGTGGGTACGCGCATACGTCAGCAGCGCCATGAGTTGGGGATAACGCAATCCGATTTGGCCCGGAGAGCGGGCATTTCACCGTCCTATCTCAACCTAATCGAATGGAACAAACGATCGGTGTCTGACCGGTTGCTGCAGCGGATCTCTGAGCAACTTGGTGTGACTGCCGATGCGCTGGATGGTGCGATCGAGCGCCGGTTGCATGATGAATTGTTGGAGATCGCGCATTTGCCGGCAATTGGCGCTGCAGAGGTTGAAGCTGAGCGAACCGACGAACTGATCGGACGGTTTCCCGGCTGGGCGCGAGGAATTGCAGCACTGGCCAAGTCAGAACAAGAGTCCTTTCGCAGCGCTCAAGTCTTGTCTGAACGCCTCTCCAACGACCCCTATCTGAGTGAATCTGTTCACCGGATGCGCTCGCGCATTGCCGCTGTGCGCTCAGCGGCGAGCATCTTGGTTGAGTATGACGACTTGACCAAGGAGCAAAACGCAAAGTTCACGACAATCGTGGCCGAAGAAAGCACTGCGCTCTCTCATGCTGGTGAAGCTCTGGCGAACTATCTCGACAAGACTGAGGAGGCAGACCGCATTCTGACGCCCGTTGATGAGGTGGAAGCCCTGTGTGAGCAACGCAATAATCGGTTCGAAGAACTCGAGCGGGCCGCCGAAGCCTTGGAGATCAACTTCATAGGCAATGGTCCGGCCTCACGATTTGATGTGGCGAGAGCCAGCGTTGCTGATCATTTGATGGACACCATAGAGACATTATTGCACGCTGAAGACATCATAAAGACCGCTGCGGCCCATAAACGCGCGCGTGCGTTGCTTGCTGACTATGCGGTTAGTGCCATACTCATGCCGGAGCAGATCTTCACCTTCAAGGCACTAGAGGCAGGATATGATGTGGAGGCTTTGGCGCAGATCTTCTCCGTAAGTGTTGATCTTGTTTGCCACAGGTTGACTGCTTTGCCGCTCTCAGACGAGTTTCCGAAGATTGGGTATGTACAAGCAAATGCAGCGGGTACTGTCATGCAGATGCATAACCTGGAGGGGCTTCAGCTGCCAAGATATGCTGCAGCCTGTCCCCTCTGGGCTCTTTACCGGGCACAACAATCGCCTGAAACAGTGATTAGGCAGCGCGCCCTTTTTCCGGAAGGCGCACGATTTGTCTTCTTGGCGCGCGCTCGCCATGTGGGGCTCAGCGGATTTGGCCGGCCCCGGCATTACGTGATCGATATGATCACAATGACCGAGAAAGACGCCCAGCTTACTGTTTATGCGCCTGATGCCTCCGTTCCCCTGGAAGAGGTGGGGCCAAGCTGCAGATTGTGCTCACGTGTGAACTGCATCCACCGGGTGGAGGACCCACTCACCTGATCATACGGACGGCTATGTTGCACAGCCCTGGCAGATGGGCTCTATTGCAATAGTGCTCGCAGCAAAAAAGACGGGCAGGGGAGGAGTATAAGGGTATGGGCAAGCGTGTTCTTCTTGCGGAAGACGAACCAAACATCATTGAATCGATCACATTCTTGCTCGAACGCGCCGGATTTGCCGTGAGCGTGGAAAAAGATGGGCGTGCCGCGTTGGATGCAGTGCTGAGGGACTGTCCAGACGTCCTAATCCTCGACGTTATGCTGCCCAGCCTGGACGGCTATGAGATTTTGAGACAGTTGCGGGCCGATGCGAACTGCGCCGAATTGCCGATCTTGATGCTGACCGCAAAGGGCCAGAGGGAGGATCGAGAAACGGCGTTTGAACACGGGGCGGATCTGTTCATTACAAAGCCATTTGCAAACGCGGAGATCATCGCCGCAGTGGAAACGCTCATGGAGGGACGCTCGAGCGTCTAAGGTCGGACCGCTACAAATATGGACCGTGCACAAAAACAACTCTGGCAACGCAAGGTGCGCGATCGGTCCGTGGTGATCCTTATCATCGGCGCAGTGCTGCTACTGCCCCCGGTCGGTTCGATTGCGCTGATTGATGCAACGCTCATGGGTCTTCCTGTTCCTGTGCTCTACGTCTTTGCCGTTTGGGCTCTCCTGATCGCGGCAGCAATCAGCCTCGCGCGGGCATTGGATCAAGACGTGCCCTCAGATGGCGAAACTCCTGAACAGCCTGACGGCGACGGTCCTTGATGCTCTCGGTCAACCTGTTGTTGCTCACGTGTGCAGGCTATGTAGTCCTGCTCTTCGCTGTGGCTTTTGTGGTTGACCGACGAACCCGTCGCGAGCGCATCAGCTGGTTGCAGTCGCCCGTGATCTATACCCTTTCAATATCCGTCTATTGCACATCTTGGACGTTTTATGGTGCGGTTGGCTCTGCGGCGCGAAATGGTCTTGAATTCATCACAATATACCTCGGTCCGACATTGGTTTTTGTCGGCTGGTGGTGGGTGCTGCGCAAGCTTGTGCGCATTGGCAGGGCGCATCGGATCACCTCGATCGCTGATCTGATTTCATCACGCTACGGCAAAAGTTCCGGGCTCGCGGTGATGGTTACCTTGATCGCGCTGATCGCGACGACACCATACATCGCCCTTCAGCTTCAGTCTCTGACACGCAGCTATCAGGCGATCGTACAAGACGCAAACGGTGTTGAAACCGCGTTCGTGATTGCTGCAGGCATGGCCCTGTTCGCCATTTTGTTCGGCACGCGGAACCTGGATGCCAACGAGCGCCACCACGGGGTTGTGGCCGCCATTGCCGTTGAGGCGATTGTGAAACTGGTGGCATTGCTGGCGGTAGGGGTTTTTGCGACATATGGCATCGCGGGCGGCTTCCGGGAGGTGTTTGCAAACGTGACACCTGAAGATATTCGCGGCGGCGGCGACATTTTTGGTGCACGCTGGGTCACGTTAACTTTCTTATCAGCGACGGCGATCATCTGCCTACCCAGGCAATTCCAGGTGACCGTGGTGGAGAATATTGAAGAGCGACATTTGTCCACGGCGTCTTGGTTGTTTCCACTATATCTGTTTGGGATGACCTTGTTCATCATGCCGATTGCTTTGGTGGGCCAGCAGGTTATGCCCGCACAAGCCAACCCGGATCTGTATGTGCTGACACTACCCCTGGCCGCAGAGCGACACGAGCTTGCTATGCTCGCGTTTCTTGGTGGGTTCTCCTCGGCCACGTCCATGGTGATCGTGGCGGCCATCGCCGTCTCAACGATGGTGTCCAACCATGTGGTGATGCCGATCGCGTTGCGACTTTTTTTCGGCAATGCGCCAGTGAGCGGTGATGTGCGCGCACTTCTTTTGATCTCGCGCCGGATGAGTATCGCCTGCATTTTGGGTTTGGGATTTCTCTACTTTTGGATCAGCGGAGGCTCGGACGCGCTGGCCGCAATAGGGCTTATTGCGTTTGTGGGCGTTGCCCAGTTTCTTCCCAGCTTGCTGGGCGGGATCTTCTGGCGCGGAGCGAGTCGGCAGGGCGCGTTGGCGGGTCTTATTGTTGGGTTTGTACTGTGGGCCTACACATTGTTCATACCCAGTTTTGGCGGCGACTTTTTGCTCAGCGCACAGGTGTTGGCCGAAGGGCCTTGGAGCGTTGAGTTGCTGCGACCTCAAGCTTTGCTGGGGCTCACCGGTTTTGATCCCATCGTGCATGCGGTCGTCTGGAGCGTTGGGGCCAATGCGTTGGCCTTCATGACCGTCTCCAGCTTAACCCAGCCGGGCCAGCTTGAGAGGCTCCAGGGCACCTTGTTCGTAGACGTGTTCCGGTCCGCAGGCGGGGCGCCTACAGGATTTGTTTCGCACTCGGCCCAGTCGGAGGACTTGTTTGTGCTGGCCCAACGGATCCTTGGCTCAGATCCGGCCCGGCACCTGTTTGATGAGCTGGCGCGGTCTCAGGGCACCGGCTCAGGAAGTCTGCCTCACCCCACGGACGCGGTAATCTCGAGGCTGGAGCGCGAACTGGCGGGCTCTATTGGGGCGGCCTCTGCCAATGCTATGGTGACACGTATTGCCGGGCGGCAGACTGTTGGCATGAGTGAACTTATTGAGATCGCTGACGAAACGCAGCAGTTGATTGAAACCTCCCGTCAGCTGGCCGATAAATCGGTGGAACTTGAGCACACTGCGATGCAATTGCGGACAGCAAATGAGCGATTGCGGACGCTTGATGCACAAAAAGATGACTTCCTTAGCCAAATCAGTCACGAACTGCGTACGCCGATGACATCCATCCGTTCTTTTTCCGAGATCCTGCTGACAACGCCAGATGTCACGGCTCAGGAGCGCCAGAAATTCCTCTCTATAATCCAGGAGGAGAGCCTGCGCCTCACCAGGCTCTTGGAGGAGATCCTTGATATCAGCCGGCTGGAATCGGGCTCTGCAGCTCTTGAGCTGGAGGACTTGAACTTGCAGCATTCGCTGTCCACTGCGATCGATACATTGTCCGGGATGGTGAATGCCTCAGATTTGACCGTACGGTTCCATCAGGTGAGCGAGCATCTTGCGGTCAGGGCTCAGCCTGATCGCCTGCGCCAGGTGTTTATCAATCTGCTGTCCAATGCAGTGAAGTACAACCGGGCGGAGAATCCTGAAATTGCGTTCAAGGCAATGCAAGACGGCGAGGACATCTTGATCGATGTTGTTGATAATGGCGGGGGTGTGAGCCGTGAAGATGCTGCGATTGTTTTCGAGAAATTCGCACGTGGGGGAAGTGCGGGTCCTGAGTATGGTGCAGGATTGGGGCTGCCCATCAGCCGGGCGATTATGCGCGCAATGAACGGTGATCTGAATATCAAGTTCGCAAGCGATGGGACGAGTTACTTTCAGTTAAGGTTGTCCGGGGCGTAGCTGCAATGTTGGCATCATGGCAGTATGCCTGCGCAAATGATCAGGGGAGTGCCTGGCGATATGTGCTTTTTTGGGTTCAGACGTTTCTTGCTGGGAGGCCTGTGCGCACTCTCGGTTCTTTTCCCAATGAGCTCTTCGTGGGCGTGCGGTACGATTGTACGGGTCACGTTTGTGGAGGCGTCGCCGGACCGTTTCATGATTGAGCACTTGAAGGGCGACGAGGGGCAGCTCGCCTCTCTCACTATCGACATGTCATCTTCAGCAGGCGGCGCTTTCGTTGATACAGCTTACGGCCCGGAACAGTTGACCAAAGGTGAGGCGGTTCAGGTGGAAACAGTTACCGGCTTTGAGCAGGGCAGCCAATCGGGAACCATCACGTTTAGGAAGTTTTTATCCGGACACCGGCTGAACCTGCTGGTAGATCTGGACGACCGTGCCGCAGGTGGAGATAACGACATGGACATCCTCACAGCGAATGAACTGGAAGGCAGCACGGTTCAGGCGCGCATACGCGGTGCGGACGGAGAAGCGCGCGCATGGACCGGTTCCTTTGATGCTAATGGCATTGCACTCGTGGGTAACCTTGCCTGCGCATGATGTAGGCCGTTCTCCGCTCGAGAGCTCTCCTCAATGTCCATGGTTCAGCGGATTGAACATGGTCTACTTTTGCTGGGGCAAAGGTCGCGCAGGTTTTCCCGACTTATCAAACCACCCTTATCAATGGTATGAATGAGTCGGTGTGGTCCCAGGCGGAGGGAACGAGCATGCGTCCAGGAATTTTCTACGACACGGTGCGTTTTTATGCCGAAGGGGTCAAGATCGTCGAAAATCATGGCCTGGCCATAGAGCTGGGTGACGATTTTGATGAGTTCGCGCGAATATGCGCTAAGCTGAAGGGGAGGGTGTCGGAGCACTTTGATCCCCGATACATGGATCTATTGTCGGAACGGGCCGTTTGGATGGCTTGTTACAACGGTAAGGGCAAGGTCGCCGCTGTGCAGGCAATCCGATGTGATGACCTGGGATCGGCCACGCTTGAGCAATTTCTCGAGAGCCAGCTTCCGCGGATCAATGGCGGTGTGCCTAAGGTTGTTTCCCCGGGGCCAAAGCGGATAAGCGGGCGCGTGGTGTATCATGGTGAACTGTTCTTGTCGGAGAGCATTCGAAAGACCCAGCTTGGCCCATGCCTTATTCGATTGGCCCAAGCCGAAGCCATGTTGCGCTGGCATCCGGCGGCGGTCTACGGATTGACCAACAAAGAACTCGTTCTGAAGGGTTTCAACATGCGCAAAGCATATGCGCATGGGCATCCACACGCCATAGAGTGGGAGGAACTACCGCCGGGATACAACCCAACCTATTTCCTTATCTGGAATGAGTGGGAAGATCTGGAGTGGATGGTTCGGGCAGGGCACGAAGCTTACGTTGCAGGTCTAGGAAAACAACAAAAGCCGGAAGTGGTGCGTCTTGCTCAACAGGCAGGATAAGACGCTCATACTGCAGCCACCAACCGCAAGTTTCTGCAACAATTAAATCTCTGGTCGGTTGATTAGTGGACGACACCTCAACATATCGGGATGCCACGCTTCTTCCAAATCTCTGATCAGGCAAGCCGCGCGTGCCCACGGCGGAATCAGCGAACTGCCGACCGAAATACTGCGCTGCTAAGCTCTTGCTCCCTATGAATGAGTAGGGTGGATTTGACGTACCATCATCTGTGAACACTTGAATGTGGCTGCAACAATTTGGGCCCATAAAGGACCTCACATTAGCTCCACTCAAGCGGAATTGATCGAGCGCCCGGTCCAGTAGCGCGCCTCTGGGCGCACTCAAGGGAACGCGCTCGATCTTAGCCATCGTTCCGGCCGCCGTTTATCACCTTAAAGGCGAGCTCAACCGACTCTGCATTGCGGCGTTCCTGCTCGAGCTCAAGGTTCTTTCGTGCCAGCGTCAGCAGGAACGAGAACAAGAAATCCAGCTCGGTTTCGTCAAGATCATCGATCTGCCGGCCGGAAAATCGGTCATTCAACATTCCTTCGTAGAAAGTCTGAACATTTCCGATTTCACACAACACTTTGATGCAGCCACGCAAATGTTCCTTTGGAACTTCTTTGGATAGCGCAAGCAGTGTTATTATGCGCTCTTTCACACTTTCTTTCATGGCGTCCCCAATCGTCACCCAGACGCATAGCGTGTCACATAATCCGAATACGCACAATACGCGAAGGTTGCGAATGCCAGTTTTGGACTTGATCTCAACAGGCTATCCAGGGGGGAATAAGAGCGTTCACTGCTGATGTGCGTTTAGTTGCCGGCAGAGCTGATCGGACCGGTCCTGCCCGTAGAAGGGCGCTGACTGGTCCAATATGCGTGCACGGTCCTCATGGGCTTGCTAACGCTCACAAGACAAGGTTGAGCTCCAAACCAGACTGGAGCACAGGTGCACTTTCTGGGACAGTAAATTGTATTTAGCCTTGCCGCACTCTGTTCTTCCTAACCTGCGCTCATCAGATTAAGGTTTAAACTTGCCAACAGCCAGCCCACCAATCATCTGGTTTATGAACTTTGCGGATCACCTGACAATGCTACCTCCCAAGAACAAGGACATCTACAACGCAACTATCAAAATGTTTGGGTCCGAACCCGAGCCGGCGTTCGAACACCCTGAGCGCATGAACCGCGTTTGGGGGCGTAACTGGGGATGCAACAATGACGTGGGCACATTGCGTGCAGTGCTCATGCACAGGCCAAGCGAAGAGTTTAACGTGATTGATCGCAGCAAGCGGATCGAGGAGATCGGCTCGTTTGGCGATCCGGAAACTGGCTGGTACTGGCAAAGCGACGACATCCCGGATCTGTCGGAACTTCAGAAACAGCATGACATGCTGGCGGATACGCTGCGGGCAGAGGGCGTAGAGGTGATTTACCTGAAGGGCGTAGATGGTGGTCGGTTCAAGTCGGTCTATACCCGGGACAGTTCTTTCAGCGTAAAAGGTGGCTCGATTGTGACCAGACTTGCGCCAAGGATGCGCCATGGCGAGGAGAGAGCGGTCACGCAAACTCTAGGTGAAATCGGCATGCCAATCCTGCGCACCGTCAGCGGCACTGGCATGATCGAAGGGGGCAGCTTCGCCTGGCTCAACTCGAAAACCGCTGTGGTGGGCCGTGGTATCCGGATCAATGATGAAGGCATTGAGCAGGTGCATGATGTGCTCAAGCACCAAGGCGTAGAGCTCGTCACCATTGATCTTCGCGGCTATGACATTCACATCGATGGTCATTTTTTGATGGTGGATGTGGATCTTGCCTTGGTGTGGCCGCGGGGGTTGCCATTTTCGTTCCTTGAACGGCTCAAGGAGCTCGGCATCCGGACTATAGAAATGACCCCTGAGGACAATAGTTGGATTGTGAATGGATTGGCAGTGAAGCCGGGACGGGTGATCATGCCGAAAGGGATCTCCGCGCAAACCCGCGACCGACTTGTGGAGCACGGTGTTGAGATTGTCGAAATTGATTATGATCGCGTTCAATTGAACGGCGGCGGCATACACTGCTCGACATGCCCGTTAATTAGAGATGCTGTAGACTGAAACAGACCAGTGTGGAGACGCATGATGAGTACGGAACTCGACCCTATCAAAGATAGCGACAGGCGGGTAAGGAACATTCACCGTGATGGCTTCGTTCCGTTCATTGATGGCAACGGACGTCATGATGGGGATGTGCTCCAGGCAAATCCTGACAATCAAACTGGTTCCGGCTTTCACGTCTATAGAATGGATCCCGGTCACACCACCACGCAACATGTGCACACTAAGGGCGAGGAGTTCTTAATCCTCGAAGGCGATCTCGTCGACCATGATGGCTACAAGTACGGGCCAGGTGACCTTGTGTGGCTACGAGAAGGTACGGAGCACTATTCGTACTCACCCAACGGCTGTCTCATTGCAGTGTATCTGCCGGCAGCGGAGTTCTGAGTGCTTGGAACCCTCGTTGCTCCATCACGGCCCGCATGCCTTTCATCAGTGTATCGGCCATGAAGTCAATCTGCTCACGTGTGATTGTGAGTGGCGGTGACATTACGCACATGTTGTAGACCGGACGCACGAGAAGACCCATCTTCATACATTGCTTGTCGACCTCGCTTGCAAATGCCATGTCACGGCCTTCGTCTGGATTGCCTGGATCCAAATCACACTCAACGCCAGCCATCAATCCGATGGACCTTACCTCCGAGACGACGGGCAGTTGACTGAGCTCGCTTAAGCGCTCGGCAAAGTACGGTGCGATATCCCGCACGTGTTCCAGAAGGCCCTCCCGCTCAAAAATATCGATGTTTGCCAATGCCGCTGCGGCTCCCACCGGATGGCCGGAGTAGGTGAAACCATTTGAGAACCACTTATAGTCTGCGCCAGACGCCTTGATGTCATCAATGAGGCGTTGGGAGATCATGAGACCACCCATAGGCTGGTAACCTGAGGTTAGACCCTTCGCCATGGTGATCATGTCGGGGACGATGCCAAAGACATTTTCGGAGGCAAACATCTCTCCCAACCGCCCGAATCCGGTGACCACTTCATCGGAAATGTAAAGCACATCATACTTGCGGCACACATCCAGGCAGCGCTTCTGATAGCCATCGGGCGGAATGATCACACCGCCAGAAGCCAAAACCGGTTCGGCAATATGAACCGCCACGTTCTGAGGTCCGGCTTCAAGAATCGCGTTTTCCAACTCTGCAACCTTTTCATCGCAGAAGGCCTCCAGCGACATGCCAGCCGGGCGCAGGAGTGGTTTGGGCGCGGAGATCAAGATGATGTTATCCGCCATGTCCAAGTTGGTTTTATCTGACAGCTTGCCGGACACTGAAGCACTCAGGAACGTAGATCCATGATAGCCACCAATGCGCGCAATGATCTTCTTCTTGTTCGGTCGTCCCAAAGCGTTGTTGTAAAACTGGGCGAACCGCAGTGCTCCATCGACAGCGGTTGAGCCCCCGCAGGTGAAATAAACGTTCGTGAGATCGCCCGGCGCATACTCGGACAGCTTCTCGGTGAGCAGCCCAACAGAGGAAGTGGCGTTGGAGAAAGGCGAATAATAAGCCAGTTCCATTGCCTGTTCGGCGATTGCATTGACGATTTCCCGACGCCCGTATCCGGCATTTACACACCACATGCCGGCAGGACCATCGAGCATGCGATTACCGTCGCTGTCGATGACGTGAACCCCTTCGCCACGTTCTATCACCAGGCGTTTGTGCGTTCCTATCCCACCAAAATTTTCCCAGGGATGTACCACCTTATTGTCCAGACGCTGAAGGGTTTCAGTGTCGAGGTTATGGCCTTTTGAGGGAACGGGTGCGATCATAGCCCTGCTCTGTAAGATGAATTTGCAATGGGCTCATATTCCTACAGTTACACTCAATTGTGCACAAGTGGGTCTGGCAATGCGTGTCGTGGTTATTGGTGGGCGGGCGCACCTGAGCTTAAGTGGGGGCCTAAACGCCTTTATCGCTTTGGACTAGTCTGGTGGTTTGGATGCCCATTTTTTGATGGTGACCGTTTCATGCGGCATCACATCAATCCAACGTCCGCCATCCCAGCCAATGGTCGCTTGGCCTGTGAGTAACAGCGCACTGTTATTGCCGACATCCGGAAACAGCAATCCTACACGGCCATCATCTTGGATGTTCCCAAGTGTATTGAAAAACTTGTTACCAGAGTAGTCAGGAAATCTCAGACAACTATCACTCAAGACCTGCACGAATCCCTCCATGCCACCTCTGTGGGAGACATCTACGCCGGTTGTGGGATCACTGGACATGCGCAGGGTGCGTGACGCGATGAAGAAAGTATCCGCGCGGCAGATCAAGGCCTGTGCATCATTGGTGAGATTGGTCGTAGCTTGGATACGCGCAGTACCTGCTGCTGGCCTGGACGTCAGGCTCCATCTCGGAGCGCGGCGGTGAATGTGCTGTGCACAATTTCCAAAGCTCTGATCAACGGAAAGTAGGAGACCGTCTTTAGCCGATTCGCGAATGGTTCCGTTCACACGGTTGCGGCGGCCCTGGAGCGGGTCGATGCCAATTGCACCTAGTTTTGCCAATGGCCGAAGGTCCAGCTTAAGCCGGTCCTTGAGCATAACAGGCCGCCCGATGTGCAACGCGCGTTCGTTGGGTGAAGAGATGAAACCCGGAGGGCCGAAGGCTGCAGTAACCCAAGGCCGACCATGTGCATCAAGCACGCCCAGAACCATGAACGGCAGATTCTCAAAAAACTCACGGTGCTGTGTGGGCATGTACCTGCGAATGCGCTCCTTACCCAGAGCATCCATCTGTTCGGCAACCCCCAGTCGGCGTTGGACGGCCAACTCGCCGGCGTGGAACGCTGAGGGTTGATCACTCAAATGTGCATCTCGCTTTCTCATCTGGGAAATCGTCAGCTATCTGCAAACACCCGTGGCAAGCGGCTCGCAATCGGCTCAAGAAGGTAGCTCAAAGGTGAGCGCGCTCCGGTCTCCAGAAAAACCGTGGCGGGCATGCCGGGGACCAAAGACAGTTTCTGAACGGGCTGCGGCTGTTGTGCCGATAGCTGCAAGCGGGCGAGGTAATAGAGTTTACCGCTGCGCTCATCCTTGAGGCTGTCAGCGGAAATGGAAATCACCTTGCCGATTGCTTCGGGGATTTTTGCCTGGTCGAAGGCTGTGAGCTGTATGCGTGCTTGTTGGCCGGATCTGACTTTGTCGATGTCGACAGGTGACACCCGCGCCTCTAAGATCAGCTTCTCATGCTCCGGAACAATGTCCATGATTTCACCGCCCGGACGAATGACCCCGCCTACGGTGTGAGCCTTAAGGTCGACCACGAATCCGTCTGACGGTGCGCGAACTTCCACGAGAGATAGCTTCTTGCGGGCCGCAGCAATCTGCTCCAGCAAATTTGTGATCATGGGTTCAATCAGGCGCAGCTCTGTGGTCAACTGTTCGTTAAACTGGCGCTTGGCTCGCAGGCCTTCCAGTTTGATTTCGTCAATCAGGCTGTGAGATCTAGCAATGCTGACGTTAAGCGCCTCTGATTGACCGCGAATGCGCTCGGCCTCGCGTTCGAGAGCCAAAAGGCGGCGTTTGGGCACAAGGGCCTGGGCGGCGAGCTCGCTTAAATCCTTAAGCTCTGTGTCCACCAATTCGATCTGCTTTTCGTTTGACTGACGCTGGCGCGTGAGTCCAGCGATTTCCTTTTTGAGACGCTGTATCCGTTGGATACGCAGATCCCGCTCACTGTCGCGGGAGCTGAGCCGAGCGGCAAAAAGGTTGCGTTGACCAGATTGGATTTTCAGTAAGCTCGCCTCCTTTCCGGTTCCGATATCGGAGAAGGTTACATCCCGAAGCTCTTGGAGTTCGGCGAACAGGCGGTCGCGTTGTGCAAAGCGCTCGTTTAAGTCGTTCTTGATGATGCTGAAGCTCGCGCGATCCAGTGTGCTGTCCAAGCGTAGGACAACCTGCCCTGCAACAACGCGATCACCTTCGCGAACAAGAATGTCTTGGACAATGCCACCCTCAAGATGTTGCAGAGTCTTGCGTTTGGATTCAATCGCAAACTCTGCCCCGGCAATGACGGCGCCTTCAATCTTGGCCCGGACAGACCAGGTTGCGAGGACACCAATCAAGCTGGCGACCAGAAGAACGCCAAACATCATGTAGGGCCACTGACGCGCTCGCCTCAACGTCTCATCCAGTTCAACCGCATCGATTTGATGAATGGTCGGCATGATTTCCTGATCGCCAGGAGCGTGTTTTCTGGTTGTCATCTGAGCAATCCTTCAAGTTACCAGTTTTGCCAGCGGCATCACATTCGATACCGCCGCCGCGCTGGGTTTAGAGGTTGGGGCCAAGACATCTGCGACTGGGCCAAAGGTTCGTTGACGGCCCCCGTCGAGCACAAGCGCGAAATCAACCCCGTCAACAAATCCAGGACGGTGAGTGATCACGATCACGACGCCGCCGCGTGTTTTTATGCTTGAGATTGCGCCCATAAGCGCCATATCACCGTTTGCATCGAGATTGGCGTTGGGTTCGTCCAGAATAACCAGGAAGGGTTCGCGGAACAGTGCCCGAGCAAGGCCGATGCGTTGGCGTTGCCCGCCAGACAGTCTGCGTCCGGCCTTGCCAATGTTTGTCTCATAGCCATCAGGCAGTTGCAGGATCATCTCATGAACCCCTGCAGATTCGGCGGCGGCGATGATTTCCATATCGGTTGCGTCGGTCTGGAAACGGGCAATGTTCTGAGCGAGTGTGCCTTCAAACAACTCCACTTCCTGCGGCAAATAGCCAATTTGGTTACCCAGTTCTTCGTTGTTGAACTGATCGAGCGCAGCGGCGTCTAGGCGAACCTTGCCGCTTTGGGGCAGCCAGATACCTGCAAGCAGTTTAGCCAATGTTGATTTGCCTGAAGCGCTGGGACCGAGAATGGCCAGAGCGTCACCAGCCCTCAGGGAGAAGTCGATGCCTGAGACAATCGCCTTTTGGGCTCCAGGCGGTCCGGCATAGACGCGTTCAACTGAAACTGATTTGCTGACGCGCCCTTGAGACAGTTTCACCGCGGCTTCAGGATAAGCTGAAAGCAAAAGTTCAAGGCGAGCGAAGCTTGCCTTCGCTGCAATCAGACCGCGCCAATGAGCAATAGACTGATCAATGGGGGCAAGGCCCCGTCCGAGTATGATGGTACCGGCAATCATCGCGCCAGCGGAAAGCTGATCGGCAACCACGAGGGCCGCACCTATACCAAGCGCGGCAGACTGCAGCGCCAGCCTGGAGGTTTTCGAAACCACCGAAAATGCTCCGGAGCGGTCGGTGGCTTTGGTTTTGAAAGCATCCGCCTTGCGATGAATGCTCAGCCACAAGCGCCGGACGGAATGAGCCATACCCATGGCACGCAACACTTCAGCATTGCTCTGTCCGGCTTTTGCAAGCACGTGACCAAGGTTGATGGTCTCTGCATACTTGGCAGTGGGGGCTTGAGTGAGCTGATTGTTGATCCATGCCAAGCCGAAAAGAAACACCGCCCCGCCTGAGCCAAGCAGTCCGAGCACTGGATGCAACAGAGCCAGAATGACGAGATAGATGGGTACCCACGGAAGGTCAAAGAAAGCCGGTAACCCATTACCTGCCAGAAAATCGCGAATGCTGCTGAGGTCAGCCAACGGATCGGCGCCATCATCATTTGTGCTTGCGATCCGCTTGCGCACACTTGCGTCAAACACCGCCGGAGCCACGCGGGCTTCCAGCCGGCTGCCTGCGCGCGATAGGAGACGTACGCGGACAAGTTCCAGGCATCCGCTAATGATAAAGAGGCCTATAAGCAGGAGACTTAAGGCAACAAGGGTTTCAATGCTCTTGCTGGGAAGAACCCGGTCGTAGACCTGGAGCATGTAGATTGGGCCGGCGAGCATTAGCAAATTGATGAACATGCTAAAGACCGCTGTGCCAACAAGACCAACCCGAGACTGGCGGAGGGCCGAGTTGAGAATGGTGGGGGCTGTTTGTTGCATGGTGGATGACTTTCTCAGCAGCGCCGGATGAAGGGAGACAGGCGGAATGGGCGGTGCCTGTCTCCCTTTCGTGCTGGACTAGACTGTGAACAGGAAGTCGCCAGCATCAATGTTGCCGGCATCCACATTGGCGAGCGTCACCGTGTTGTCGGCAGCAAACGTCAGAAGGGTATCTGCGCCTTGTTGCGCAACTCCGACGTCACCAAAGTTGGTGAACCCGAAGGCGCTCACATCAAACAGGTCTTCGCCATCCGCATAGTCGGAGACGGTGTCATTGCTGGGAGTGTTGGCGGGCCCGAAGACAAATACGTCAGCGTTCAGGCCTCCCGTGAGCGCGTCATCGCCAGATAGACCTTCAAGCCTGTTCGATCCGGCATCACCGATGATCACATCTGCGTCGTTTGAGCCGATCACGTTCTCGATGTTTATCAACGTGTCGGTCTCAATTACCTCGGCGAAAACATTGCCGTCGCCAGTGTCTGCACCGGGGACCTGGGCAATGCCATTGATATCGCCGCCAGCATCCTGAACTGCATCCAATGTCACCGGGCCGTTCACACCGCTAGGGGCATTGTGGATGTGGATTGAGCTCACGCCAGCAACGGGCAGCAAGTCTGATGTCGCCAGGCCCGAAACCTCCAGGTCGAGCGAATAACTTTCCGCAACGCCGCCGACCACATTGATCACAACGGTGCCGAACCCAGTTGCCTCAGAGTCCGAAGTCGGCCCCTGCTCCTGGCTGGCGTCGAGGCTACCGGAAATGACAATTGTGCCGTTTCCACCGACGGTGTTGTCGACAATCGTGTCGAGCTGACCGCGGATCTCACCGCCATTGAAGTCATTGGTGTGGATGTTAAAGTAGAGATTACCGTTCAGCGCTTCTGACACGAAGTCTCCGGAAAGTGCTGTGTTGAGCGTGAGTGGTGCTACAGAAACATCGTCGAAACTGAGCGAGAAGCCTGTTTCGCGAGTTGCCGTGCCGGTCTCCAGGTTAACAGTGACAGGCACGTCCGCGTCATTGTAAGCTGCCGTATCTATGCCGTCGCCGCCATTCAGGCCGTCACTGCCTAACCCACCAATCAGCTGGTTGTCCTCTCGGCCGCCTGTCAGCGTATCATCGCCAGCCCCGCCGTCGATCAAACCAAAGGTGCTGCCTTGCGCACCATTAAACACGTCGTTGCCGGCGGAAAGCTTAACGTCGCCTTCGATCTGACCGCGGTTCAGGACGTTCACATTGCCGCCGGCTTCAGCTGCATCAATTGCGGTTTCGGTGGCAATGATGCGGCCATGGTTGACGATTTGGCCATCCAGCGAAACGCCGTCCTCAATGCTGATGCCAACCGCGGCAGCGGACTCATCAGAGGCAGAGATGAGGCCAGTGTTATTGATGTCCCCGTTGAAGGTTACATCCGACTGGCCACTGAAGATGCGCACGCCATCACCGACGGTATTACCATCAACCGCATCCCCACGGCCGATAATGTCACCGTGGTTGGTCACGGACGCCGTGACAATGTCGCCATCTACATCACCTGTTTGTAGCGATACTCCCGACCCGTTGTTTCCTTGGCCGGCATCAATGTCGCCCCTATGATTGTTGATGATGGCATAATCATCGGCGGTGGCATCTGCGTAAACTGTGCCGTTGCGTTGGTCGCCGATGCCTTCGATATCGCGGTCGTTAATGAGTGTCACGCCAGTGCCATCTATGTTGACCGCACGGCTGGCTGATTGAATCTCACCAAAGTTGCGCACGGTGGCGTTGTGCGCGCCATTGCCAAAATAGAGACCATTTTGTGCGCCGACTATGTCGCCAGTGCGCGTGTTTGTGATCTCACCAACAAAGCCAACACCGTCGGCGATGCGGACACCGGCGGTGGTACCTTGTGTGCTTTCTGAGCGAATGTCGCCGCTGTTTAAGAAGTCGCCCTGGAACGTTGCTTCGCCAACGCTGGTGAAAATCCGCACGCCGTCACCGGCAAGTCCTGTGTTCGAGGCTGCTTGACCGCGACCGTCAATTTCACCCCGGTTGATGAGTTCCGCGCTGACCACATCTCCAGCAACTTCACCAGTTTGGAGTGCGACGGCTGCGCCTTGATTGCCTTCGCCTGCATCAATATCGCCTCTGCGACTGTTGATGATCGCGTAATCATCGGCCGTAGCATCAGAATAGACGGTGCCGTTGCGCTGGTCGCCTGTGCCTTCGATGCGGCCACCGTTGATCAAGGTCACGCCCGTGCCGTCAATGTTGACCGCCCGGCTGTCTGACTCGATCTCGCCGAAGTTGCGCACGGTGGCGTTATGTGCGCCGTTGCCGAAGTAGAGGCCGTTTTGTGCGCCGACAATATCGCCGGTTCGAGTGTTGGTAATGTCACCAACAAAGCCAACGCCGTCAGCGATACGGACACCAGCCGTGGTGCCCTGCGCGCTTTCCGACGTAATGTCGCCGCTATTGAAGAGATCGCCTCGGAAGGTGGCCTCACCAACACTGGTGAAAATGCGCACGCCATCACCAGCGAGTCCTGTGTTTGAGGCGGCTTGTCCGCGGCCGTCAATGTCGCCTCGGTTTACGATGTCGGCGTTAACGACATCTCCGGCAGAATCGCCGGTTTGCAAAGCAATGCCGGCACCTTGATTCCCTTCTCCTGCGTCGATTGCACCTCGGTGACCGTTGTTGATCGAATAGAAGTCTGCGGTGCCGTCTGAATAAACCGTACCATTGCGTTGATCGCCAGTGCCCAGGATGACGCCATCGTTGTCCAGCTTCACGCCAGTTCCATCAATATTGACTGCGCGGCTGCCGGAGGAAATCGTGCCATCATTATCAATCCGGGCATGGTGCGTGCCTTCACCGAAATAGACGCCGTTCTGAGCACCTGCAATGACGGCTCCGCGGTCATTGTCAATCTCACCGACAAAGTTTACGCCATTGGCAACACGGATTGCGGCCGTTGTACCTTGCAGGCTGTCCGATGAGATAACACCGTCATTGTTGATACTGCCTCTGAATGTGACATCGTCAGAACCGGCAAAGATGCGGATGCCGTCGCCAGCCGTTCCCAGACTTGCAGCTGCTTGACCGCGGCCAGCTATGACGCCGTCATTAACAATGCTCGCTCTGACAACGTCGCCATCCGTTTCGCCTGTTTGGAGCGCGATTCCGGCGCCTTCATTGCCGTTTCCAGCATCGATGGTGCCGTTGTGCCGGTTGTCGATGAGGAAGTTGTTCGCACTGCCGTCAGCGTAGATAGTGCCATTGCGCTGATTACCAGTGCCAAGAATGTCTCCGAAATTGGAAATGCGAACACCGTCACCGCCAATGTTCACGGCGCGGCTGTCGCTCGATACGGTTCCTA
>JBCDDQ010000037.1:0-22594 GCA_039180225.1 Pseudomonadota bacterium
GACTGTTGCGGACATGAAGGGCGTGGCCCCTGGCGCGTTCCCGCAGCAATATGATTTGGCAGAGTTTGAAGCTGCCGCGAACTGCAAGATGACGTTCAGCGAAAACCCTGCGGTCAAGGAGCTGAACGCAAAAATTCAAGGCAACCCGGATTTGCCGCCCTTGGCAGAACGCCTGCCGGAGGAGCCGCTGGTTGTTGCTCCTTATGATTCCATCGGTAAGTATGGCGGCACGTTCGATGCCCTGTCCAACGCCACGGAAGCCGGTACCTCTGACTTCCTCTCTACCCGTCATGTGAACCTGGTGCGCTATTCTGACGATTTGCAAACCATCGTTCCGAATGTGGCTAAGAGCTGGACCTGGAATGACGACTTCACCAAGCTCACCTTCACGCTGCGCAAGGGCCACAAGTGGTCCGACGGTGCGCCGTTCACCGCGGAAGATGTGAAGTTCTGGTATGACAATCTGGCACTTGATCCGAAGGTGATCGAGAAGCCGAAAGACTACGTGCTGGTCGGCGGCAAGCGTATGACCGTTGATGTGGTTGATCCGCAAACAGTGGTGTTCAATCTGCCGGCTCCCAAGCCCGGGCTGTTGGCGCACTTTGCCACCTCGTTTGCCCAGGGCTTTCAGCCGAAGCACTTCCTCGGCATGTATCACCCTGACGTAAACCCGGATGCCGATAAGAAGGCCAAGGAAATCGGTTTTGAAAACGGCTATGCGGTGATCAAAGCCTATTTCGGCAACTCCGACTGGACCGATACGCCGTCGCCGCTGCTGAACAGCCCGGACAAGGTGGCCAACATGCCCAAAGCGGTTGTCCCCACTTTGGAAAGCTTCCTGACCGTGGCCGATACCACTGAGGGCCGTCACTACGTTGCCAACCCTTACTTCTTCATGGTGGACACGGCCGGCAACCAGCTGCCGTACATCAACGAGCAGGACGAAGTTTATGCCAACGACAACCAGGTTCGCCTCTTGAAGCTGGTGAATGCGGAAGCCGACTACAAGGCTCAGTCGCTTCAGCTTGCCGATGCTCCGCTGCTGCTGGATGGGCAGGAGAAGGGCAATTACACAATCCATCTTCGCCCGAAAGTCGCGATGCATGCGTTCTCGTTCAATGTGACCTCGGCAGATGAGGAAAAGCGCAAGATCTTTGGCGACCTGCGGTTCCGCACGGCAATGTCGATTGCAATGAACCGGGCCGAGATCAACGAAGTTGCTTACTTCGGCCAAGGGGTTCCGCGGCAATATACAGGGTTCTCGCCGCTGCCGGACTTTGTCGACAAAAAGTGGGAAAACCATGCCATCGAGTTCGATCTCGACAGAGCCAAAAAGCTGCTTGATGAGGTTGGGCTCATGGACAAGGATGGTGACGGTTTCCGTGACCTTCCCAGTGGCAAACCTCTGGTTCTGAACATGCAATTCGCCACTCAAGGCATCGCCGGTCAAGTGGTTGAATTGGTGGGCCAGCACTGGTCAAACGCCGGTATTAAAACCACGGTTAAGGAAGTGACGCCGGACGAATATCGTTCGGCACAATCGTCCAACCAGCTCGATGTGGGCATGTGGGAAAAAGGCCAGCCTCTGGGTATCGTGCTTGGCAATAACGAACTTTGGGTGCCGCCCTTTGAAAACTACTTTGCACACCGCGTGGGGATGCTTTGGGCAGAGTATGTGGACTCCAACGGTTCAAAAGGCGTTAAGCCGCCCGAGTACGTGATGCAGCTGATTGACGACATCAACACCTTCCAATCCGCGGAAGCCGGAACCGACGAGTTCAAGGCCCGCGGCCGGCGTATGGTGGAAAATATGGTCAGCAATCTCCTGTTCATTGGCACCGCCTTGACGCCAGAGCCCATCTACCACCGCAATGAGCTGAAGAACTTCGTTGAGTTCAAAACAGCTTCCTACGAGTACTACCGGACCTTCCCTTATCGTCCGCAGCAATGGTGGCTTGACGAGTAAGCTGTTTGCGGTTTGAACTTGTTGGGGGCGGGCCTACTGCCTGCCCCCAGCGTGCCTGCCCAGACCGGCTCACACAGAAGCCCGGCAGGGGTAAGCATGGGGGTGTTGGGGAGCGTTAATGGCGCAATTGGTGCAATTTGCGATCGTCAGAGCTGTCATGGCTCTGTTTACATTGCTGGCCGTTTCTCTGATTGTATTCACACTCATGGAATTGGTGCCGGGCAGCTGCGCTGAGCGCTATCTGGCGTTTAAGAACACGCAAGGCGCCCAAATCACGATTGAAGATATTAAGGCGGAGGAACGCCGCCTTGGTCTCGACCGACCCTTCCTTGTGCGATGGGGCAGTTGGGTGGCCAATGTGATGTTCCGGGGTGAGTTCGGCGACAGCTGCATCTTGCGCCTCAACATCAATCAGCTTTTGGGTGACAAGTTCATCATCAGCCTGATCATCTGTCTGACATCGCTCTTCCTGGCCTATCTGATAGCGATCCCGGTGGGGATCATTGCAGCATCTTCGGACAATGCCTGGCTGAACGGCTCGCTGCGTTTCCTGTCGTATCTGGGCCTGGCCATGCCGAACTTCCTCTTGGCCCTAATGATCATGCTGTTTTCCACGGTGGTGTTCGGCGACTCGCTTACGGGGCTGTTTTCGAAGGAATACCGCGACGCAGAGTGGAGCATGGCCAAGGTTCTCGACTTTCTGTCGCGCGCCTGGCTGCCTGTGTTCATTCTGGGCTGGTCGGCCACCGCCTTTGCCCTGCAAACCGTCCGCGCGCTCATGCTGGATGAAATTGGCAAGCTCTATGTGACGGCTGCCTCGGCGCGCGGGATCGTGGGTCGCAAGCTTTTGTGGCGCTATCCGGCCCGGCACGCGCTTGGCCCAATCATCAACTCGCTCGGTTTCGATTTGAACCGGATCTTCAATGAACTTCCAATTGTGGCGCTGATCTTGACGCTGACGGAGTCAGGGGCCTTGCTCCTTGAAAGTCTGGCCCGCTCTAACGATCAGCAGTTGGCCGGGGCCATCATCTTTCTTCTGACGGCCTCCATCGTGGCGCTTAACTTCCTGACGGATGTGGGTCTTGCGGTGCTCGACCCGCGCGTACGCCGCTCGGTGATGGGGGGATAACGCGTTATGGCCAAACCAACATCTGCGCCCGACCAGAAGTCCAAGGAGGCCTATTTTACGGCTTCGCAATCTCAGCTTATCTGGGCCCGCTTCAAACGCAACCGTACCGCCATGACAGCCGCATCGGTATTGGTGTTTCTGATCCTGATTGGTTTGTTTGCGCCGTTCCTGTCGCCCTATGACCCAACGATTGCCGGCCGCAATCCAGAGTATCAGAACGGTGCTCCGCAAATCCCCCGGTTGTGCGATCACAATGGATGTTCCGCCGTGCCGTTCGTCTACGGCACAAAACGCGAGCGCTCTATCAAGACCAATTTTCGCTGGGTCACCACGGTGGATACGGAAGATCGCCGGTACCTGCAACTGTTTGTGGAGGGTTGGGAGTACAGCCTGTTCGGTTTGGGCTGGACGGGATTGAAGTTTAACACCCATCTGTTTGGGGTCGACAAAGGGGGGATCCATCTGTTCGGCACCGATGCCTCCGGCAAAGATATCTTCTCGCGAACGCTGCATGCCATAAACACCTCCCTTGCGGTGGGCACATTGGGGGTGATGATCAGCTTCGTTCTTGCGCTCATTATTGGCGGCACGGCCGGATATTTCGGAGGTTGGATCGACGGCGGCATACAGATGGTCACCGACGCCATCCGAACGGTTCCTGCAATCCCTCTTTTTATGGCCCTGGCGGCTTTTTTGCCCGACTCATGGTCGGCGGAAATGCGCTTCTTCTTCATATCCATAATATTGGGCTGCATCGGTTGGCCGACACTTGCGCGGCGTGTGCGCACCCATCTTTTGGTCGAACGCAACCAGGACTATGTGTTGGCCGCCCAACTGTGCGGAGCCAGTTCCGGGCATGTTATCCGGCGTCATCTCCTGCCGTCTTTCACGTCCTATATCATCGTCGACCTGGTGATCTCGTTTCCCTACATGGTGCTCTCGGAGACAGCCCTGTCGTTCATAGGACTTGGACTTAAGGACCCTGTGAATTCCCTTGGTGTCATGCTGCAGAACGTGACCCAGGCGGATGTGCTGCTGAACTATCAGTGGTACTTCATCCCGGTCATATTCTTTATCGCGCTTGTGATGGCGTTTGTGTTTGTCGGTGATGGCTTGCGGGATGCGGCAGATCCTTACTCGGATACCAAGAAATGACCGATAAGCTCATCGATGTAGAGAACTTAACGCTGCAGTTTAAGACCGATGAGGGCTTGGTTACGGCGGTGGACGATGTGTCTTTCCACGTAGCGCCTGGCGAGGTTTTGGGGCTTGTGGGCGAGTCCGGGTCAGGTAAATCGGTGACCGCGCGGTCCCTGATGAAACTCAATGCCCGCAACGCGGTTTATGCGCCTGAAAGCAAAATCACGCTTAATTTGGATGGAACCGCTCATGATGTGTTTTCGCTGAAAACCGAACAGGAGATGATGCTGGTGCGCGGCGGCGCCATCTCGATGATCTTCCAGGAGCCGATGGCAAGTTTTGCACCGGCGATCACCATCGGTGACCAGATGGTGGAGCAGTTGATGATCCACTCCGACATGTCAAACGCGCAGGCCAAGGAAATCTCCATTGAAATGCTTGACCGTGTTGGCATCGTTGAACCAGCGAAACGCTTCGATCAGTACGCGTTTGAGTTTTCCGGCGGGATGCGACAGCGCGCGATGATCGCCATGGCCTTGTCCACAAAGCCCAAGCTACTCATCGCTGATGAGCCGACAACCGCGCTCGATGTGACCATTCAGGCTCAGGTGCTCGATTTGATGCGAGACCTGATTGCAGACTTCGGCATGGGCATTTTGTTTATTACGCACGACCTGGGCGTGATCGCACAGATTGCTGATCGCGTGGCGGTCATGTATCTGGGCCGGATCATGGAAACCGGGCCTGTGCGCGCGGTGATCCGCGAACCGGCGCATGCCTATACGCAAGGCCTTTTGAACGCCCTTCCCAAGCTTGATGATCTTGATGCACCGTTGACGCCGATTGCAGGTGACATTCCCAGCCCCCTGGAGCGCCCGTCTGGCTGCGTGTTTCATCCGCGAAATCCAAACCTCAAGCCGGGATCGCGCTATGAGACGGAGGTGCCGCCCATGACCAAGGTGGGACCGGACCATTACGCCGCGTTGTTCCCGGAAGATGTGGCAGGTGCACCATGACCGTGCCGCTCATCACGGTTGATACTGTCTCGACACATTATCCGCTGGGACGCCGATTGTTCGGTAATCCGCCGGTTCTGAAGGCAGTTGATCAGGTTAGTCTTGAGATCCCCAAAGGCAGTTTCGTGGGCTTGGTGGGGGAGAGCGGATCGGGGAAAACCACGCTCGGGCGCTCCATCTTAAGGGCCGCGCCCATCACATCCGGCAAAATCAGATATGCTGATGGCGAGGTTGATTATGACGTGGGCAGCCTGGGTAAGGAGGACCTGCGCGACTACCGCAAACGGGCGCAACTGATCTTCCAGGACCCTTATGCAGCGCTCTCGCCGCGCATGACGGTGAGGGATATTATTGCTGAACCCTTGGAAGTGATGAAGATCACCAAGACACGCGAAGAAACCGATGAGCGCGTGCGCGAGATTGCGGCCAAGTGCCGGCTCAATCTTGAACACCTACGCCGGTTTCCACATGCGTTTTCAGGTGGCCAGCGGCAGCGGATATCGATTGCCCGGGCGCTGGTATGCGGTCCAAAGTTCGTTGTGGCCGATGAGGCGGTCGCTGCGCTTGATGTGTCTATTCAGGCCGACATCTTGAACCTTCTGAAAACATTGCAGCGGGATCTCGATCTGACGTTTCTGTTTATCAGTCACGACCTGTCCGTCGTGGCCCATGTGTGCGATTACGTGGCCGTAATGTATCATGGCAAGATCATGGAGCAGGCGCCGACGCGCGAGATCTTCAGCAATCCATCCCATGAGTATACCGAGACCCTGCTCTCGGCGATCCCGTCTCTGGATCCTGACGATCGTCACCGCGCCCGCGTGTATGATCCTGACGCCTAACGTGCTGTGCAGACTTGTGATCTGCTCCCCATTTGTGTGATCTTGGAGGGACCATGTCTGCCGTGCGCAACATCCTTTTCATTATGTTCGACCAGCTGCGCTTCGACTATCTGAGCTGCGCTGGCCACCCCTATCTCCAGACCCCACATCTGGACCGCTTGGCGCAGAAGGGTGTGCGGTTTTCCCGTGCCTATGTGCAATCGCCGGTCTGCGGCGCCTCGCGGATGAGCTTCTATACCGGGCGTTATGTGCACAGCCACGGCGCGGTGTGGAACAATTGTCCCTTGAAGGTGGGGGAGATGACCCTGGGCGATCACCTGCGCGATGTGGGAATGAGCGCCTGGCTGGTGGGAAAAACCCACATGAAGGCGGATGAGGAGGGCATGGCGCGCCTTGGCATTGATGCTGAAAGCGTGATTGGAGCGCGGGTGTCTGAGTGCGGCTTTGATATCTATGTGCGCGATGACGGGCTATGGGCAGAAGGGCCGGATGGGGCCTATGATCCGAAACCTTCGCCCTACAACGCGTTCTTGAAGGCCAAGGGATATGAGAGCGAAAATCCCTGGGCCGATTATGCCAATGCGGGTGTTGAGGGAGATGGGGAGATCGCATCCGGCTGGCTCATGAAGAATGCCGGTTTGCCCGCCAATATCCGAGAAGAGGATTCCGAAACCCCTTGGCTCACCAGCCAGGCGATCAGGTTCATGGATGAGATGGAGGGCAAAGAACCCTGGCTGTGCCACCTCTCCTATATCAAGCCTCATTGGCCCTACATTGTGCCCGCGCCCTATCACACGATGTATGGAGCCAACCAGGTGCTTGCGCCAGTGCGTCATCCTGGCGAGCGCGATGATCCTCATCCGGTTTATGCGCAGTTTATGGCCAATCCAATTGGCCAAGCTTTTCAGCGCGATGAAGTGCGCCAGGCGGTGATCCCAGCCTATATGGGCCTTATCAAGCAGTGCGATGACCAAATGGGCCGCCTGTTTGCTCACCTGGAGAAGAGTGGCCGGATGAAGGACACTCTTATCGTGGTCACATCAGATCATGGGGACTATCTGGGCGATCATTGGTTGGGCGAAAAGGATCTGTTTCATGAGCAATCGGTGAAAGTGCCACTCATCATCTATGACCCGTCATCCCAGGCTGATGATGCCAGGGGCACGGTGTGTGATGAGTTGGTGGAGGGGATAGATCTGGCGGCCACTTTTATCGAAGCGGCGGGTGGTGAGGTGCCCGATCATATTGTGGAGGGTCGCTCGCTTACGCCGTTCCTCAGAGGTGAGCAGCCGGCGGGCTGGCGCGAGTACGCGGTGAGCGAGTATGACTATTCTGCCACGCCCATGGCGGAGCGGCTGGGGCTTTTGCCACGCGAGTCGCGCCTGTTCATGATCGCCGACAAGCGCTGGAAGTTCATGCACGCTGAAGGTGGCCTTAGGCCAATGTTGTTTGACCTTGAGGCCGACCCGGACGAGTTCCACGATCTGGGCGCCAGCGCCGAGCATGGTGCGGTGATCGACCTGATGTACCAGAGGTTGGGGGAGTGGGCCCGAAGGCTCTCACAACGTGCCACCAAGTCAGAGCAGGAGATATTGAACATGCGGGGCAAATCCCGCCGCGTGGGGATCCTGCTTGGGGTCTATGATGGCTCGGAGGTGGAGCCGGAGTTGCTGGCCAGTTATTCCGGCAAAGCTCGGCGCTACGCGGGCAGCGCGGATCAGGACGGCTAAGCATCCATGCCACGGCTATTCTCCAGCAGGAAACGGCCGGTCCATATGGGCCCCTATCCTCTGGAGCGCCTGACGCGCAGTGAAGGGCCACCTGAGCTTGATGGCGTGCCCGCGCCGCAACCGATCTCGTTTGATCGTCCCGAAGCGCCGGCCTCTATCGTCAATGCGATGGGGGAGTATCAGGCCATGCTGGATGCCATTCGCGATGGTCTCGTCAATCCTCAAAAGGCGGCATGTCCTGACGATCCCCAAGAGCGGGCCGAACATCTGAAAGCCTTCGGATATTTTTCCGACGCGTCCATGGTGGGCACGTGCCACATCCCGCCATGCGCAATGCTGAGTACACCCTTCCGCAACCCGGATCTGGACCGCCTGGCGGAGGATCTGCGCACGCGGCAAACAAAAACCCTGGCGTCTGGCATCGATCTGATTATGGCGGATCTGAAGGACAGCGTGGAAGCCCCTGCAACGTCAATCGGCCCCCATACACATGCTATTGTGTTTCTTTATGAGTTTCCGCGCGACCCTGATCCAGGCGAGCCGGGCATCGCCTGGATCGCGGATGCACAAGAAGCGCGGGCCTGCCTGCGCGCGGCAGAGACAGCGGTGGTGATCGCCAACTATTTGCGTCTCCTGGGTCACGATGCGCGGGCCCACACCGGAACCTCGTCGGACGTGGACCTGGGGAAGCTTGTTGTGGCCGCCGGGCTGGCCTTGGCCCGAAATGGGCGGCTCGTTAATCCATATGTGGGCGACAGGTTTGGCGTTGCCGCGGTGACCACGAATTTTGCCGTTGCGCCCGATCAGCCGATCGGTGAAGACGCCAAGTGGAAGAGCCACGGCCCGGCCTGGTGGTTGGGAATGGGATTTGCCAAGAGCGCCTTCGACCGCGAGCCGTTTGCCAAGCGCCGCTATGTGGACGGACCCCTACCGTTTGAAACCCTGAAACGGGTGGCCGAGCCCACCACCTTCATTGACGAGGCGCGCGTCGCCCGTGTGCCGAAGCGCACGGATATGTTCGCCCGCGCCCAGTTTGGCGATATGGGCAAACATGTGCAGGAGGGCGCCAAGAACGGTCATTACGCGAGAAAGTCCGCCCCCTCCATGGCCCAGCGCCGGGCGCTGGGGGCATTTGTTTTGCTGCAGGATGGGCCGCCGGCAAAAGACGTGGCTCCAGATGCTAGCGATCCAAAGCGCAATGCTGAGCTCATAAAGGCAACCTCGTACTTCCTTGGGGTGGACGCCGTGGGGATTTCCAGATGCCCCGAATGGACCTGGTATTCTCACGATGCGGCTGGAGACGAACTCCACCCGCCCCACGAACAAGCCATCAGTATGATTATCGACCAGGGTTACGAGACCATGGAGGGCGCCTCCGGGGATGATTGGATCTCGGTGGCACAGTCCATGAGAGCGTATTTGCGGTTCTCTCTGCTGGGGGGCGTGATTGCCAAACAAATCCGCAATCTTGGATTTCCCGCAAAAGCCCACACCGTTCTGGATGGCGAGGTGTTGCAGCCTCCGCTCTTGCTCTTGTCCGGATTAGGCGAGGTGAGCCGGATTGGCGAAGTGATCTTGAATCCCTATCTCGGGCCGCGACTGAAGTCTGGTGTGGTGACCACCACCATGCCGCTGGCACACGATAAGCCGATTGACTTTGGGCTGCAGAACTTTTGCGAGAGCTGCAACAAGTGCGCCCGCGAATGTCCCTCCGGCGCTATTACGGCCGGACCCAAGCTCATGTTCAACGGTTATGAGATCTGGAAGTCCGACAGCCAGAAGTGTGCCACTTATCGCATCACCACCTTGGGCGGGGCCATGTGCGGACGGTGCATGAAGACCTGCCCGTGGAACCTGGAAGGACTGTTTGCCGAGGCGCCCTTCCGGTGGGCGGCGTCAAACATTCCTCAAGCGGCGCCCTGGCTTGCCAAGCTGGATGATGTGGTGGGTCATGGCGGTTTGAACGATGTAAAGAAATGGTGGTGGGATATCGAGTTGCAGGAGACCGGGGCTTATGGACCTGCAAATGAACCCGTTAATCGGCGTGACCTGCAGAAAGATTTGGATCTGCGCTACGAGGAACAAACCCTGGCGGTGTATCCAGCGCCGCTCGCCCCGCACCCTTGGCCGTTTCCCTTCCCCATGGACCGGGAAAAGGGCATTGAGGCCTATCAGGCCTTGATCACAGCCGAAGAGTATCGCGCCAAGCTTGTGCGCGGCGATGTTAACGGTTTGGCGCATGAGTATCACATTGCCGGAGATGCACCGGTGATCCAGGTTGAGGTGACCCGTGCAGAGGTTATGGCAGAAGGCGTGACTAAGTATACGCTCAAGCCCTCGGACAACAGCCCCCTGCCGAGTTGGACAGCGGGCGCTCACATTGACGTGGTGGTGGCGCCGGAGTACCTCCGCCAATACTCGCTGTGCGGTGACCCCGCCGATCCGTCCTGTTATCAGATCGGCGTGCTGCGTGAGGATGAAGGCCAAGGTGGATCCAAGCTTCTGCACCGGATCTTCACGGCAGGGCGGAAGATCTTCATCTCCAAACCCATAAACCATTTCCCGCTTGAGACGACGCCGGCGCAGACGATTTTGATGGGCGGCGGCATTGGGGTGACCCCAATGATCGCGATGGCCCATGAGCTGCACGCGAAAGGCGCTCCGTTTATCCTTCATTACTCGGCCAGATCGCGCCGCACGGCGGGTTTCCTCAAAGAGATCGCCGGCGCCCCGTGGGCCGACCGGGCGGTGCTCCACATCAGCGATGAAGGAAGCCGGGCAGATCTTGATGCCGTTCTGGCCGGCTACGAGGCAGGTGCGCAGGTCTATATTTGCGGGCCGGATCTCTACATGCAGGCTGTGGTGCAGGCGGCGAAACGGCAAGGGTATCCGGAGGAGGCCCGGCACACCGAGTACTTTACGGTTCCCGAGGTGGCTGATTATGAAAACCATCCCTTTGTTCTGAGGCTTGCCAAATCAGGACGCGAGCTTTCTGTTCCGTCAGATAAGACCGCAGCTGACGTGCTGAACGAAAACGGGTTCCATGTGGATGTGAAATGCAGCGACGGCCTGTGCGGCGTTTGCCGCTGTGAACTGGTTGGGGGCGCGGTGGAGCATCGCGATTATGTGTTGTCAAAGTCGCAGCGGGAAGGGGCAATCATCTTGTGTCAGTCTCGGGCGCAGCAAAAAGACGGGGTGGTCGAGATTGATCTTTGAGGCGGGAGCAGCTTATGGCGCTAAACTATGAAACGTTCAACTTGGGCGCGGTGGACCTGCGCAAGGGCGGCCATCTTGATCAGGCGCAGCTGGCCTACAAAACCTACGGTACGCTCAACGCTGCCAAGGACAACGTGATCGTGTTGCCCACGTTCTATACGGGCTCGCACATGCGCAATGAAGGCTTCTTCGGTCCTGGCCGGGCCATCGATCCAGGCAAGCACTTCATTGTTTCCATAAATTTGATGGGCAATGGTCTGTCGTCGTCGCCCAGCAACACGCCGCCGCCATACGATGGCCCGCGTTTTCCAGTGGTCACGTTATGGGACAATATTGCCTTCCAGCACCGGCTTATCACCGAGGAACTAGGCGTGGAAAAGATCGCTCTGGTTGCCGGATGGTCTATGGCCGGCTGCCAGTCCTATCAATGGGCGGCGCAGTTTCCCGACATGGTGAAGGCCATTTTGCCGTTCTGTGCATCGCAAAAACCTCACCCCACAACATTGTGTTTTTGGAGGGGGTCAAGGCTGCCCTTTGCGCCGACCGAGCCTGGAACAATGGCGATTATGACAGCCCGCCGGTGCGCGGGTTGAAAGCGTTTGGTCGGGTTTATGCCGGTTGGGCGTTCTCTCAAACCTGGTACCGGGAAAAGCTGCATCAACAGATCGGCTTCGACACCTATGAAGACTTATTGGTGGATTGGGAACAAGATCACGCAGAAAACTGGGATGCGAACAACCTTCTGACAAAGCTGAAAACCTGGCAGCTGGGCGATGTGAGCGACAACCCGCTTTATGACGGAGACATCGAAAAGGCGCTGGGAGCCATAGAGGCGCGGGCCATTCTGGTGCCCTGTTCGGATGATTTGTACTTTCCGCCAGAAGACAATGAGATTGAAGCGCGGCATATGCCGAATGCGGATTTCCGGCCCTTCTCGTCCCCTTGGGGTCATTGCGTGGCCAGCCCGGGTAACGTCCCGGAGTTTCAGACCTTCCTGGATGCGTGCATTACCGAACTCTTGGCCGCGTAGAGGTCGGCGCTGGGAGCGGAAATTCACACATAGGAAGTCTCCGTTTGAATGGTATAGTTCACGCGGGGAAGGCACTAGATCCGGAATGGCTGTGATTCTTTTGGCAACATCGGCACCTGAGATGCGCGCGCGTAGTGTGGCTGCCAGCAGGTCGTGCTCGTGAGAAGCTCGACCTCTTTGGCCCTTGGAGCTGAACGGATCGGCCTTTTGGCCATGGCCGCTCCGGTGCATTGGCTCTTCATCATAGGCGTGTTTGCGGCAACGGCCCTGTTTGGCATCTCCCAGCTGAAGACCGACGATGCTCTGACGGATCTGCTGCGGTCCGACACGCATGAGTACAGAGATTACAGACGGCTCCAGAAATTGTTCCCCACAGATGAGCTGGATGTCTACGTGATCGCCGAGTTCTCCACTCCGCTTGATGCTGATGGTCTTGAGCAGCTTCGGGACATTCATTTTGACCTCGGGCTGGCCGATGGCGTTTCCAATGTGATTTCCATGTTTTCCGTTCATCAGCGGGACCCGACCGATGGCGCCTCGGTGCCCGTGATCCCTGAGGAGCTTCCCTCTGGTGAAGCCTTCGGGCAGCTCTTAAAGCTGATCGGGTCCGACAAGCGGTTCGCCAATCGGCTTTATGCCGAAACGGCGGGTGGAACGGGCTCGGCGCTGCTGATTACAGCGCTCGATTCGGAAGTGGTGGACAAATCCGACGTTGAGGGCGTGGTTCGGGGGCTCGGCGATGAACTGAAGGCGCTTCAAGAGGGCAGCAACATCAGACTCTCCATGACCGGAGCGCCGGTGATGAAAACCGAGCTGTTGGCTGCGAGCCGCCGCGACAGCGCGGTGTTCAACGTGGCCGGCTTTGCGCTTGCCATTGTCATCTGCTTTGCCTTCTTCCAACGCTGGCAATATGTGCTGATCGTGCTTACGCCCAATGCGCTGGCCGTTTTATGCACGTTGGGACTGATGGGGCTCTTAGGCGTCCGCCTGAACCCCTTGATGAACACGATCATCCCTTTGGTTTTGGTGATCAGCTTTGCCAATGGCCTGCATCTGGTCTTTTCCATCCGGCGCCAGTTGGCGAACGGTCATAGTGTGAACGAGGCAATCGAACATGCGGTTCTCATGGTGGGGCCGGCTTGTGTGTTATCGGCCGTCACGACGGCCATCGCCTTCGCCTCCCTGGCCCTGACGGATTCCCGGCTGATCCAGGTGTTTGGGTTTACGGCGGCGGCGGCCACGTTCATCAGCCTTATCCTTGTCACCAGTGCAATCCCGTGCTTGGCAGCCCTGTTGCTGCGACCCAAGCATGGGCGCCAGCCAGCGCGGAATCTGACCCATTTCTCTGAACGACTGGACGGTGTGTGTGAAACGCTGTCTGGGCGTCTGACGCGGCATTATGTGATGACCTGTGTTGTGTCGGCGCTGCTTATCGCGATGGGGACGATAGCCTATGTGCTGCTTGAACCACGGTACCGGATCCAGGACATCATCCCTGACGGCGGTCAGGCGGCGAAGTATGCCAAGCACATCGATGCGCACTTTGGCGGTGTCAAATCGGTTCTGCTGCTCATCACTTCGGACAAAGATCTTGCAGAGATGTCCCAGCAGGCATACCGGGCGGTTGCGGCGGCTGATGCGGCGCTGGCCAGCCAGCCGCAGCTTAGAAATCTACGTTCGATCCATCAGGTGCGCGAGAACCTGCCGCAAGAGGAGGCGGACAAACCTCTGGCAGAGCTTCTGGAAACGCTGCCGGGCAATCTCTCTCAGCGCTATGTAAGTGCGGACCGAAAGGCCATGCTGGTGGGAGCCAGTGTTCAGGACATTGAGGCACGGCCCATGAACCGGATCCGCAAGGACATGGACAAGAAGGCGCGGGTGCTGAACGACAATCATCCAGGGTTCACGTTCCATGTGACGGGGCTTGCAGCGCTGTCTGCGGAGCGCGCCATCGACACAATCTCAAGCTTGAATGCCGGGCTGCTGACCGCCATCGGCATTGTGCTGGTGCTCATGGGACTCCTGTTCCGCTCTCTGCAAGTGGCTGTGCTCAGCCTCATTGCCAATCTGTTTGCCGTGGTGGTGACCGGGCTTTGCCTGTTTGTCTTCAATATCGGATTGCAATATGTGAGCGTGGTTGGGCTCACTGTGGCCTTTGGGCTTGCGGTGGACGACACAGTGCATTTCCTCAATCGCTATTGGCAGGAGCGCTCAAGCGGAAAGAGTGAGGTGCAGGCGGTGCGCACGGCTGTGGAGCGGGTAGGGCCTGTGTTGATGCTCACCACGATCGTGATTGTGGCGGGTTTGGCTGCCACGCTCACCAGTGATGTGCCGCCCACCCGCACTTTTGGAGCGATTTGTATGGCGACTTTGGTATTTGCGCTTATAGGGGATGTAATCGTATTGCCTGGCGCTATATTGATGTATCAGAAATTTCGCCCGCGCCAGGCTTCAGAGCGCCCGGCAGACCCGACATAAGACCTTTGACTTCTGGAGACTCCCCCCATGCAGATGCAGCCCACTGTGCTTCGCTTTGCTATTCTTTTTGCAGCCTTGTTTGTGTTTGCGGCTTTTGAGCCGCTGGATGCTGCCGCCAAGGCCAATCCTGTTGAAGGCAGCTGGCGCGGCAATGGCCGGGCGGTGGCCAAGGATGGCAAGAGCTACAAGGTCAGGTGCAGGCTGCGGGTCTATCGCACGGGAACGAAGAACTTTCACATGAGCGGCAAGTGCACCAGCACAAAAGGCACGTCTGCCGGTGCGGCGGATTTGAAGCAGGTGAACTCGCGCTCGTTTCGCGGCAAGGCCAACGGTCTGTCAAACACCGGCGGTGGAAGTATTTCCGTCAACGTAAACGGGAAGCGGATGTCGCTCAATGTGCGCGGTTCGAAAGGGCGATTGTCGGTGCGCCTGCGCAAACAAGGCCGTTAGACGGATCGCTTTGTGCGATGGGTGGGCTTCATCCAGAAAGCTACATTTCCAGATTGCAGGTGCGTCAGCGCATTTCGCGCGCGCAGCCGAAGGGCCTGCCGATCATCAACATGGGCTTCAACGAGATGCCCTATCCGCCGCCGCAATCGGTTGTGGAGGCGATCTCCGGGCGCGCACTGTTCGCGCATCGCTATGGCAGCGCCGCCTGCAACGCTCTGCGCCAAGCCCTTGCTCTTGAGCATGAGCTCCCGGCAGAGCAGTTGATTTGCGGCAACGGGTCTGAAGAACTGATCGATGTGGTGGGCCGTTGTTTTGTGCGTCCGGGCGATGGGATTGTGATTTCTGAGTACGGCTACATTCAGTTCTCCATGATTGCCCACCGCTTGGGTGCCAAGCTGAAGAAAGCACCGGAAGCGCGGTTCACGGCCCAGGCCGACAGCATCCTGGCGGCGGTGGATCAGAACACAAAGTTGATCTATCTGGCGAACCCCAACAATCCCACCGGCACACTCATGGCGGCGGAGGAGGTTGCGCGGCTCGCCGGGGCGTTGCCCGGCAACGTGGTGCTGGTTCTGGATCTGGCGTACGGGGAGTTTGTTGGCGAGGACTATTGCCAACGTATGCACGCCCTCGTGGGTGCCCATGAGAATGTTGTGGTGACCAGAACATTCTCCAAGGTCTATGGTTTGGCGGGGGTCAGGATCGGCTGGTGCCATGCGCCCACCTGGATGATGGGCGGGCTTTCTGCGGCACGGGGCATGGGGTCAGTCAACGGATATGCCGAAAGGGCCGCCCTGGCTGCACTGGGCGAGCAAAACACACTGCGTGCCCGGGTGCGCGAGCTCCTGAACGAGCGTGGCAAGATGTTCGATGCGCTCAGCGCAACCGCCCTCAATGTGGTGCAAAGCCAGACAAATTTCATCATGTGTGGCGTGCCTGACGAGAATCCGGCGCTGGTGGACGCCCTTGTGGGATATCTGTTTGATGAAGCCGGCATCGTAGTTGGCCCGGTGCGCGAAGAGGGCTTGGGTGGATTTGTGCGGTTTTCCCTGTCTTTGCCGGAGCACAATGCTCTGGCGCTTGATGTGGTGCGGGCCTTTTTGGAGCAAAGAGTGTGACGGAGATCAGAGACTGCCTGGGTCCTGACCCTGAACCACGGCCGCCGAAGTTCGCCGTGCCCCGTGGGGCGACCGATTGCCATGCGCATGTGATCGGGCCGCCCGGCACATATCCTTATGTGGCGGAACGCTCCTATACCCCGCCTGATGCACTTCTGGGCGCCTATAAAGCGCTCCATGCCATATTGGGGATTGAGCGGGCGGTGATTGTTCAGCCTTCCGTGCATGGCACAGACAATCAGGTGACGTTGGACGCGATTGCTGGTTACGGGGAGAGCTGCCGTGGCATTGCGGTGGTGGATGAGACGGTGAGTGATGCGGAGCTTGAGCGCCTGAACAATGGCGGTGTGCGGGGTCTCAGGCTGAATGTGCTGTTCGGCGGTGGCGTCGGGCTCCAGGCGCTTGAGCCATTGGCCGAGCGGGTTGCGGGGTTCGGTTGGCATATCCAGCTTTTGTTGGAAGCCAGCGAGATGGTGGAGCTGGCGCCGCGTATCCGCAAGCTCCCCGTACCCGTCGTGGTGGACCATATGGGCCACATGAGTGTTGAGAAGGGGCTGACCCATCCCGGCTTTCAGGCTTTGGTGGACTTGGTGCGCGACGGGCTCTGCTGGATAAAGCTTTCCGGCAACTACCGCATCTCCAAGAGCTATCCCGCCTATGCGGATGCGATCCCGTTCGCGCGTGCCCTGATCGAGGCGGCGCCTGAACATATGGTCTGGGGCACCGATTGGCCCCATCCTGCGCTCTATGACGTGATGCCCAATGACGGTGATCTGCTGGACGCCTTGTACGACTATGCGCCGGAGGAGCCGTTGCGGCAGGCCATTCTCGTTGATAACCCCGCCAAGCTTTACGGCTTTTGATCCGGAGCGCCGACGCCCGCGTGGCTGGGGAAAGAGCGGAACTGGAACGGCACCCGGCCCTCGGTCCGGTCAATACTGGGGGCAATGCCGAAGCGCTGCTTATAGGCCCTGGCAAACTGCACCGCGCCGCCGAAGCCGCAGCCGGTGGCCACATCCACAATCGGCAATTCGGTCTGGGTGATCAGGCCCCGGGCCCGGTCCAGGCGCACGTCCACATAGTACCGCACCGGAGAGACGCCGGTGTATTTTTGAAACAGCCGCTCCAGCTGACGTTGTGAAATGCCAAGCGTCCCGGCGATCTCAGGCAGGCGCAGCGGCTGCTCCAGATTGCGCTCCATCAATATAATGGCGTCACGCAGGCGCTCCGGGGCAGCGTGTCCCACCGGCTCGCGGGTGGAGGGCAGTTGGCCCTCTGAGCCTGAGCGCAGGCGCTCATGGAAGATGTAGCGGCTGGCCGCGTTGGCAAGATCGATTCCCTGCTGCAGCCGGATGATCTCCAGCGCCATGTCGGCGGCAGCCAGGCCGCCGCAGCAGGTGAGCCGGTCGCGGTCAAAGACGAACATGTCCTCATCCATTCGGCAGTCGGGGAAGAGCTCGCGGAACGCGGCAATGTGTTCATAGTGGACCGCAGCTTTGTAGCCGGTCATGAGGCCGGCATACGCCAGTACGAATGCGCCGGTGTCGATGCCGCACATGACCGTGCCCATGCGCGCTAGACGCCGGAACCAGTTCTGCAGACGCGGCACACGCGATTGCTCCGGCGCCCAGCTGGCGTTGATCACCAGAAAATCAAGCTCGCCGCCAACAGAATCAAACGGCTCTGCACCGGCAACTTGCAAGCCGTTGCTGGCAATGACCGGAAGAGTGTCCGGCGTCAGGTAGCGCCATTCGTAGAGCGTGGTGCCCACCAGGTAATTGGCGGCCCTGAAGGGATCGGCAAAGGCATGCAGCGCCAAGCTGTTGAACCCCGGCAAGAGAAACAGGCCGAGGGTGCAGGGACGGGACTCAGATGCGCGATCGTTCATTTGCCGAATAATGTTTTGCTTGCGGCGAATAAAATCATGTCCTGAGTGCCATAAACTGCTAGCGTGCGCAACGCTTCGTCACCGGGCATAACCTTATCTGGGCAGGTCATGGCAAAAAGCACTCCGAACATCGTCTTGATCATGGCAGATCAGCTGGCTCCGCAGTTCACCGGCGCCTATGGGCACCCGCTGGTGCAGACGCCGCATATAGATGGACTGGCCGCACGCGGCGCGCGCTTTGATGCAGCCTATTGCAACGCACCGCTGTGTGCGCCATCACGCTTCAGCTTCATGTCCGGGCAACTGGTTTCGCGCATAGCGGCGTATGACAATGCCAGCGAGTTTCCTGCCGCGATTCCCACCTTCGCCCACTATTTGCGGTCCATGGGGTATCGCACATGCCTGTCGGGTAAGATGCACTTTGTCGGGCCCGATCAGCTGCACGGATTTGAGGCACGGGTGACCACGGACATTTATCCGTCAGACTATGCCTGGACGCCGGACTGGGAGCTTCCGGACGAGCGCATCGACAAGTGGTATCACAACATGGATTCGGTACGCGAGGCCGGTATGGCCGCCACCACCTTCCAGATCGATTATGATGAAGAGGTGGCCTTTGCGGCCAAGCGGCAGATCTTCGACTATGCGCGCGACCGGGCAACGCCGTTCTGCATGGTGGCGAGCTTCATCCATCCGCACGACCCTTACGTGGCACGGCCTGAATGGTGGAACCTCTATCAGGCATCGGAAATCGACATGCCGAAGTTCTCGCTGGAGCGTTCCGAGCAGGACCCGTTCTCGCAGCGGCTGATGGATGGCATTGAGGCCAGCACAGTTGAGGTGAGCGATGATGAGGTGCGCAACGCCCGCCACGCATACTATGCGAACACCTCCTACTTCGACAGCAAGGTGGGTGAACTGGTGACCACTCTGGAAGAGGCCGAGCTGCTCGACAACACGATTGTCATCGTTACTGCCGACCACGGAGACATGCTGGGCGAGCGCGGACTTTGGTACAAGATGAGCTTTTTTGAGCACTCTGCCCGGGTGCCATTGATCATGGCCGGACCGGGCGTTGCCAATAGACACGTGCCAAATGCCTGTTCGCTGGTGGACATTCTGCCCACCATGGTCGACATCGCCGCCAGTGACGGCGCGGACAAGCCCCTATTGGGTCAGCCGATCGATGGGCGCTCGCTTTTACCGCTCGCATCAGGCGGTGAAGATGAGGCGGATGAAGCCATTGGCGAATATTGTGCAGAGATGACGTCTCACCCCGTGTTCATGATCCGCCGGGGCCCGTTCAAGTACATACATTGCGACCCGGATCCGCCCCAGCTGTTCGACCTTGCGAACGATCCAGATGAGAGGGTCAATCTGGTGGCTGACCCGGCGCATGCGGATGTGGCGGCAGCTTTCGCTGCCGAAGTGGCCGAGCGCTGGGACAGTGAAGCCATTCGTCAGGACGTGATCGCCACCCAGAAGCAGAGACGCGCGGTCCATGCGGCCATGGAGGCCGGGGCGCTGACGTCCTGGGACTACAACCCGCCCCGCGATGCGGCCCAAGAGTATGTGCGCAATCATATGGACTGGACCGTAGCGGCGGCCAAAACCCGTTTTCCTCCATTGCCTGAATAAGGAGCATCTTCAGATGAATGCCAGACCATCGCCTGATGACTTTGCCAGGATCCGCAAAGGATTTGATGCTGACCCGGCCAAGTCCTATTCCCTTCGCGCAGAAGCCTATACCGAGCAGCAATGGAGCGAGTTTGAGCGCGGCGCCATTTTTTGGCGCACCTGGCAATGGGTCTGTCATGCAGAGAAGCTGCGCGAGGTGGGAACCTTCGTCACCATTGATGTGGCCGGCCAGCCCATCTGTGTGGTGCGGGACCGCGAGGGCGCCCTTCGCGCCTTCTACAATGTGTGCAAACACCGGGCACATGAGCTGCTGCAAGGCGAGGGACGGACCACCAAGATCATGTGCCCCTACCACGCATGGACCTATGATCTGACCGGCCAGTTGCGCCGCGCGCCGGAGACGGAGAATCTGAAAGACTTCAAAGTTCAGGACGTGTGCCTGGATGCCATTCAGGTTGAAGAGTTTTGCGGCTTTATCTTCGTCAATCTGGACCCGGACGCCGCTCCGCTTGCTGAGCAGTCCGGCGGTCTGGCCGAAGAAATCATGCAGTGGGCGCCTGACGTTGAGCGCCTGACCTTTGCTCACCGGCTCTCCTATGAGATCAGGTCAAACTGGAAGAACGTGGTGGACAATTTCTTGGAGTGCTACCACTGTCCGACCGCTCACAAGGATTTTTGCACCCTGGTGGACATGGACACCTACAAGGTGACCACCCACGGGATCTACTCCAGCCATATGGCCGAAGCTGGTAAGACGGCCAACTCGGCCTATTCGGTTGCCGATGCCAGCGTCAAAGATCACGCGGTGTGGTGGCTGTGGCCCAACACGTGCCTGATGCGCTACCCGGGCCGGGGCAACATGATCGTCATGCACATCATCCCCGCCGGGCCGGATCTCACCTATGAGACCTACGATTTCTTCCTTGAAACCGCAGAGCCCAACGAGGCCGAGGTCGAGGCCATCCGCTATGTGGATGATGTGCTGCAGGCTGAAGACATCGCGCTGGTGGAGAGCGTTCAACGCGGTATGACCACGCCTGCCTTTCAGCAGGGCCGGATCGTGCATGACCCCCACGGGTCGGGCAAATCAGAGCACGCCGTGCATCACTTCCACGGGCTGGTTCTGGGCGCCTATGAGCAAGCGGCTGCTGGCTAATGGGGCAGCTTGAGGGAAAGACGGCCTTTGTCACGGGCGGCATGGGTGGCATTGGCGCGGCGATCTGCGCGCGGTTCGCCAAGGAGGGCGCGGAAGTCATAGCGGCTGATATTGCCGGTAACGGCGCGCTGCCGGATGGCGTGTCCCATTTGGCCTATGATGTCACCAAGGAAGAGGCGGTCAAAGGCGCCTTCTTTGATCTGGCGGGCCGGTGGGACAAGCTGGACATACTGGTGAATGCGGCGGCGATTGAAATCGAAAAGACCATTGAGGAGACATCTCTGGAGGACTGGAACCGGATCTTCGCCATCAACGTGACAGGCATGTTCCTCACCTCCAAATACGCGCTACCGCTCCTGCGCAAGTCTGATGGGGCCAGTGTTATCAATTTCGGCTCCTATGACGGCTATATCGCGGACCCCCAGCTTGCTGCCTATTGCGCCACGAAAGGGGCGGTTCATGCGCTCACACGCGCCATGGCTTGCGACCACGGGCCGGAAGGCATCCGGGTCAACGCCATCTGCCCAGGCTATGTGGACACGCCCATGCTTCAGAGCTTCTTTCAGGATGCGGGCAACATCGAAACCCTGAAACAAGCGGTGCGGGACGTTCATCCTATGCGCACCTACGGCACGCCGGAAGACATCGCCAACCTGGTCAATTGGCTCGCCTCCGATGAGGCACGCTACGCCTCCGGTCAGCTCTGGGTGATCGATGGCGGCCTCTCCGCCCAAGTTCAGCAAATGAGGCTTTGAGCCATGGTAAAATCCGTCATCATCACCTGTGCGGCCACGGGGGGTATCCACACGCCCACCATGTCGCCTTATCTGCCCATCACGCCCCAGGAGATTGCCACAGCAGCCATCGAAGCGGCCGAGGCGGGGGCGTCCATCATCCATCTGCATGCCCGCGACCCGGAGACCGGCAAGCCGGACCCGCGTCCGGAAACCTTCATGCAGTTTCTCCCCGTCATCAAGCAGTCCACCAATGCGGTGGTGAACATCTCCACCGGCGGTGGGTTGGGCATGACAATCGATGAGCGCCTGGCGGCAGCCACCACGGCCAAGCCGGAGATGGCGTCACTCAACATGGGCTCCATGAATTTCGGCATCTTCCCGCTTCTGGAGAAGTATTCAGAATGGCAGCACGATTGGGAGCCGGAGTTCCTTGAAATGACCAAGGACTTTATCTTCCCCAACACCTTCAAAAGCATCGAGTATGTGCTGCGTGAGCTGGGCGAGACCCACGGCACCAAGTTTGAGTTTGAGTGCTACGATCTGGGTCATCTCTACAACCTGGCCTGGTTCGTGGACAAAGGCTTGGTGAAACCCCCGTTCTTCATTCAGATGATCTACGGCATCCTCGGCGGTGTCGGCGCGGATATGGACAATCTGATGCACATGCACACGATTGCCCAGAAGCTGTTCGGCGACAGTTACGAGTGGTCGGTTCTGGCCGCGGGCCGCAATCAAATGCCGTTTGCCACCCAGGCCGGCATGCTGGGCGGCAATGTGCGGGTGGGGCTGGAAGACAGCCTTTACATCGGCAAGGGGGAGCTTGCCAAAAGCAATGCGGAACAGGTCACCAAGATCAAACGGATCCTGGAAGACCTTTCCTACACCATTGCCACTCCCGATGAAGCACGTGAACGCCTGGCCCTGAAGGGTGGCGATATGGTGGGATTTTGATCATGCAAACCAAACTTCTTATCAATGGCGAACTGATCGCCGGTGAGGGCGAAGCTCTCGACATTTTGGACCCGGCAACCGGCGAGACTGTGGTCTCTATTCCGGAGGC
>JBCDDQ010000038.1:0-22517 GCA_039180225.1 Pseudomonadota bacterium
AAAGCTAGTATTTGGTGGCGATTTTATGGAAAAACGTAGTTAACACACGTTAACCTTTTAAAGTTCGCGCAATCATCTCTCCCAGGTCACGAGATAAGGGCTCATGGGCGGCGATACGCTCAAGTTCCGATTTCGCCTTTTCGCGCCGTCCGGCCTCCAACATGCGCCAGCTTTTGAAGCAAGAAGACAGTCTGGCAGAGACCTGCGGGTTTATCTCATCGATTTTGACAATGATGTCGGCGACCAAGCCATACCCGGCTCCGGTGGGATCGTTGAACTTAAATGGGTTCATCATGGCGAAGGTGCCAATCAAGGCACGCACCTTGTTGGGACGGGTGAGCGAGAAGGCTGCGTGCTTGGTGAGAGCGCTGATGTCAGCAAGGGCGTTCTGTTGGGTTGAGAGGGCGTTCAGCATCAGCCACTTGTCCACCAGCAGGTGATCGTTCTTATGTTGATCATAGAACGTCGCCAGCGCCTGGCTGCAGGCCTCTCCGCCGATGGGAGCCAGCGTGAGGAGGGCGGCCATCGTATCGTTCAGGCTTGTGCTGTTTGCTGCCTGGCTGCTGGCCAGGGCGATGCCTTGTGAGGGTGCGCCATGCACCAGGTAATCGAGGGCGCCGTTGCGCAGGGCCCGGCGCCCGGCGCTCTCTGCATCGGGGGAGTAGGGGCCATCGTTGCTGCAAGCGTCATAAACGCTCTCAAGCTCACCTTTGAGACTTTCGCCCAGAGTGCTCTTTGCATGCCGATGGGCCTTATGGATTGCGCCGGGATCAATGTTGCGGCCGATGTGGTTGGCAATGCCGGATTCTCCCGGCAGTGACATCAGCTTGACCTTGAAGGCGTCTTCCAGGCTGTCATCGGTTATGACTTTGCGCAGCGCCTCGGTCAGATCTGCATTCTGCGTTAAAACCTGTCCGGACCGTGCCTGGTCCACAAGGCTCATCAGCCAGCTCTTCATGCACGTCTGCCCCGCCTCCCAACGGTTGAAGGGGTCGCTATCATTGGCCAGCAGGAACAGGAGGTCATCAGTGCTGGTGTTGCTGGTGATCTTCACCGGGGCAGAAAAGCCGCGGTTGATAGAAAGAACCGGCGCCTCGGGGATGCCTTCAAAAGTGAAGGTCTGCTCGGCTTGGGTCAGCTCAACCAAACCTGTCTCGCTGTTGGGCAGCACAAGGTCTGCACCCGACCGTCCAACAAGGCCCAGCTTGATCGGAATGTGGAACGGTTTCTTGGTGGGTTGGCCGGGGCTTGGACCGGTGGCTTGGGACACTTTGAGCTCATAGCGCTGATTGGCGGCATCGTAGGTGCCTGTGACCGCCAACTCAGGTGTGCCGGCCTGTTCGTACCACAAGAAGAACTGGCTGAGATCGCGCCCGCTTGCCTCCTCCATACACGTGACAAAATCGTCTACCGTGGCCGCGTCCCCATCATGGCGCTCCAGATAAAGGTCCATGGCGGCCCTGAACCCCTCTTCGCCCAACAGAGTTTGCAGCATGCGGCACACCTCGGCACCTTTTTCATAAACGGTGGCCGTATAGAAGTTGTTGATCTCGATATAGGAGTTCGGACGGACCGGATGGGACAGGGGTCCAGCATCCTCAGGGAACTGATGGGCTCTGAGCTGCTGCACATCTGAAATGCGCTTGACCGGCCGCGATCTCAGGTCAGAAGAAAACTCCTGGTCACGGAAGACCGTAAGACCCTCCTTCAGGCAAAGCTGGAACCAGTCCCGGCAGGTGATCCTGTTGCCGGTCCAGTTGTGGAAATATTCGTGGGCGATGATGGCTTCGATGTTGGCGTAGTCCTGATCGGTGGCCGTATCGGGCCGGGCCAGGATGTACTTGTCATTGAAGATGTTGAGGCCCTTGTTCTCCATGGCACCCATGTTGAAGTCGCTGACGGCGACAATCATGAAAATGTCCAGGTCGTATTCACACCCAAAACGCTCTTCATCCCAGCGCATGGAGGTTTTCAGGGAGGTCATGGCCCAATCGCAGCGGTCCTCCTTGCCGGGCTCCACATAAATGTCGAGCTTTACCTCACGGCCTGATTTGGTGGTGAAACTGTCGCTCACGCAAGCCAGATCACCACCCACCAACGCGAACAGATAGGATGGCTTGGGGAAGGGGTCTTGCCAGACTGCATAATGGCGTTCGGTGCCCTCAATCTCGCCCGCTTCAATGAGGTTCCCGTTAGACAGCAAAACCGGGGCTTCTGAGCGTCTGGCTTCGATCCGCGTTGTGTATTTGGCCAGAACGTCCGGGCGGTCCAGATAATAGGTAATACGGCGGAAGCCTTCGGCCTCACACTGGGTGCAGTAGATGCCGTTCGACCTGTAAAGCCCGGAAAGTGCCGTGTTTGCGCTTGGATCGCAAATGGTATCGATGGTCAGGACGAAAGCTCTCGCCGGAGCCTCATGTATCGTGAGGCTTTTGTCGTCCACATGGTAAGCGCCGGCGGGCAGGACCTCATCGTCCAATGTTAGGCCGGTCAGTTCCAACTCCTCGCCATCCAGGCGCAACACGCGCTCACCTGCTTTGGCCTCAGGGTTTGGCTTGAGCTGCAGCTTGGCCCGCACCTTGGTGTGTTGCTGAGACAGCCGCACATCCAGGTCAACCTGATCAATAAGGTAGGGGCTGGGGCGGTAGTCTTTGAGATGGATGGTTGGAGCTGTGTCAGTCTTCATGGAGGATCAGAGCGGTTACTTTTGATGGCGAGTTTAACCTGCCTTTTAGCTCTTTCCGGCATATTGGTCGCGGGAAATCTCGCGGTGGATCACGTTTTGCGTTTGAGGATGGGATATGGCATCGACTGATGGCGCACTAAGCGAGCGCCCGCGGTCCACCTATGTGGAACCTGATATTTTTGAGCGGGTGCTGAAAGGCGCTGATTTTACTGTTGTTTTGGCCGTTGCCTGGTACTTCTTTTTGAATGACGGGCCGGTTGACGCTGGAGGCTTCCTCTACTTTGCCGCCTTTTCGGGCGTTCTTTTGAGTTTCGCACTTCTTCTGTTTTTGCGCGAAACCAGAGCGTATCAGATCGCCAGTTGGGTACGCCCCGCGCGGGCCAGCCTCGCTGCAGCCGGAGGAGCGGCGATTGTGGCCATCGGCTTCTGGTACGTTTCCGGCCTGATCGGCTATCCGCTTCATTTTGGTTGGGTGATTGGCTTTAGTGCCTGTCTTCTGGTTCATTTCGCGGTGACCAGGGTCACCTTGGCGGTATGGATCACGTCGTTTGCCGCACCAGACTGCTTCCGCCAACGCGTGGCGATTGTGGGCGGCGGCCCGCCGGCAGAAGACGCCATCAACACCCTGGAGCGTTCTGTCGCCAGTCAGATCGATATTGTGGGCATCTTCGATGACCGCAACGACGAGCGCTCCCCTGAGTCTATCCGAAGACATGAAAAAATCGGGCTGATCAGCGAACTGGCGGAATACGCGCGCTCCAGCCGGGTGGATTTGATCATCGTAACGATCCCAACAGCCGCAGAGACGCGTCTGTTGCAGGTCTTGAAGGTGCTTTGGGAGCTGCCGGTGGATATCCGCATTTCCGGGCAAACCTCGCGGCTGCGGTTCTCTCCGCGCTCCTATGACTTTCTCGGCGATTTGCCGCTGTTGACCGTGTTCGACCGACCTCTTCTGGGGTGGTCTTGGATCATAAAGTCGGTGTTCGACAGGGTTTTGGCGCTGTTCTTCATCGTTGCCTTTGCGCCTGTCATGGCGCTTGTTGCGTTGGCCGTGAAGCTTGAATCCAAGGGACCGGCACTGTTTAAACAGAAGCGCTACGGCTTCAACAATGAGCTGATCTGGGTCTATAAGTTCCGCTCCATGTATACCGACATGACCGATGCGGACGCTGCCAAACTGGTGACCAAGGATGACCCGCGCGTGACGAATGTGGGGCGCTTTATCCGCAAGACCAGCCTTGATGAGCTGCCACAATTCTTCAATGTTCTCAGCGGCGGGCTGTCGCTTGTGGGCCCACGTCCCCACGCGACGCAAGCCAAGACCGGCGACAATCTCTATGAAGATGTGCTGGAAGGCTATTTTGCGCGTCACAAGGTTAAGCCTGGGATCACCGGCCTTGCCCAGGTGAACGGCTGGCGCGGGGAGACCGACACGGTTGAGAAAATCGCCAACCGGGTGAAGTATGATCTTGAGTATATCGACCGATGGTCGGTGCTGCTTGATTTGAAGATTCTGCTGAAAACGCCTATTTCATTGTTGATGAACTCTGAAAACGCCTACTAGGCCACACTGCCACCGCGCGCATATTGGGCTTCCCACACGATGACCTCCCAGACCATCCCGGTTGAACCGTTTGATTTCGTGATCTTTGGCGGGACCGGCGACCTTTCCAGTCGCAAGCTGCTGCCCTCGCTCTATTTGCGCGACAGGGCGGGCCAGATACCGGCAGAGAGCCGCATCATCGGGGTCTCCCGGGAAGCGTTGAGCCACAAGCAGTTCCGCGAGAAGGCCGCCGCGGCACTGAAGGCGCATCTTCCTGGGAAGGCCGTCTGTTCGGACACCAGCGCCAGATTTCAAGAGAGGCTCTACTATCATCATCTGGATGTGCTGACGCCTGACGGGTGGGCGGAGTTTGCTGATACGCTGAACGCCGCCCCGAGCCGGATCCGCAGCTTCTATCTGGCCACCGCTCCGCGCCTGTTCGGCGACATTGCCAAGTCTTTGGGAGATCATGGCCTGGTGTGTGATGGCTGCCGCGTGGTGCTGGAAAAACCCCTGGGCAGCGATCTTAAGACGGCCAATGAGATCAATGATGCGGTGGGTCAGATTTTCTCTGAAGATCAGATCTTCCGGATTGATCACTATCTGGGCAAGGAAACTGTTCAGAACCTGATGGCGCTGAGGTTTGCCAATGCGCTGTTTGAGCCATTGTGGAACTCAGCCCATATCGACCACGTGCAGATCACCGTGGCAGAGAGCCTCGGGGTGGGGTCACGGGGCGGCTATTACGACCATGCGGGCGCGCTTCGCGATATGGTGCAGAATCACCTGATCCAGCTGATCTGTCTGACGGCGATGGAGCCCCCTTCAGAATTTGAGGCAGATGCGGTGCGCGATGAGAAGCTGAAGATCTTGCGTGCTCTGCGCCCGATCGATGAGGCCAGTATTGAGGCGGTCACCGTGCGCGGGCAATATAAATCCGGCGCCGTCGATGGCAAAGCGGTGCCAGGGTATGTTGAGGAAATCAGTGGTGAGGAGAGCGGCACGGAAACCTTCGTGGCACTGAAATGTGAGATCGACAATTGGCGCTGGGCGGGTGTGCCGTTTTATTTGAGAACCGGCAAGCGGTTGCCGGCACGGGTCTCTGAGATCGTGATCGCCTTCAAGGACGTTCCCCACTCAATCTTTGGCAAGAGCGCTGGCACGGTTGCGGCCAACCGGCTCATCATCCGCTTGCAGCCGGATGAGGGTGTGAAGCTCAGCCTGATGATCAAGGAGCCGGGCCCGGGCGGCATGCGGCTGGTGGAAGTGCCGTTGGACATGACGTTTGCGGAAACCTTTGATGTGCGCCAACCCGACGCCTATGAGCGGCTGATTATGGATGTGGTGCGGGGCAACCTTACACTTTTCATGCGCCGCGATGAGGTGGAGGCGGCCTGGCGTTGGATTGATCCTATCCGGGCAGGTTGGGAGGCCCAGGGGGTGAAGCCCCACGGGTATGCTGCGGGCACCTGGGGCCCCACCGCATCCATCGCCCTGATTGAGCGCGATGGCCGCACCTGGCATGAGGATGAGATGGCGTGAGCGGGCCTGTCCTCAACACGTTCGCCTCAAGCGCCGAACTGGCTTCAGCGCTGGCCAGCAAAACCGCAACACACCTTCGCAGTGCGATTGCCTCCAGCCAATTGGCCCGGCTGGTGGTGTCTGGTGGACGCACGCCGCTGCGGTTTTTCGCTGAGCTTCGATCTGAGGATCTGGATTGGGCGTCAATCCGCGTCTTCCTGGCCGATGAGCGTTGGGTTCCCGCAACCTCCGAGCGTTCAAATGCGGCTTTTGTGAAGGAGCACCTGCTGCCGGCAGAGGCACATTTCTCTGAGCTTTATGGCACTGATCTCAAACCCCAAGAGGCTGCCAGTGCGCTGGCAAATGACGTTGCCGGCATGGATCGTCCATTTGATGCCGTCATCTTGGGCATGGGGAAAGATGGGCACACGGCGTCTCTGTTCCCGGATGCGCCTGAGATCGCTCAAGCGCTCTCGCCCGGTGCAGATGCTGCCATAGTGTTGAGCCCGACCTCACAACCTGAGCTGCGTCTCTCCCTTACACCCAGAGCGCTGATCAACACCAACTTCCTTGCGCTCCACATTGAAGGCACCGACAAGCGCACGGTCTATAACGCGGCGATGGGGAATGGGCCTGAAGCGGAAATGCCCGTACGGGCGATCTTGCGCAATGACATCCAGGCCACGCAGGTTTATTGGTGTCCTTAAACCATCAACAGGCCATTGGCAGGAGGGTTGCACATGATCACAGTTTGGGGACGGGCCTCGTCATCGAACGTGCAGAAGGTCATTTGGACCATGGACGAGCTGGGGGTTGAGTACGAGCGTATTGACCGAGGGCGCGAGTTTGGCGGTCTGGACACACCTGAATATCTGGCCAACAATCCGAACGGCCGGGTCCCCACGGTGCAAGACGGTGATTTGATCATGTGGGAGTCCCAACCGATCTGCCGCTATCTGGCCAGAACCTATGGTGGGGACGCTCTCTACCCCTCAGATCCCGCTGCGGCGTTTGAAGTGGAAAAGTGGATGGACTGGAACGTGGCCCATCTGGCGCCGGCCATGTTCCCAATGTTCCTGGCGGCGCGGGAAGCTGATGATCTTGCCGTGGCCAAGGAGGCAAAGTTTGACAGGTTGGTTGCAGAGGCTCGCCGGTGTCTTGGCATTATGGACGGCATTTTGAGCGGGCAGGACTATTTGGCAGGTGACAGATTCACTCTTGCCGATCTGGTCTGCGCGGTGAGCGCGTCACGCTGGTTGTTCGTAGGGCATGATTTTGGAGACAACAGTGCGGTTGCCGCCTGGTTTGACCGGGTCAGCGCGCGGCCGGCAGCGGCACGTCACAACGTGGTGAGTTTCTAGTGGTGCTCCGCTGAGGTACAAAGCTTCTATGAAGTCTCTGTCCCGCAGATCCCTGATATTGGGCTCCCTGGCGCTTGGCACTGTTTCGGCCAAGGCTGCAGGCCAATTGCAGCTGGTGATGTTTGACCGTGTGGGATGTCCCTGGTGCGCCATGTGGGACAAGGAAGTGGGCAATGTCTATCACAAGACATGGGAGGGCGAACGCGCACCCTTGCGCCGGCTCAGCATGCATCCGCCTTATCCGAGCGATCTTGCCTTCATCAAAGACATTCTCTACTCGCCCACGTTCGTGCTGGTGAAGGATGGACGAGAAATCGGACGGATTGTGGGCTATCCCGGAGAAGCTCACTTTTACGTGCAGCTCAGTCAGTTGATTGAGAAGGCGGGGTCTTAGACGCCTCTTGCTTTTGCAGTCGTCTTTCCACAAGGCGATAGACAACCGGCCCTGTCAGCACCACGAACAGGATGCGGCTGATATGAATGGTCACCACAAAGCCTACGTTGAGGCCCAGCCCCAGGGCCACGAGGCTCATCTCAGCAAGCCCTCCCGGGGCAAAGGCAATGATGCCAGCCCATAAACTGACCGGCGTTGTGGCGGACAGTACGAGGGCTGTCAGGGTGGTGACCGCCAGCGCCAGGGCCACATAGCCGCAGGAATGCACAAGCGCGTTGGTGATCTCTCGCATTTCAAGGTCAATGAACCGCCCACCAATAGACGCGCCGAGCACAACTTGCGCAATGATCACCAGTTCTGTGGGAACCGCCGCCGACGTCATGCCGGCCAGTTGCAACGCCGCGGTGATGAGCATGGGGATGATCATGATGCCGCCGGGCAGCTTGGTTCGCTCTGCAAGCCACCAACCTGCAAGCGCGATGACCAGCATGACGCCAAGCGTGGGGGGCGCCATTTCCATGATCGATTTGCCGCCAGTTAAGGTCTGCGTCAGATCTTGGCCCAGCAGACCTTCGATGACGAAGGGCAGCAAGAGGACGATAAGTGTGACCCGCATGGTGTGGATGAGGCCGAGGCGCCGGATGGAGATGCCCAGATCTTCCGCGAAGGTCACCATGGTGTAGAGACCGCCTGGCAGGGCTGCAAAGAACGCTTCAGACCGGTCCATCTTGGCGATGGCTATGAAATAGAAGAGGCCCAACCCCGCCGTGATGATCACATAAAGCGGAACGGCCAAGAAGGCGAACCCCAGAGCGCTCAGTTGGGCGAGGAGTTCTGGGGTGATCGACGCTCCAAGCAAAACGCCCAGCACCGCCCGCATCGGTAAAGTGAGAGGCCGTGGAGAAGCCACCGGTAGCCTTGCCAAGGCGGCAATCAGCGTGGCGCCGATGGCCCCCAGCATCCAGGGCAGCGGGATGTCCGCCAAAGAGGCCAGCCACCCACCCGCAGCAGCGATGATCAATGCGAGGATCATGGCAGGTGTCCTAACCGCTTATCGTGTCAGAGAAAAGCCGCCATCTGTGGCTTGCCCTTCAGGTTTGTGGAAATCTGGCAGGTGGACTTGCGGAGTTTCCCTTTTAAATGCCATTCATTCGCCAATCGATCTGGGAGATGGAGCGGATGCGGCGTACGCCACGGCCTCTGATGGCCGGCAATTGGAAAATGCATGGTCTGAAATCCTCGCTCCGTGAGGCGCGCGCGATTGCGGCATCGCTCGCCAAGAACCCGGCCTCGTGTGATGTGATGATTTGCCCACCGGCAACCCTTTTGCGGCCCATGAAGGAGGCGGTTAAGGGCAGCAAGCTCAAACTTGGTGGGCAGGACTGCCACGCCTCTTCCCAAGGAGCGCATACCGGCGATGTGTCGGCAGAAATGCTAAAAGATGCAGGCGCCAGCGCTGTGATTGTCGGCCACTCCGAGCGCCGTGCCGATCACGGTGAAACCAACATGCTGGTGCGGTCAAAGGCTGCTGCGGCCCACCGCGCCGGGCTGATAGCCATAATCTGTGTCGGCGAAACACTGGCAGAGCGCAAGGCCGGAACGGCACGCAAGGTGGTTGGGCATCAACTGAAAGCATCACTGCCCGCAACAGCCAATGAAAAGAACACCGTGATCGCCTACGAGCCTGTTTGGGCGATTGGAACGGGCCTGACCCCAACCGTGCAAGATGTGGCGAGCGTTCACGGTCATATCAGAAAGCGCCTGGGCGCGTTGATGACAGACGGTGTGCCGGAGCGGGTCAGGGTGCTTTACGGAGGCTCGGTCAAGCCGGCGAACGCGGGCGAACTTATGGTCACAGAAAATGTGGACGGTGCGCTGGTGGGCGGCGCTAGCCTGAACGCAAGGGAGTTTCTGGAGATTGTGAGGGCACGCGGCTAGGCAGACGCCGTTTTCGTGTCGCTCCACTCTTCTGAGGCTGCAGTGTCGGGTGTCTGCACATCCTGGTGTGCAGCATTTGCCACCTGCTGTTCGGCATTGTATCTGGCGGCCGTTGTGCGATGGACCCACTCGAAGAACTCTTCTTCCGGCATGGGTCTGGCCACATAGAAGCCTTGGACCTCATCGACCCCACATTGGGCGACAAACTCCCAATCGTCTTGATCCTCCACACCTTCTGCAACGATCCGCATGTTGAGCTCGCGGCCCAGGTGCACGCTGGCCTCAACGCTGGCGCGGGCAAAGCGGTCCTTGGCGGCATTGCGCACGAAGGATTGGTCGATCTTGAGCTGGGAGAACGGGAACTTGCGCAGCTGCTCAATGTTGGAGAAGCCAGTGCCGAAATCATCAATGGCCAGATCAAACCCTTGAATGCGCAGCCTGGCCAGCACTTCGAGCACCGTGGTGTTCTGCTTCAGGAAGCTGCTTTCGGTGATCTCAAGGGTTACGTCGGAGCGCTCAATGCCGGAAGCGTCCACCCGTGCCGCCAGCTCATCTGGGAACTCCAGCCATTCAAAGATGTCAGGCGTTAGATTGATGGCAACCTTCAGATTGAGCCCGCTGGCGTGCCATTGAGCACAGCTGGCGATCGATTGCCGCAAAAGGCTGGCGGACAGGGCCCGCATCTGGCCTGTGGCATGAGCAGCATCGATGAACTTGGATGGTTGGATGAGGCCAACCTCCGGGTCAATCCACCGGGCCAGTGCTTCTGCGCCTGTCACCTTGCCGGTGTGGATGTCGATTTTCGGCTGGAAGAATGGCACGATCTGTTGTTGGGCGATCGCATCCTGGATCTTTTGTGGTGTGACCTGAAGTCCTTCGGCTGTCTTTTCGCGCGGCGCGCTGGGCAGGGCAGCCGCTGCGAGCTGAGACAGTTTTTGAGTGTCCAACGGCTTGCTGAGGACGCCAATCAAATCGAAACTGTAGTAGGAGGCAATGTCCCGCGTGACATTCAAGACGCTTGTGTCTTCTCCGCTGATCACCGCAAGCTGCCTGTCATAATTCAGGTCGTTGATATGGCGCAGAAACTGAACGCCATCCATTTCCGGCATGTTGAGATCACATAGGATCAGCTCGAATTTCCCCGGGTTTTCGATGAGAATGGTGAGGGCCCGCATGCCGTTCTCAGCTGCGGTCACACAGGCATTGTGCTCACAGGTAAAGTAGCTCTCCAGGATGCCCCGCATGCTGGGGTCATCGTCTACCACAAGAATGTTCGTCCCAGGCTTCATCAGCTCACCTAGCCGGCGGCTGCACATGTGATGGAAAGTCTAGCCAGCCCCGAGGCTATATGGGTAGCAACAACCTCTTAAGAAAGTCTGTGTGCAAAAAGCCAAGTTCTAGGCAGATTTGGTTTCTTCTTCCGGTTCTTGCGCAGGGGCAGCATAGAACGCTCTGTACGCGCTGGCACCAAGTGTAAGGAAACCGGCGATGAGCAGAGCAAGGCCAATGGGGCGGCTGAAGTAGCCCGTCCATTCATAGTGCAGCATTTGCATGGCTTGAGCGAACGTCTGCTCGCCAATTTTTCCCAGAATTAGGCCAAGAACGATCCCGGCCACCGAATACCCGGTGCGGCGCAGGAAGAAGCCCGCAACGCCTGCGACGAACATAACCACAACGTCGATGACAAGTCCGCGCACCGCATATGCGCCTACCGTGGCCAACATCAGGATCAGTGGAGCCAGGAACTGGAACGGAATGCGCAGCAGGTTGATGATGGTTTTCGTCTCCAAAAACCCAATTAGAAGGATAGAGAGGTTTGCAAAGAACATGGCCGCAAACACGACCCACACCAGATCGGCGCTGTTCAGGAACACCAGCGGGCCTGGTTCCATATCGTGCATTTGGAACACACCAACCATCATGGCGGTCAAGGCACCGCCTGGAAGGCCCAAGGCAAGCAGCGGGATCATGGCAGCGCCAGTGGCCGCATTGTTTGCGGTTTCAGAGGAGATTACGCCTTCCAGCTTACCTTTGCCGAATTCCCAGCGCTCCTTCGACCAGCGGACAGCCTCGTTGTAGCCCATAAAGGCTGCCAGCGTTGCGCCGATGCCCGGCAGAATGCCGCAGAAAAAGCCGATGATGATGGAGCGGAGCACCGCGAACTTATGGGCCCACAATTCCGCAAAAGATGGGAAGTCCACGCTCAGCTTGGGCGCGGAATAGGCGCCTGTTGCCTTCTTCTCGGCCTGGACCATGATTTCAGACACAGCGAAGAAACCGAGGATGGTCGGAATAAAATGAATGCCGGCCAACAGGTAAGGCATGTTGAAATCGTAGCGTTCAATCCCGCCCACGGGGTCAAGGCCCACGACGGCAATCATCAGCCCGGCCAGGATCGAGAGCCAACCCTTCCAGATCGTCTTAGCGCCCACTGAGGCGGCAACCGCCAGACCGAAGAAGACAAGCGCGAAGATCTCCGGCGGGCCGAAGGCGGAGATGGCCCAGTCGGCAATGGGCGCCGTGGCCAGCATCATCAGGACCGCGGAGACGGTTCCGCCAATGGCCGAGCACATGACGGCGGCCCCTACAGCGCGGCCTGCCTGGCCTTTTTGCGTCATCGGATACCCGTCAAACGCGGTTGGTGCGTTTTCGGGCGAACCTGGAATGTTGAACAGAATGGCCGTAATGGCACCGCCGTAAACGCCAGTACAGTAGATCACCGAAAACAGCATGATGCCGTGCTCGGCGCTGAGGTGGGCTGTGAAAGGCAGGAGGATGGCGGCCAGGGTCAGCATGCTGACGCCGGGAATGGCACCGAACAACATGCCACCGACAACGCCGCTCAGAAAGATTACGATGCCCAGTGGGTCGCTGAAGAGAGCAACCGTTCCGTTTGCAAAGTTGGTGAATGCGTCCATATCAGCGTCCCAGCCAGCCTACTGTAGAACCGTAACAACCCAATTGCCAAAGTCGTAAAACGGGCGAACGTTGCCCGTGGGCAACCCCACGTAAAGGAGCTTTACGAAGAGCAGGAGAAGGATGCCGAAGACGCCCGCCGCAACGCCCGCCATCCATTTGATCCGCCGCTCTCCCATCAAGTACATCACCCCCATGGCGAACAAAGGCGCCAAGGCATAAAACCCCATATCTTCCAGAAGGGCCGCAAAGAAGATTGGCAAAGCCAGCATGCCACCCACCTGGTTGCGGTAGGCCATCCAGGCAAACAGGGCCAGCAATGGCGCGGCCGTGAGCATTTTGATGGTGCCCAGCCCATCCGGGGGAAGCCCCATCATACCGCCGACAAAGTCTGGAACCCTGAGGTAAACAAAGGGAATGGCCACCAGTGCAAAGGTATGCAGATACCACCCCAGACTGGAGTGATCATCAGGTGCCTCCACACTGTCATCAGCGGCCGCATTGAGCTTGCTTGTGGCGCCGCCTTCACCGCGTTTCCAATGCCAAAGCAACTGGCCGATTGCGGCCAGCACGATCAGCAGGATGATTGCCCGTGGCCAGCCGCTTGCGCCAAATTTGTAAATCTCAATCGATTTGTTGAATTCGAAAGAATAAATGAACAGGACCAGCGCCAGCAGGAGCCAAAGCCCTGCTTCGACCAAATGGCCGGTTTTCAGATTCCCCATACCACACCCTAATGATAAGTGACCCCGGCTGCTCCGTGCCGGGGCCAGGATTGGCGCAAATGCGCCTCAAGCGGTGTTATTTCACTTCCAGGCCCATGGCCTTGTACACTTCGCGGTACTGGGCCACCGTGGAGGTGATGAGTTCTTTAGAACCTGCCGTATCGCGATAGCTGTCGATCAGGTTCATGAACTTGCTTTCATTGTACTTCTGATAGCTTTCCGTGCAGAACGCCTTCTGGAAAGCCCATTGCAGCCATTCAACACGATCTGCCGGAGCGCCCTTCTTCACGTAGAAGCCGCGGAAGCGCAGCAGAGGTTCAAAGTCGAGGCCCACATCGGCGATGCTGGGGACATCGGCGAACGCACCGGGGCGCTCTTTTAAGATTGTGAGGATCGGCTTGAAGCGTCCAGCGTCCAAGAACTTGCGCACATCGCCGGGCTGCTCAAACAGAGCGTCCACCTGACCGCCGGCCAGAGCGCCGTAGCGCGGTGCACCCTTGTCGAAGGAAATCTGTTGGATCTTCATACCCGTTGCGTCGGTGATGAACTTCATGGTGACACGTTCCATGGAGCCCTCTTTAGACACGTTGGCGATGGTCGCCTTGCCGTCCTGACCCTTCACCCACTCAACGAAGGATTTCCAGTCGGTGAAGCGGTCTTCGTTCGTGCGGATATAGATCTGCGAGAACGTGATCTGAGAGGTCACAAGCGGGATCAAGTCTTCAGCCGGGTTCGGGCGGCTGGAGTCGAGGGCATGCGCACTGGAGGCGTCATCAATGTGTTCCAACACGGTGTAGCCGTCAGCCGGTGTTGCCATGTAAGCCGTCATGCCAACCGTGCCTGAGCCGCCAGGCTTGTGGTCGCGGTTGATCGATACCCCGGTCAGCTCCGTCACGGCCTGCGCCATGGCTTGGGCCACCTGGCCGGATCCGCCTGCAGGGCCGTAAGGTACAATCATGGTGAGCGCGCGGGCCGGGAAATCACCAGCTTTGTCGCGCGTAGCGGGCAGGTCGTCCGTTGCACAAGCTGCCAAAGCTGTGCCTCCGGCAACCGCCAGAGCGGCAATGGCCGTTGCTGCTCCTGCAAGGTAGTTCTTGAATTTCATGCGTTTTCTCCCTTTTGGTAACCCCGTTGGATTGTTGAGGTTTTCCTCGTACGTGATATTGACCATGTTTGGCTTATGAAGCAATGCTTCTCGTGGTCTCGTTGCCTTCCTGCGATTCCTGGTCTTTGATTGACTGGCCAGTTGACTGGTCTTTTGTTATAATCGGAATGCTTTATTCAGATTTTCAGAAATTTCTACGAGAGTCAATTGTGAATCGGATTTGAGGTCTATGGCGGGGCAAGCACAAGGCGAACGCGGATCTGCTCTCAGCAAAGCGCTTGATGTGCTGAAGTTGGTGGCACAAAGCGACCGTGCGGTGAGCCTGGCGGAGCTGGCTGAACAGCTCAATCTGCCGCGGCCAACGCTGCACCGGGTGCTCCAGCAGTTGGTGGATGAGAAGATCATTTTAAGGTCCGCTCAGAAAGAGCGGTATGTGGTCGGCCCAGAGTTGACGCTCTTGTCGGCCCATGCGCTGCGCAGCTTGGGTGCTCAGCCTCCTGTGCGTGCCATATTGAATGAGCTCGTCGAAGAAACCCAAGAAACCTGCAATGTGGGTGTGCTCGACCAGGATGAGGTCATCTATATCGAACGTGTGGAGGGGATCTCGCCATTGCGGTTACAGTTGCAGGTGGGCAGCCGCGTTCCGTTTCACTGTACCGCGATTGGAAAGATGATTGCGGCCGAGCAGCATAAGAACGTGCGCTCTCGTCTGTTGCGGGCAACCGACCTGAAACGCTTCACGCAGCACACGCTGGCCGATGAAGCTGCACTTGAGGCAGAGTTTTCCAAGATCCGTTCTGAGAGATACTCTTTTAACAATGAAGAGTTTGTGGAAGGTCTCTCTGCCATTGCTGTTGCCATAAAGGACCACTCCGGTAGAGCCATCGCGGCCTTGTCTGTCCATGCTCTGCATATGCGTATGCCGTTGGACAAGGCTTTGGCCTATTTGCCGAGCATGCGCGAAAAGGCGGACCGCATTGCAGACGTTTGGTCACTGCGGTAACGAGCCAGGGGCGTTGAGTCTTGACGATCGTAGGATTTTATGAAAAGTTGAATGCTATATTCCAATTATTGAATCTGATGATGCCGCATACCGAGGCACATAACCATCGCTGAGAGGCCAGCATTATGACACTTGCAGCACACAAGGGCTTTAGCGACGCAGATGACGTTCGCAGTGTACTTGAGGGGTTAATTGCCCGCGGACGCGCCGCCATGGATGCGTTCGACAATCACGATCAGGCACGTATCGACGAAGCGGTGACCGCTTTGGCCTGGTCGATATATAAACCTGAGAATGCCGAAGCCCTGGCGGTATTGGCCGTGGAGGATACCGGCCTTGGCAATGTGCCGTCCAAGATCATTAAGAACACCCGCAAGACATTTGGCACCTTGCGCGATCTCTCGCGGGTCAAGACCACCGGGATCATTGAGCAACTGCCCGAGAAGGGCTTGGTGAAGTATGCCAAGCCGGTGGGCGTGGTTGCGGCCGTTTGCCCTTCAACCAACCCGGCAGCCACGCCGGTCAACAAGGCGATGATGGCGGTTAAAGGCGGCAACGCTGTTGTGATTGCGCCGTCTCCTGCAGGCTACGGCACCACGGCCAAGACGGTAGAACTGATGCGCGCCGAGCTGGGTAAAGGCGGACATCCGGAAGACCTGGTGCAGATCTTGCCCTCACCGGTCTCCAAGGAACTGACCCAAGGCCTCATGGAGGCGTGCGATCTTGTGGTCTGCACCGGTTCGCAAAACAATGTGCGTCGGGCCTACTCAAGCGGCACCGTGGCGATTGGTGTCGGAGCGGGCAATGTGCCGGTGATTATTGATTCCACCGCGGATCTTGACGACGCGGCTGAGAAAATCTGTGCGTCAAAAATCTTCGACAATTCAACCTCTTGCTCGTCGGAAAACGCGGTCGTCATTTTGGATGATGTCTATGAGGATGCAATTGCGGCGCTGCAGCGGGCAGGGGGCTACCGGGCCTCTGGGGATGAGAAGCAGAAGGTGGTGGACACGCTCTGGGTGGATGGCAAGCTGAACCGGCACGTGATTGCCAAGGACGCCGATGTGTTCGCTGAAGTGGCGGGCCTTGCGGATAAGGCAAAGTCCTCCAAGTTCTTCATGGTGGAGCATGATGGCATTGGCCGCGATGAACCGCTCTCGGATGAGAAGCTCGCACTGGTGCTCACCGTCTACAGGGCGACGGATTTTGCGGACGCGAAGGATCAGGTGGCGCGTATTCTGGATGTGAAGGGAGTGGGACATTCCTGCGGCATCCACACAAATACGCCGGAGCACGCAACCGAGCTGGCTGAGGACCTGAAGGTGGTGCGCGTCCTGGTGAACCAGGCCCACACCTTTGGCAATGGCGGCAGCTTCAACAATGGGCTGAACTTCACTTTGTCCATGGGATGCGGCACCTGGGCGGGCAACTCGATTTCGGACAACCTCAACTATTCCCACTTCATCAACATCACCCATCTTGTGAACACGGTGGGCGAAGACAAGCCGAGCGAAGAAGAGCTGTTCGGCGACTATTGGGCAAAATACGGAAAATAGGCACTCATGAATTTCGAGGAGTTCGCCGCAAAACCGCTTCTCAACGCGGCAGGTATTGCGGTCCCGGCCAGCGATCTTGCCCGCTCGGCTGAAGACGCAGGTGCAATTGCAAACAAGATCGGTCCTTGCGTGGTGAAGGCTCAGGTGCCCACGGGCAAGCGCGGAAAAGCGGGCGGCATCGCTCTGGCATCGAACGCCGCTGAAGCAAGCTCAGAGGCTGCGCGTATATTGGGCATGCATATCGGTGAGCACGAGGTGGAAAAGGTGCTGGTGGAAGCGCAAGTTCCCATCGCCAGAGAACTCTACGCAGCTGTGCTGAACGACCCGGTGACCAAGGGCCCGTTGGTGCTGTTTTCGCCTGAGGGAGGCATGGACATTGAGGAGATTGCCGAGCTGCACCCTCAAAAGCTGATGCGGTTGGCTGTGGACATTCGCCATGGCTTTGATCGCGACGCAGTGGTCGCAAATCTCCCAGAGCTTGGCGATATCGATCAGGGTGCTTTGATTGATCTTCTGGAGAAGCTTTACGCCGTTTATACGACCAATGATGCCGAGCTGCTCGAAATCAACCCGTTGGTGCAGACCAAGGACGGAGATCTGGTCGCGCTGGATTGCAAGTTTACGCTCGATGATTCCGGTGTGAAACGTCAGGAAGACCTGGCCAAGCATGGGTCGCCTGACAAGACCACTGAGCTTGAAGCCAGGTCCCATGCAGTGAACCTTAAATACATTGAACTTGATGGCAATGTGGGGGTTTTGGCAAACGGGGCAGGGGTCACCATGACCACCATGGATGCCATCAGTCACTATGGCGGAGCGCCGGCCAATTTCCTGGAGATTGGCGGGGAAGCCTATCGCTTGTCGAAAGAGGCGCTGGAGATCGTCTTGGCGAACCCCAACGTGAAGTCGCTCATGGTCAATTTCTGTGGGGCCTTTGCCAGGTGTGATGTGATGGCCGAAGGGGTCGTGAATGCCTGGAAAGAGCTGGAGCCGGATATTCCGGTGTTCTTCACGATCCACGGCACCGGCGACAAGGAAGCCATCCAAATGGCGCGCGATGGTTTGGGGCTTGAACCCTATGAGTTCATGGACGATGCGGTGAAGGCCGCCGTGGAGGCAGCGCAATGATCGTGCGAGGCAATGAGACCGTCATCGTTCAAGGCATCACCGGGCGCCAGGGCACATTTTGGGCCGAACGGATGGCCGAGTACGGCACGAAGATTATTGGTGGAGTGAACCCGAAAAAGGCTGGAATGGAACATATCGGCCGACCCGTCTGGGGTTCAGCTGCCGATGCAGCTTCACAGACCCAGGTTGATGCAACGGTCCTCTTTATTCCGCCTCTGGGCGTTAAAGCGGCAGCGCTGGATGCGATTTCAGCTGGCATCAAGAAGATGGTGGTGATGACCGAGCATGTGCCGGTGCAGGATGTGATGTATTTACTAGCCGCGGCAAGGGAGGCAGGCTGCCAGGTGATCGGCCCCAACACGGCCGGGCTGGTAACGGTAGGCGAGTGCTTTGTCGGCTTCATGCCGGCGTTCAACCCAGGCATCTTTATGCCCGGCAAAATCGGTGTGATCTCACGTTCCGGAAGCCTGGGAACGATGGTCTGCCTCAACTTGGTTCAAGGTGGGCTTGGCGTTTCCACATTCATCGGAATTGGGGGCGACCCGATCATCGGCACAACCACGAAGGACGCGCTGGTGGCCTTGGATCAAGATGAGCGCACCGAGGCCGTTGCCATTGTGGGCGAGATCGGCGGCGGTATGGAGGAAGAAGCGGCTGAGTATGCCAAGACCATGTCAAAGCCCATAGCCGCGTTCATTGCCGGAGCCGCCTCACCGCCGGGCAAAAAGATGGGCCATGCCGGCGCGATTGTTATGGGCAGTGTGGGCAGCTACGCGGGCAAGAAAGCCGCTCTGGAGGCGGCAGGCGTTGCGGTGGTCCCCACGCCGTCGGGAATCCCCGAGGCGCTCCGCGCAGCCGTTTAGAGCGTCATACGCATGTCGGGGCCGGCATAGACAAACCCCATCTTCTCGTAGAAGGCTTGGTTTCGCGGCACAGCGTAAAGGCCGATCTCCACGCAGCCCCGTTGCCGGGCGGCGTCTACGACGGCGGCCATCAGTGCTGCCCCCACCCGCTTGCCGCGGGCGTTCTCACACACGATCAACTCCTCAACTTGGGCATATTCCCCGTCATATCGGAGCGCCAGGTTGAAGGACGCCGTCACCAGACCGAGCGGGCCGGTTACATCTTCTGCCAGAATGGCACAGCCGCGCTCTTGCGCGATGAAGCTGTCTATGGCCGCGCCAATGCCGGTCTTCTGGAATGGGATACCGTCCTCAGAAAGCGCGGCGGCCAGCGCGTCCACAAGTTGGCCGATCGTGGCGCGGTCATCGGGCCTGGCAAATCGTGTTGAAACGTCTGATGTCATTTGAGTGTTGTGGGCCGAATTCAGCTTCTCTCGCCCTTGTGACTAGCAGACTTTCGAGGCGGGTGCTGTGATTTGTGGTGGCTGCTGTTTCAACGCCTTTGGTCTTGGCGCGTGATCGTGCTACAGGGCTTCCTTCTTGCGCGCTTTCACAAACAGGGTGTTTGATCATGCCGAACGGCGAAGTGGTTTGGACATATTTTGAAGGCGATTGGCACGAGGGCAACGTGCCAGTGCTGAGAGCCTGCGACCAGGCCACGTGGAACGGCACCTTGGTGTTCGACGGCGCGCGCCAGGCCAACGGTGTGATTCCCGATTTGAGCCTTCACTGCGCCCGGGTCAACCGGTCCGCCGAAGCACTGGACATGATTCCCACCCTGGCCCCGGAAGAGATTGAAGGCATCGTCCGCGACGGCCTGAAGAAGTTTGCCCCCGAGGCGGCAATCTATATCCGGCCCATGTATTGGCCGATCGAACCTGGCCCTGGTTTCATCACTGTGGATCCAGAGTCCGTTGGATTTGCGATCGGCCTGGAACTCGTCCCCATGCCGCCGGAGAGCGCCAGCGCCACGCTGACGACAACTCGATTTTGCCGGCCGTTGCAAAGCATGGCAACAGTTGAGGCCAAAGCCGCCTGTCTTTATCCCAACAATGGACGGATGCTGCGCGAAGCCATGAAAAAGGGCTTCTCAAACGCATTGGTGGCCGATGCCATGGGCAATGTTGCTGAGACGGCCACCTCCAACATCTTCATGGTGAAAGATGGAGAGGTGTTCACGCCGGTGCCTAATGGCACGTTTCTCAATGGGATCACGCGCCAGCGCCATATGGGTCTGTTGCGTGAGGCGGGGCGTACGGTGCACGAGACCGTTCTGACCTTTGAGGATTTCCACGGCGCCGATGAGGTCTTCATGTCCGGCAACCTGGCAAAGGTCACGCCGGTGGTGGCATTTGATGATACCAACTATCAAGTTGGACCAGTGACGCGGCAGGCCCGGGAGATTTATTGGGACTGGGCGCTCTCGGCCTAGTCGCATTCGATCTTTATCGTCGCCATCCACTAGCCTTATACCCTATTGCTAGGCTATGCTTCGATCTCTAAGCTGCGCTCAAATGAGATTGGACAACCGGGAGGGTCGATCATGACACCGATGGCGCAATTTTCTGCGACTGCCGCCCGGTATCGGATCTGGTACGAGGACTAAGGTTGTCACTCCCTGACCAGCCTGCGCTGCTGATCGACCCCATGGGCACTATGGTCAGTCGCGCAGGTTCACTTAGCCTTAAGATCGAAGTCAACAGAGGTTGTGGTGTGACTGCACACCCTCAGCCCGCAGCCGCAAGGGCCGGCTGTGCGGGTCTGCGCACGTGTAAAACGGCCTTCGCGATTTCATCGATATGCACGGCGTCGGTGCCGCAGCAGCCGCCCCAAACGTTCATGTGAGGGAAGCGGCGAGCCATATCTGCCATTTGTTGACCAAGCTCAACCGGATTGCCCTCTTCCAGGTGGCCAAGCTGACACAAGACGCCATGGGCAAGAGAGGAGGCGTTTGGTCTCAAACCGCGAACGCGGTCGACCCACGGGCCGGGCGCCTCGAAAGCGGCAGCAAAGTCGACGGGGTGAGTGCAGTTGATCATGAAATAGGCCGGGCCATTGCCGGTGGCTTTGTCCACGGCCTCGATGGCGTCGCTAAGGTCGACACCTGTTTTGAGTTTTCCATCTGCGCCAAGGGAGAAAGAGACCACGACTGGAAGGCCAATGGTTTGAGCGGCGCGCACCACGCCGATGGCTTCCTCCACTTGGGCGAAGGTGAGGGCGGTGGCGAAATCCGCGCCTGCTTGCTTCATGGTTTCAAGTTGTTCTGAGTGATAGTGCTCTGCTTCATCTGCCGACATGATGTGGCCGACTTTGTAGGCATCCCCGCGCGGGCCGACCACGCCGCTGACGGGCATGGGGCTGTCGGCGGTTTGGTATTGGCGGGCGAGGTCTTTGTAAAACTCGATGCCTTGGATGACGACTTCTTTGAGGCCTTGTTTGGAGTAGCCAAGCAGTTCGCCCCAGTCGCGGCTGGTGCGGTAGTGCACACCGTCGAGGATGGCGCCGACTTTGTGCTTCAGGGCGACTTTGATGAGTTGCTCGTGGTAGGTGCGTAAATCGGCCATGGCGTCTGGTCTATCCATCAAATCGAACAGGCAGAAGTGGCGGAACTCGTGGCCCTTTTTGTATTGCATGTAGGTTTCAATGCCGCCTTCGGTGAGGCAGATTTTGCCGGCGTTTTGGGGGAGGGGATTGACGCTGCTGAGGGTTGGCATCGGGGGCTCCTTTCGGCCTTGGCGTGAGGGCCGGAAGGGTGGCGGAGCGGTGTTTCAGTCAGATTGCTGGGGGACGGGTTTCGTGTTTCAATTGTATCGAAGTTGTAGGCTGGAGTGTGTGGGCTGATGAAAGAGTGGCGGACGATTTCTGAGACAGTGATGTTTGACGCTCAGCCGTACGTGCGTGTGACCAAACAGGCGGTTGAGATTGGGGATGGGCGGATTATTGAGGACTTCTATCAGGTGCGGTTGTCGCCGTTTGTGATCACGGTGCCGGTGCTGGAAAATGGACGTGTCCTGATGATCCGTCAGTATAAACACGGGCCTGGACGGGTGTCGCTGACGTTTCCGGCGGGGTTTCGGGAAGAGGGGGAGGTGCCGTTGGCGGCGTGTTCACGGGAGCTGTTGGAGGAGACGGGGCTTGTGGCGCACGAGGCGGAGCATCTGGGGGAGTTTGTGGACAATGGGAACCAGGGAGGGAGCGTGGGGAACTATTTTGTCCATCGCGGGTGCAGGCGGGTGAGGGAGCCGGCGTCTGGGGACCTGGAGGAGATGGAGTTGGTGGAGATGGGTGTGGGGGAGGTTGATGGGGCGGTGTTTGATGGGGGGATTGCGATTGCGCATCATGCTGCGGTTTGGTCGTTGGCGCGGTTGAAGGGGCTTTAGCGGGTTAGAGGTGTTATCAGGCGAGCTAGGGGCTGGATTGAGACGGGATCAGGTGGGATTACTCGGGATTTGGAGGGACCAAAGCGGGGGATCGCTCGCGTTCTTCGTCGCTTGCGTCTGACCCGAAAACCGGTGCCCACTTTGCGGATGCAAGCGTTCCGCCCGATAACACCTCAGAGGGGTGGGGGAGGGGTATGAGAACTTTTTGCGAAAACAACCCCGTGCACAGTAAGAAAAATTGGCGGTCCTGTTAATCTTTGGGCGTTATCCTCCATTATACGTCAGGTCTGACAGATTGACTCACCGGGCTTTTCAAATCAGTGGCTTTCTGAATCTGTGTTGGCAGAGGAGGATTTACG
>JBCDDQ010000039.1:0-22493 GCA_039180225.1 Pseudomonadota bacterium
GCCGTGTCAATCGACGCGGATTGGATCTCCGTGGATCAGCAGAACTTGTACTCGCCATAACTAACTTCCCGCACTCTCAAAACTGTTATCACACCAGGCCTAATAGCACGTTCTGTGCCAACCCAGGCTTGACCAACCGGACCGAAAAAGGAGGCTTTGAACAGGATACATCAACACACACACCACACCGACACGGACGTGACCGGTACGTTGCTGGCGAATTCTGTCGATTTTGTGTACCCACACCACGCCGCCAGCTTGTTGTTTTGCGCTATCCTGTCCGAGGTCTGATGAAGAGGCCTCCCCCCGTCCCTTTTGGCGCAAGTGCCTAATTAATAGCCGATTTCGCCGTTTTAATAAACCAGGGGCATACACCCCGAGTCAAGAAACGTAAATATTGGTTAAGATTTTTAAGGCCCTGAATTTAATATGAGATTTTGATTCATTCTGGGTCAGCGCCCCTCGCTCGGCCGCCAAGGCCGAAAGAGGTCAACCATTTGGTAACCTTCAAATGCGCCAAATTGGCCAAAATCAGGGGCCTCTTCACAATGACACATTCCGCCGCCTCCCCAGCTCAAATCTCCGATCCCAGCCTAAGCGCAATCGATATGGAGCATTTGCTGCATTATACTATGGGCGACAAGGCCTTGGCCCGCGAGGTCCTGGGTCTCTTCAGCACCCAAGGCCGGATCTACCTTGAGCAGCTCGACCAAACCCGCGATCCCAAACAGCGCAAAGCCTCAGCACACACCCTCAAAGGCTCGGCAAGGGGCGTAGGCGCGCATCACGTTGCAGAGCTGGCAGAGGTCTTGGAGGCCCTGTCGGCCACGCCCGATGACGCTGAATGGACCGGCGCTCTAGAGGCGCTCAAATCGGCCTTTGACGAGGCCATCACGTGTGTTGCCAATCTGGACTGAGCGCACCCGCCTCACAAAATATTGCCAGGGTGCGAATATCGCGCATTGCGTTCGCCCATCGTCTCGCCTATATCCCCGGCTGGTTTGCTTTACCGCGGAGCCTTAAGCCCCGCGGCGTTTAAGGCAAAGCGCAACTGCAGCCTGCAAAGACCGAAGACGCAAGATGGCAAAAATTACCTTTATTCAGGATGATGGAAGTCAACAAACGGTGGATGCTGAGGACGGTATGACCGTTATGGAATCCGCCGTCAAAAACATGGTGCCCGGCATTGACGCTGACTGCGGCGGCGCGTGCGCCTGCGCCACCTGCCACATCTATATCGAACCGGAGTGGCAAGAAGCCACCGGCGAGCGCGAAGAGATGGAAGAGGACATGCTCGACTTCGCCTTCGACGTTCGGGAAAACTCCAGGCTGTCCTGCCAAATCAAGGTGAGCTCTGCTTTGGACGGGCTTACTGTCCGGGTTCCGGAAAAGCAATTCTGACCCCGAAGGTCCGCATCTCTGCGGACCCCTATGAGATTGAGGAACGTGAAGTATGTCTGACGTGATCCAGACGGATGCAGTCATTATTGGCGGCGGACCGGTGGGCCTGTTCGCAGTTTTCGAACTGGGGCTCCTGGACATTAAATGTGAGGTCATCGATATTTTGGACCGCGCCGGCGGCCAGTGCGCCGAACTCTATCCGGAAAAGCCGATCTATGACATTCCCGGCTACCCGGTGATCTCCGGCCAGGAGCTGACCGACAAGCTGATGGAACAGGCAGCACCCTTCAGCCCAGGCTATCATTTCAATCAAATGGTCGAAGAGCTGGAAAAACTGGACGACGGCACCTTCCGCATGAAAACCGATGACGGAACAGAGTTCCGCGCTCCCGTCGTGGTCATCGCAGCCGGTGGGGGCAGCTTCCAGCCGAAGAAGCCCCCGATGCCGGGCATTGAGGACTATGAGGGCACGTCGGTGTTCTATTCGGTCAAGAAGATGGAGCAGTTCCGCGATCAGGACATCCTCATCGTGGGGGGCGGTGACAGTGCTTTGGACTGGACCATCAATCTGCAGCCGCTGGCCAAATCCATGACGCTCCTCCACCGCCGCGACGCGTTCCGTGCATCGCCGGATTCGGTTCAGAAGATGCACGCGCTGTGCGCCGAGGGCAAAATGCAGTTCAAGCTCGGTCAGGTGACCGCGCTGGACGGTTCGAACGGCCAGCTGACCGGCGCAACCATTAAGGGCCCGGACGGCGAAGAGCAGATTGCGTGCAACACCATGCTGCCCTTCTTCGGTTTGACGATGAAGCTGGGGCCGGTGGCCAACTGGGGCCTTAATCTCAACGAGAACCTGATTGAGGTGGACACGGAGAAATTCCAGACCTCAGAGCCTGGGATCTTCGCCATCGGTGACATCAACACCTATCCGGGCAAGCTGAAGCTCATCTTGAGCGGCTTCCATGAGGCGGCCTTGATGGCTCAGGTGGCATTTAAGATCATCCATCCTGATGAGCGCCTGGTGTTCCAGTACACCACCTCCAGCACCAAGCTGCAGAAGAAGTTGGGCGTCGCCTAGCGCCCACTCCCAGGTTGCAGAACCAGCCACCGTTTCAACGCAATATTAACCCTGTTGCGCCAGGTTTAGAGCCGGTTTTCAAACTGGAGAAGAGTTATGCGCCGCATCGGGGCCACCGGGGGATCTTTGTCAAAAGCGTTGGGGTTTGCCTGTGTCCTGTCGTTGGCGGGTGCGCTAAGCGGCTGCGGCGTGTCCAATCTGGATGACCGCTCATGGGAAAATCCCCTGCCCGCACCCAAGGCAACTGACGGCATCACCACAGGTTCCACAGCTCCCGTCACGCGCCACAGCCGCCAGATCTATGTGCGCCCCGGCGACACCGCCTACTCCCTGGCACGGGTGAACGGCATCACCGTGCCGCAATTGGCATCCGCCAACAACCTGGCGCCGCCTTATGCGCTCTCCGTTGGCCAGCGCCTGACGATCCCCTCAGGCCGGGTTGATCATATCCGGACCGGCTCGATTCCCGCGCCGCGGGCTGCAACGCCGCGCGCCCAGCCGAGCACGGTGCTGATCAGCGTTCAACCGGGTGACACCCTCTATTCCATCTCCAAGCGCTATGGCACCACGGTTCCAGAACTCGCCCGCATAAACAACATTCAGCCGCCTTATGCATTGCGCCTCGGCCAGCGGTTAACCGTTCCAGGGCGTATCGGCCCGCCGCGCGCTGAGCTGCGCACGCCATCGCGCATCGCTGCAGCTGCGCAGCCAAGACCTGCCGCAGGCACCAGCCGCAACCGCGATTACATCTACTATTTCCACAAGGTGAAGCCCGGTGAGACGCTGCCCAGCATTGCCCGGCAATACCGGGTTGAGGTGGCCACTCTGGCAACCTTCAATCAGCTGCAGCAGTCTGCGCGCTTGCGCACCGGTCAGGTGATCCGCGTGCCTATGTAGGCCGGCTCGGCCTCAGCCAGTCCCATAGCCGGCCATCGATAATGGCCAAACCAAGCGCGATCAAAGCCATGCCCGCAATATGCTCCGGCCTCAGCACCTCGCCCAGAATGAGTGTGCCCAGGACAATGGCACTCACGGGAACAAGGAACGTGACCAAAGCCACATTGGTGGCGCCGGCCACCTGCAGGATGCGGAAATAGAGGATATAGGCAAGCGCCGTGGAGCCCACGGCGATACCGATCACCGAGCCGATCACATCCCACCCGGGCATGGCCAGGCTCCAGGGCTGATCGACCAGACAGACCAGCGGCAACAAAAGAAGGCTCGAGCAGGTGACCTGGCCTGTGGCGGTTGCCAAAGGCGCGACCCCGGCAAAGCGGCGACCAAACGTTGCAGCAAGAGCGTAGGACACCGCCGCACCCACACACGCAATCTGTCCGGCCAGACCCACATCGCCCCCGCCCAGCACGCCTGGCCCCATCAGCACCACGATGCCGGCAAACCCCGCCGTCACGCCGGTAACCTTCGCTTTGGACATACGCTCATCGGCAAGCAGAACATGCGCCACCAGAACAGTGAAGAACGGGGTGGTGGCATTGATGATGGAGGCAAGGCTTGAGGAAATCTGCGTTTGCCCCCAGACAAGCAAAGAGAACGGCACAGCATTGTTCAAGAACCCCATGATCAGAAAGTCCTTCCACGGCAGGTTCTGACGCTTGGCTTTGGGCACGCTCGCCAGGAACACCAGCCACAACACCGCCGCCCCAAGCACGACGCGCAGGAACACCACGGTGAACGTGGGCAGCCCCCGCAGCGCCACTTCGGCAAAGAAGAAGGAACCGCCCCAGAGGATGGAGAGCGTGATAAGCATCGCCCAGGCCAGCAGGCCCATGCGGTTTTCAATGGCTTTTCCGGTTGTCATGACGGGCGGACCATAGGCGCCCTTGGCGCCCGCGCCCACCCGTTTCCTGCACCTCTTGCACAAAATTTAAACCGGCCAGCGCCTAGCGCCAGGTGTCTTCCTTTGCGTCATAGGCGCCAAGGGTCAGATCGTCAGCGGCCGCCAGCATGCGCTGTTTGGCGATTTTGCGCGACGGCGTTCTGGGGAAGTCGTCCACATAGGCGATGTAGCGGGGCAGTTTAAACCTGGCCAAATGGGTCCCACAAAGCTCCAAGATGCGCGCTGGCGGGCAGTTCTCAGGGGCCACGCCCTCTTTCAAGCGAATATAGGCCTTCACCTCCTCGCCCCGGTCAGGGTCGGGAACCGGCACGATGGCGCTTTCGATAACGTCTTCCAGTTCGTTCAGAACCGCTTCCACTTCCCGCGCGGCAATGTTCTCGCCGGAGCGTTTCACCATGTCCTTCATGCGGCCCACAATGAAGTAGTAGCCATCTTCATCCTGATAGAAGATGTCGCCGGTGCGGAACCACTCACCGCAGAACACCTGGCGGTTGGCCTCAGGGCGCTTGTAGTAGCCCCACATGATGCCGCGGCCGGCCACCCACAGCTCGCCGCGCGTGCCGGGGGCCACGTCCCGTCCCGCCTCATCCACTATCTTCAGCTTGCGGTCAGGAGCGGGCAGCCCGCAGGTGCGTGCGAAATTGCGCTCGCCCGCCGCCATGGGCGTTACTGTCGCGGTGCCCAGTTCGGTCATGCCGTAAGCATCACGTGCCGCACAGGACGGGAAACGTTCTTCCAGCGTGCGCTTACTCTCCGGTCGCCAGCCGAAGGCATAGATGTATCTCAGCGGCACTTCGCCATCGCGTTCAGACGGTGGGAACGCCTTCAGCGCAGGCTCCGGAAACGTGCAGCTGTGGATCCGATACGCGATCAGCCAGTCCATAAACCGGCTCATGCTCATGCGCCGGGCCACGTAGCACGTGGCATCCAGATAAAAGGCCGACAAGAGCTGCCACATGCCATCCATGTAGAAGAAGGGCGCCCAAACCAGCACGTTTTCAATGCCATGGTCGGCTCCGCCGCGCGTGAAGGCGAGGGTATAGCTCGCACGCATCCAATACTCATGGGTCAGCATACAGCCCTTGGGAAAGCCCGTGGTGCCGGAGGTATATTGGATATTAAGCAGGTCTGACGCTGCAACAGCCTGGGGCGCCTCGAACGGAAAGCTCCCCCTATTGATGAGCTCTTGAAGGTCTTTCTGCGCACCCGACGCCCGGCCGCGCACCACCACATTGTGGTCAGTGATCATCTCAGGAAGCTCAGGAATCCCGGTAAAGATGGGCAGAAAGTCCTGATCGATCACCACAAACTGTGCATCTGAATCATTCAACACGAACGAGAGTTCCGTCGCGGTGTACCCGGTGTTCACAGGCACCATGACCGCGCCGAGACGCCCAAGCGCGCCCCACACAATCAAGGTCTCCGGCACATTGGGCAGCATCACCGCCACGTGCGCGCCCTTGCGCACCCCAAGAGCGCTCAAAGAAGACGCCAGTCGGTCGGCACGCTCGTGCAGTTGGCTGAACGTCAAGGAAAGCTCATCTTGAAACCAATGCCCGGCCACCTGATCGCCGAGGGTTTCAGCCCGCTCATTCAGGAAGGCGCCGAGGGTCTGCGGAATGGCCGCTGCCTGCATGTCGCGATCGGTGTTACGCACTTCAGCCAGGTCCGGCCGCCCGCTCATGCGCCCGCCTTATCGGCCAGCGGCGGCGTCTGGTCCATGGCAACACGCTGCAAGCGATAGAGCCGCGACGCAAAGGCCAGAGCATCTGCGCGGCTCATTTCACCGGCCCGCTGATAGGCTTCCATCTCGGTGCGCACCGCAAGGGGCGGATGGCTGGCGATCACTTCGGCAACGTCCATGGCCCTCGTGTCCAGGTCATCGGGCTTTGAGATTTCGTTGATAACGTGGTGGCGCAAAGCCTCTTCGGCGCCAAACATCTCGCCGGTCAGGAGCATCCACATGGCGGACGTGTGGGGAATGGTGCGCGACAGCCGGATCACTCCGCCGGCCCCTCCCATACCGTACTTGATCTCCGGCAGACCAAACTGGGCTGTGCTTGAGGCAATTCGGATGTCGGTGAGCAGCATCATGTAGATGAAGCCCTGGCCCAGGCAATAGCCGTTTATGGCCCCCACAATAGGCTTGAAACGGGTGAGGCCCTGAATCTCCACTTCCCAACCGGGATACTCCAAACTCTCCCCCTCATGGCGCGCGGCCAACTCGCGCTCCACCATCTCGGTCACGCTGCGTTCGGGTCGTTCGGATTTGATGTCGTCGCCTGCACAAAAAGCCTTCTCGCCGGCCCCCGTCCACACCCCCACATGAACCCCGTCATCGGCGATAAAATCTCGCAGAATCTCCAGGAACTCCTTGTGCAGGGCGGGCGTGAACACGTTCACCGGTGGATTGTCCAGCACAATGCGGGCGATCTTGTTTTCTTTTGTATAGTGCAAGCTCATAAGCCGGCGATGGTAGCGGGCAAGCGGCCCCAAGTCTAACCCCGGAGGAGAACATTATGATCGATCTCACTGGCAAAACCGTGCTCGTCACGGGCGGCTCGCGGGGCATTGGAGCGGCCACCGTGCGCCGGATTGTGGAATGCGGCGGCTTTGCCATCATCCATTACGGCAGCCGTGCGGAGGCTGCAGAGGCGCTGGCCAGAGACCTTGGACCTGATCGCGCCCATGTGGTTGGGGCCGATTTATTGGATGTGGAGCAAACCGAACGCCTCTGGGATGAGGCGCAGGCCTGGCGTGGCCGGATCAATGTTCTGGTGAACAATGCCGGCATCTATGAGAAATGTCCCATCGATCTGCCGCTGGAGGCCTGGTTGACCGGATGGGAGCGCACAATGCGCATCAACCTGGGCGCTGCGGCACAGCTTTGCCGCCGGGCCATTCCGCACTTCAAGGCGCAAGGCGGCGGTATCCTGATCAATGTTTCCAGCCGCGCCGGCCACCGGGGCGACAGCATAGAGCATCAGCAGTATGGCGCCTCGAAGGCCGGCATGCTGGCCCTCAACCGCTCGATTGCCCGCACCTGCGCCAAAGACAACATCCTCGCCTACGGGGTTGCGCCCGGCTTCGTGGACACAGAGATGGTGGGCGATGTCATGGCTGAGCAGGGGCTGGAAAAAATGGCCGCTCTTTATCCCACCGGCCGTGTCACGAGCGCCGATGAGGTGGCGTCCGTGATCACTTTCATGGCCAGCGGCCTGGCACCGCAAACCACCGGCAACACCATAGATCTGTGCGGGGCGGCAGACGTGCGCTGATCACGTGGATGGTTTGCGCCAGGCTTTGAGAATGGCGTGCATGGCGATCCCCGCCACGAGCCCCCAAAACGCACTGCCGACCCCAAAAAACGAAAGGCCGGAGGCGGTCACGATGAATGTGATCACCGCCGGCTCGCGCAAATCAGGGTCCGACACCGCGCTGGTCAGGGCCGCACCAAAGGTGGCCAGCAGGGCAAGCCCGGCCACCGCGTTGATCAGATAGGTTGGGGATGCAGCGATCAGCGCGGTGAAGAAGCCTGCAAACACCGCGAAGACCACATAGCCCGCCCCAGCCACAACCGCAGCCCAGTAGCGCCTGGCCGGATCGGCATGGGCATCTTCTCCGGCACACATGGCCGCAGTGATGGCCGCCAGATTCACCGCGTGGCCACCGAACGGGGCGGCCGCCAGCGTAAATGCGCCGGTGGTCACAAACAGGGGACCGGCGGGCGGCGTATAGCCATTGGCGTTCAGCACCGCCATCCCGGGAATGTTCTGTGACGCCATGGTCACCAGAAAGAGCGGAAGCCCGATGCCCACCAAAGCGCCTATGTCGAAGACGGGCACCACCAGCACGGGATCTGGCCAGAACCTTGCCGCGTCCTGCGGCACGCCCTGGCCGGAAAGGGCAATGATGAAGATGGTGACCAGTAGCGCGGCCGGCACCGCATAGAGCCGGTTGATGCGGAACATCAGTGCCCAGGCGGCAATCACCGGTAAGGACAGCCAAGGGTCCTCTCCCACAGCCTGAATGGGTGCCAGACAGAACACCAAAAGGACACCGGCCAGCATGGCTCCGGCAATGGGCGTCGGAATGGCGCTCACCCAGCGCCCCAGCGGTTTCCAGAGCCCCGCCAGGATGATCAGCACCCCGGTGAGCAGGAACGCCCCCACAGCGCTCGCAAAGCCACTCTCAGGGGCTCCTGTGGTGGCCAGAAGCGCCGCCCCGGGCGTGGACCAGGCAATGCTGATGGGCAGGCGGGATTTGAAACTGAGATAGATGCCGCAAAACCCCATGGCAAATGACAGCGCCATGAGCCCGGAGGCGGCCTCTTTCGGGCTTGCCCCTGCCGCGCTCAAACCTTGCACCACGATGGCAAACGAGGCCGCCGCCCCCACAAAGGCCGACAACAGGCCGGCTGTGGCCGCTTGAACGGAAAAGTCCCGCAGAACGGTCATGGTGCGCCCGCTGCCTCATTTGACTTAAGCCCGGCCACAGCCTGAACCGCCACCGCGGAAAGAACAATGGCACCGCCAATCAGGGTAAGCAGTGCCGGGACCTCACCCACACCAATCCAAACCCAAATGGGCGCGGCCACCACCTCAAGCAACATCAAGAGGGTGATTTCCGTTGCCGGAACGTGCTTTGCTGCAAGAGTGATCAAGATGTACTGGCCGCCGATCTGAAAAGCCCCCAAAAGGCAAGCCACCAAAAGATCATTACGTCCAATGGCAAAGTCCGAAACCAGAGTTAAACTGATTAAGGCGGCAAACACGCCTGCCAGACAGGTGGCCGGCATCATGTCGATATCCTTGCCCGCCCGATAGGCCACAATGGAAGCGGCATAGCCCCCGGCGGCGATCAGAGCCACGGCACTTCCAGCCACAGTGCCGCTCAAGAGCCCGTCAGCCACCATGAAGGCCACACCACACAGGCCTGCCGTCATGCAGATCCAGGACAGAGTGGAGATCTGTTCTTTCAGAAGCCAACGCGACATCAGCGCCGTCAGAAACGGTGAAGCGCTCAAGATGAACACGGCATTGGCCACCGTGGTGAGCAGCATGGAAATGATATAGGCAATGAACGCCCCGCCCAGACACAGAGCAACGACCACGCCCGGCAGGCCGATGGACAGAAAGCGGCGGCGCAGGTCAAAGCCGTCCTTCACGATCATGAACAGCAGCACCGTCAGGCTGAACGAAACTGATCGGAACAGCAGGATTTGCCACCCGTCGGCCTCTTCAACCAAGCGCACCAGAATGCCCGCCGAGCTGCCGCACAGCGCTCCCGTCAGCACCGCGCCGATCCCCAGCGCCCGTCCCCACTTAGCCTCTGCCATTGCCTCTAGTCCGCCGCCGACCCGGCATGGCGCGGAAGATCATCGTCGATCTCAAACCAGGGTATCTTTTCGTCGTGAAATACATGGAAGCGAGGCGGCAGGTTTTGCGGGCTTTCAAGCGTGCCAATGTAAAAGTGGATCTCATCAGAGTAGGCATCGGCATCATAGGCAATCGGACTGCCGCAGTCAGGACAAAACAAGCGCCGCACGCCTTTCGAAGAGGTGTAGGCTTTCGGTTCCGCACCGGTGTAGCGGAACGCAGTGCGCGGCACCCCAATAAACGTGGCGACGACGGAAGAGGTGTTGCGGCGGCAGCTTTCGCAATGGCAGTGGCCGCACCAGTTGACGTCGCCTTCAAACTCATAGGTCACCTTGCCGCACAAACACCGCCCACGGGTCACGGACATCACGTCATCTCCTTTTCAGATCCCGCTCATCTCTATCAGGCCACGGGCTGCAAATCGGTCAGCAGCCGGTCAGCGGCCTCCTTTGGGGCCACCGCCGGCCAGCCGGACATTTGACTGCGGAACCAGGTCATCTGCCGCTTCACATAGCGCCTGGTTTGGGTCTTCGCCAACACGCATGCGTCGTCCAACGTGAGCTCACCGGCCAAATGCCGGGAAAGTTCACTCACGCCTATGGCCTTCATCGCCGGCAGATCCGGATCGAGGTCCAGCTTCAAAAGCGCTTGCACCTCCTCCACTGCACCGGTCGCCAGCATCTCATCAAATCGCTCCTCACAGCGGGCATAGGCCTTCTCCCGGTCCGGCATGAGGAACACCCGGGCCACACACGCCCCTTGCAAAAGGGGCACGGTGCGCTCTCTCTGCCAGTCCTCCAGCGACCGGCCGGTGGCTTCGCGCACCTCAACGGCGCGGATCAGCCGGTGCTGATCGAGCGCCGCACCTTCATCTGTGGGCAGTCGTCGTTTGAGACCGTCAATTCCCTCCTTGGCATGCCAATCCGCCACCCGCGCGCGCACCTCCGGCGGAACCTCAGGCACCGGCGCAAGCCCCTCTTCCAACGCCTTGAAATACAGCCCTGTTCCGCCCACCACCACCGGGCATTCACCCGCCGCCCACACCGCGTCCAAGACCGGGGCCACATCCTCAAGCCAGCGGCCCACCGAATAGCGTTCACGAGCCTCCACATGCCCAAACAGTCTATGGGGCAGGCGTGCCTCTTCTTCAGCGCTCGGACGCGCGCTCAGGATGCGCAGGGGACCATAGACCTGGAGAGCGTCCGCGTTGGTGATGACGCCGTTCAGGCGTTCCGCAAGCTCAGCGGCGATTGCGGACTTGCCGCTTGCGGTCGGGCCTGCAATAAGCAGAGCGCGCTTGGGTGGTGAACTCGATGCCATGCGCCCTCCTTTAACGCACCTGACCGGTCAAAATTCCAGAGCTTTGAGCCCCCATGGACACCGTTCTTCTTCTGATTGCAAGCCGCCAGAGCCCTGGCGTTCCCAACGAGGCTGTCAACACAGCACTTTTGGCCCTTGGCGCAGGCTTTGAAGCTGTGAGGCTGGCGCCGCAAGCGGTCGAAATCGCCCTGCCCGGCCCCATCGGCGCGCGCGAAGAAGCCGTGCGGGCTGCGCTGGGCGATCAGCCCATAGATGTGGCCCACATTCCAGTGGCCGGCCGGGCCAAAAAGCTGCTCATCGCCGACATGGATTCCACCTTCATCCACCAGGAGTGCATTGACGAGCTGGGCAAGTTGGCAGGCGTCGGTGATCAGATCGCCGCCATCACGGAGCGCGCCATGCGCGGGGAGCTCGACTTTGAGGAAGCCCTGCGCGAGCGGGTCTCGTTCATGAAAGATCTCCGCACCGACGCAATCGATGAGGTAAAGCAAGCGCACATCACCTTCACCGACGGCGGACGCGATTTGGTACAGGGCATGCGGGCCGCCGGCGCCCACACGGCGCTGGTATCGGGCGGTTTCAGCCAATTCACCGCCTTCGTGGCAGAACGCTGTGGCTTTCATGAACACCGGGCCAACCGCTTGATCATCGAAGACGGCGTTTTGACCGGCAAGGTGGAAGAACCGGCGCTGGGACAGGATGCAAAGGTCAGTGCCGTTCACGAGTTCTGCGCCCGCCTGGGGATCACCACCGATGAGGTGCTGGCCGTGGGCGATGGGGCCAACGATATCGGCATGCTGGCGCTCGCCGGCATGGGCGTGGCCTTTCATGGCAAGCCTGCAGTGCGCGAAGCGGCCTCAGTGCGCCTGGATCATGCAGGATTGGATGGTCTTCTGTGGTTACAAGGCTTAGGGGCATCTTAAAGCTCAGCTGCCCGGCGACCTCCAGAATCTGGGATCAAACTCGCTGGAGAAGCTCATCACGCTCATCACCGCCACGGCCCCTTCGAAGCCCGCCTCCCCAAACGGCAACAACAGAACCTCATATTTGGTCATGTCACGCCCCTGCCAGCCCAGCGTCTTCACGCAGAAATGCGGATGCAGGTTGAGCGTAACATCCATCAGTCGGGCATGAACATCATTGGTGTTGATTGAATCGGGACCCGGCTTCAGCATGCGCGGTTTGCGGCTCATCCCAATAATGGTGGAGACTTCTCCGCCGGCATAAACCAGCTCAAAAGCCAGATCTCCCCGGCGATGGACGCGGTGTATGACCAGGAAAGGCTGCTTATCTGAGGCAGCTTCAGCATCAAACTCGCCGAGCAAAGGCAGTCCGTTCACCCGGGCCTGCCGTTCCCACATGGCGTAGAAATCACGGGTGGCAGCCCCTTGCAGGATTTGGCTCCCGGTCAGCGGGGCCTCCTCGAACAAGACATATTGGCTTGCCGGCACAAGCTCTGAAGTGGTGTCTGGCGCAGCTTCCGCCTTTGCGCCGAACATCGGCCTAACTGGCCCTTCATCGCCGTGATGAGATTCCAGATTAATTGAAGTATTAGACACGAGCCAACTTTGATCCCGCAGTGACCAGTTGGCTCGCACCTTGGCGTTATATAGTAACAACCGGGTTAACCGGTAGGGTTACCCACCGGTTAACGTGGGCTCGAGACAGCAGGGCCTCAGCCTTCTTTCTTTTTCAGGCGAACGGCGAGAAATCTCAGATCACCCTTCACGTTGGAAACCAGCAGAAGCACGGTTTTGCGCCCTTCTTTCTCAAGCTCCTTCACCCGGCGCACGACATCGGCCGGTGTGGCGACCTTCTCCTGGCCCACCTCCAAGATCACGTTGCCGGCAACGATCCGCTTCTCGGCCGCCATGCTGTCGGGATCCACATCGCTGACCACGACGCCGCCTTCAACCTTCTTGTCGATCTTAAACTTCTCGCGAAGATTGTCACTCAGGGCCGTCAGCTTCAGGCCAAGGGCGGTTTCCACCTCGTCCACCGATTCCTGAGTGGCATCGGGTTTGGTGAGAGATGCCTGCTGGGTCTCCTCCAGCCGGCCCACGGTCACCCGCAGGGTCATGTTTTCGCCTTTACGCGACACCAGAACATCCACTTCCTTGCCCACCGGTGTGCGCGCCACCATTCGCGGCAGTTCACGCATTTGCGGCACGGCCTGACCGTCAAACTCCAAGATCACATCGCCAGACTGGATGCCGCCGGCAGCTGCGGGACTGCCCTCGGTCACATCGTTCACCAGCGCACCTCTTGCTTTGTCGAGGCCCAAGCTCTCAGCGATCTCATCCGTCACCACCTGAATGCGCACACCCAACTTGCCGCGGCGGGTTTCGCCAAACTTCCGGAGCTGGCTGATCACGCCTGTCGCGGTTGAAGCCGGGATCGAGAAACCAATCCCGATGGAGCCACCGCTTGGGGAGATGATCGCGGTGTTGATCCCAACCACCTTGCCTTCCATATCGAACAGCGGACCGCCGGAGTTGCCCCGGTTGATCGCCGCATCGGTTTGGATGAAATCGTCATAGGGACCGGCATTGATATCGCGGTTGCGGGCCGAAACGATGCCGAGCGTCACACTGCCGCCGAGGCCAAACGGATTGCCGATGGCCATGACCCAGTCGCCAACACGAAGCTTCTTGGAATCACCGAATTCAACCGACTGCAGCGGCTGTTCCGGTTTCACTCGCAAAACGGCAATATCGGTTTTAGAATCACGGCCAATCAGTTCGGCGGGAAGCTTTGAACCGTCGGCAAAGTTCACGGTGATTTCAGCCGCATCAGCAATCACGTGGTTATTGGTGATCACAATACCCTCAGGGTCGACAACAAAGCCTGAGCCAAGTGAATTGGCGCGGCGCGGGCGACGCGGGGTGCGTTGGCCGGGTTGCTGATTGTCGAAAAAGTCTTTGAAGAAATCGCGGAACGGAGAATTCTCCGGCAAATTGGGCACCTGCCTATTGCGATTGTTGTTGCTGGTCGTTCTCACCTTCTGTGTGGTTGAGATGTTCACAACCGCGCCAGAGAGCTGCTCAGCAAGATCGGCCACCGAAACCGGCCCTTGCGCATTGGCGGCAGGTGACAGTGTCACCACAGCGAAGACTGCGAACAGGCCACAAAAAATCTGCCATGGGGCCTTTGACGAAAAAGCGCTCGACATTCTAATTCCTCATCTTCCCGAGACCAGCGTGCGCTGGACCTTTCTTACGACCCGCCAGCGTTCGTTAAAGAACCGATCTGGCGAGCCAAATAACCACAAAGCCCACACCGAAGGCGATAAAGCCTCCGATGCGCAAGCTTTGCTCGGACATCTCCATGGCCATCGACATCATTCGCTTCAGGCCTGCCGGGTTAGCGGCATAGATCAGTCCTTCTATCACTAAAACCAAACCAAGCGCGGTAACAAGATCGCGCATTCCGCGTGCTCTCTACTGAGCCGATGGGTTCTTGCCGAAGAACTGGAAGAACTCAGAGTCCGGGTTCAGCACCAATGTGGTGTCATCGCCCTGCAGCGACTTCGCATAAGCCTGCATGGAACGGTAGAAAGCAAAGAAGTTGGGATCTTTGTTGAACGCTTCGGCAAAGATCCGGTTGCGCTCGCCATCGCCCTGCCCTCGGATGATCTCCGATTCGCGTTTGGCCTTGGCCACAAGCTCCACGGCTTCACGGTCTGCCTCGGCGCGGATCCTGCGCCGTGCCGTCTCACCGATGGCCCGCAGGTTCGCAGCTTCTGCAAAACGTTCCGCGTTCATCCGCTCGTAGGTGTCGTTCAAAACGTCCGGTGTCAGGTCTGTCCGGCTCACGCGCACATCGACGATCTCAATGCCAAGCGCCCGCGCTTCATTGCGCACCTGGTCGCGGATCTCGCGCATCATGGCCGCACGGTCCTTAGACAGAGCCGCATCGAAGGTGCGCTTACCGTAGGTTTGGCGCAAGGCAGCATCCATGCGGGTGTCGATCCGATCGCGGGCCAGCGTCAGGTTGGCGCCAACGGCTTCCCGAAACTTCTGAGGATCCACGATGCGCACCATGGCGATCGAATCCACCAGGTAGCGCCGACCGTCGACCACCTGAACCGTTTTGTCCACGCTTTCAAAGAAAACCATGCGGTCTTCCACATAGACCAGTTCGTCCAGAACCGGGATTTTGAAATAGAGGCCAGGCTCTTGCACTGTGCGCTGGATCTCACCAAAGCGCACCACCAGAGCTTTCTCACGCTCGTCCACCACAAAGGTGGCGGAGAAAAACAAGAAGGCTCCAACCGCTGCGACAATCAGAAGGGCCGGTTTAAGAATATTGCTCATCACTGGCTCCCTGCTGCAGCTGCGCCTGTACGACGTTTTTGAACTTCCGGCAGAGGCAGATAAGGCACCACGCCCGAGCCACCCTGGCCGCTTTCGATAATCACCTTGTTGGACTTGGACAGAACATCCTCCATGGTCTCCAGGAAGAGACGTTTTCTGGTTACGTCCTTGGCCTTGGCATATTCTTCGTAAACCGACAGGAAGCGCTGAGCCTCACCATCGGCTTCCGCCACCACGCGGGCTTTGTAACCCTTGGCGTCTTCCACGATTTTGGACGCTTCACCACGCGCTTCACCGAGAAGTTTGTTGCGATACTGCTCAGCTTCCCGGATGAACTTGTTCTGGTTCTGCTCAGCACGCTGAACTTCCTCAAACGCATCGATAACGGCGGGAGGCGGGTCGGCTTTTTCCAGCTGAACACCTGTAATTAATATCCCGGCATTGTAGGAATCTAGGGTGCTTTGAATGAGCTGTGTGACTGCGTTTTGTGCCTCCAGACGGCCTTGTGTACGCACCTGGTCGGCCTTCGTGCGGCCAACCACCTCACGCATGGCCGCTTCGGCCACCACGCGCACCAGCTGTTCGGGCGCCCGGGTGTTGAACAGATAGTCCCGTGCTTCCTTGATCTTCCACAGAACCGTGAAGCGAATGTCCACAATGTTCTGGTCGCCGGCCAGCATCAGGCCTTCTTGAGATCCGGAACTGACGCCGAAATCCAGCTGGTTCACCGCCGCAACCTTCGGGGTTTCGACCGTTTCAACGGGCCACAGGATGAAATGCAGGCCCGGAGGGGTCGTGCGGCTGTATTCGCCCAACCTCAGCACAACGCCTTGTTCGTCCGGCTCAACGGTGTACACCGCGTTGAATACCCAGACAGCGGCCAGACCGAGGACGACCAACAGAAACATAAAACGGTTGGATCCGCCGCCTGCTCCGCCACCACCCCCGCCGGGGATAATGTCCTTGAGGCGTTCCTGCCCCTTTTTCAAAAGATCTTCTAGATCCGGGGGTTGCGGGCCTTTGTTCCCGCCTGATCCGTTAGGTCCCTGACCCCAGGGGCCGCGGTTATCACCGCCGCCCTGCCAGCCACCACCTTGATTGCTCCACGGCATAAATTAATCCCTTTCAGACGCCGCCTTTTGGCGTACGCACGGATGAACGGCAGATCCGCTCTGCCTCCAGTTACCGCTCATATAGGAAAACGTAAGGCGCAAGTCCATGGATTACGGGAAAGATTGGACTTAAATTCTTCTTCATCTTTGCCGCCGGTGCTGCAGATTTTGCTCAAGACCTCTTGTGCTGGCCTGCACTCGGGCCGATACTAATGGCTTTAAGCCTCCTCTTCACATCCACCTCCTGAAAGATACCACATGCCTACGATCAACAGGTTTGCTGATTTTCACGACGAGATTGCCGAGTGGCGCCGCGATATTCACGCTCATCCTGAACTGTTGTTCGATGTGCACCGCACGGCCGGCATCGTGGAGCAGAAGTTGAGGGAGTTTGGTGTGGACGAGGTTATCCCCGGCATCGCCCAAACCGGCGTTGTGGGCGTTATCCGTGGCAAAGACACCGGCAGCGGCAAGGTGATCGGCCTCAGAGCCGATATGGACGCCCTACCCATCCATGAGATCCGGGATCTGCCCCACAAATCCACTACAGATGGAAAGATGCATGCGTGCGGCCATGATGGTCACACGGCCATGTTGCTTGGCGCGGCCAAATACTTGAGCGAGACACGGAACTTTGACGGCACGGCCCTCGTCATTTTTCAACCGGCCGAAGAAGGCGGCGGCGGCGGCCAAGTGATGGTCCAGGAAGGCATGATGGAGCGCTTCGGTATCCAGGAAGTCTATGGCATGCACAACTCGCCCGGCCTGCCTGTGGGCCAGTTCGCGACCCGCCCTGGCCCGCTTATGGCGGCGGCGGACTTCTTTGAGCTGACCATTGAAGCCAAAGGCGGCCATGCGGCCCGGCCTCATGCCTGTGTCGACCCGATTATTGTGGCCTCTCACCTGGTTCAAGCGTTCCAAACCATCGTCTCGCGCAGTGCGGACCCGGTCGAATCCGCCGTTGTCTCCGTTACCACCATTGAGGCGGGTGACACCAACAATGTGATCGCTCAAACGGCCCATATGAGCGGAACGGTGCGCACACTGACACCTGAAATGCGGGATCTGGTGGAACAGCGCATGGGTGAACTGTGTGACCATATCGGTCCAGCGTTTGGCGCCAAGATCAACTTCTTCTTTGACCGGCAGTATCCCATCACCGCCAACCATCCAGAGCAGACCGCGTTCGCCGCCGGCGTTGCGCGTCAGATTGCCGGCGACGACAACGTGCTCGACAATGCGCCCCCGGTCATGGGAGGCGAGGATTTCTCGTTCATGCTGGAGGCAAGGCCTGGCTGTTTTGTGTTTGTGGGCCAGGGAGATACCGCAGGTCTTCACCATCCCGAATATGACTTCAATGATGAGATCATCCCCATAGGCTGTTCTTACTGGGCACGTCTTGTGGAGACCGCCATGCCGGCAAGCTGAGGAGCGCGTCCGCGTGAGCACCTTTCTGTTTCGCAATGCCACCCTGGTGGACGGCACCGTGGATGAAGCCCGCGAAGGGTTCGATCTGCTGGTGGAAGACGACCGCATCAAAGAGATCTCAGACACGGCTATAAAGCCACCGGCAGACACGCGTGAGATTGACCTGAACGGGGTCACCTTGATGCCGGGCCTCACCGATGCCCACGTGCACGTGAAGGCCACCATGCTCGATTTGGCGCGCCAGCTTACGGTGCCCGCCTTTTACCTCTTCGCCGGCGCCGCCCAGATCATGCAGGGCATGCTGATGCGCGGCTTTACCACAGTGCGCGATGCTGCCGGCGCCGACCGGGGCATGGCCGATGCGGTGGATCACGCTTTGGTGGTGGGGCCCAAGCTCAGGGTGTGCGGCCTTGCCTTGTCGCAAACAGGTGGGCACTCAGACATGCGCCCCGTGACAGAATTCGCCACCGCGCTCAGCAGCGCCGCTCAGCTCACCACGGCTCAACTCGGGCGCATCGCCGATGGTGTCGGCGAATGCCGCAGGGCGGCGCGCGATGAACTGCGCAAAGGGGCGCACCAGGTGAAGATCATGGCCAGCGGCGGGGTCGCCTCCCCCACTGATCCGGTCCACAATACCCAATATTCAAGGGACGAAATCACCGCCATCGTGGAGGAAGCCGACGCGCACCACACCTACGTCATGGCCCATGCCTACACCGCCCAGGCCGTCCGCCGGGCCGTGGAGTGTGGTGTCAGGAGCATTGAGCACGGCAACCTGATAGACGCAGAAACAGCCGCGTTCATGGCGCAGAGAGATGCGTTCCACGTGCCAACCAACATCACCTATTTCGCACTCAACAAACATGGGCGCGAGTTCGGCTTACCGAACGTCTCCATTCAAAAGCTGGGTGAAATTGTGGATGCAGGCCTGCGCGCCGTTGAGCTGACGCGCGATGCGGGCGTGAAGATTGGTCACGGCACAGATCTGCTGGGCCCATGTCACAAGTATCAGTGTGATGAATTCTCCCTGAAAGCCGAAGTATTGGGCAACTTTGGCGCCATCAAATCCGCCACAATCACCAACGCGCAACTTTTTGAACAGGAAGATGAAATCGGCAAACTGGCGGAAGGTTTCAAGGCCGATCTGATCGTCGTGCGCGGCAACCCGCTCGACGATATCGGGCTTTTGGAACAGGAAGGCGCTCACATTCCGTTGGTCATGCGTGACGGAAAGATCTTCAAAGACGAACCTTTGGTGGCATAAAAATGACCACCAGAGCGAAACAGGCGATTGAACTTTAGGCCCAAGGGCGGATAGACTTGCCACCGGAGGCGTTGTCCGGGTGAGGGCTTGGGCGTTTGAAGCTTCACCGAACGAGGGGACGATTTTGCAGCACTCACCATTGTTCAACGCGTAAGGATCAAGCACCGTGGATCTTGCAACGCTCGTCAGTTTCACCGTGATTGCTGCACTCCTGGTGATGTCGCCCGGCCCCAACGGCGTGCTTGTTGCCAAGACCGTACCCACCTCAGGCAGAGCAGCCGGCTTTGCCAACGTGGCCGGCTTTGTCAGTGCCTTCTATCTGCACGGCGCTCTGTCGGTCCTGGGCATCTCGATCATACTCGTCCAATCCGCCCAGGCATTCTTCGTGGTGAAGATGCTGGGGGCAGCCTATCTTTGCTGGATCGGTCTCAAAGCGCTTTGGGACGCCTGGAAGGGCGCCGCCGCGCCGCAAGGTGTGTCACCGGCCAAGCGGCAGCGCACGCTCACCAAGGCTTTTGCGGAAGGCTTTCTCACCAACGCGCTCAATCCGAAGGTGTCCATGTTCTATCTGGCCGCCTTCCCCCAGTTCATCTCACAGACGCACGGGGCAATCGGCGCCTCATTCATCTTGGTGTTCATTCATTCCATGCTGAATCTGATCTGGTTCTCAGCCATGGTCATGCTGTTTGCGCGCCTGAGCGGCGCGGCCCGCAGCCTCACATTTCAGCGCTGGCTGAAAGGGGTGACGGGCATGGTGTTCATCGGCTTCGGGGCAAAGCTTGCCTCGATGAAGCCTTAAGAAAACGAGTTTGTTTGCAAACAAGGTCATCTAACTGAAACAGGGAGTAACGAGATGAAACACGCAAAAACCGCGCTCCGCGCCGCGCTGGCCGGCGGCCTGATGTTGGGCGCAGCCTCTGCGGCCAACGCGGAGACCTTCAAGTGGGCCTTCCAGGGCGACCTGCAGACCCTTGATCCTCATGGTCTTTTTGAAACCATGACCCTGGGCTTCCAGCGCAACATTTATGAAGGCCTGGTGGCACGCAACGACAAGATGGAAATGGAAGGTGCGCTGGCGGAAAGCTGGGAAAACATCAACCCAACAACTTGGCGCTTTAAACTGCGCCAGGGCGTGAAGTTCCATGATGGCTCGGACTTCAAGGCCGACGACGTGGCCTTCTCAGTAGCACGCTTGAGCACTGAAGGCTCTGATATGAAGGTGGTCGCCGCCCTCATCAAAGAAACAAAAGTGATTGATGATTACACCATCGATCTCATCACGCCTGCGCCAGACCCAATCCTGCCTCTGCAGCTTGAAATCTTCTATATCATGGACAAGCAGTGGGCCGAAAAGCACAAGGCGGTCGCGGCCACCAACGTTAAGGGCGGCGACGAAGGCAACTATGCCAACCTCAACGCCAACGGCACGGGTCCTTTCATGGTGAAAGAGCGCCAGTCGGGCGTGAAAACCGTATTGGCCCGTAACCCCGACTATTGGGGCAAGATCCCGACCAACGTGACCGAAGCCATCTTCACGCCGATCGATCAGGACGCCACGCGCGTGGCCGCCTTGATCTCCGGCAACGTAGACATGGCCTATCCGATTCCGGTTCAAGACTGGAAGCGTCTGGAAGATGCCTCCGGCGTGAAGCCGCTCACCGGTCCTGAAGCCCGCACGATCTTCCTCGGCTTCGATCAGTTGCGCGAAGAGCTCACCACCTCGAACATCAAGGGCAAAAACCCGTTCAAGGACGTGCGCGTGCGCAAGGCCTTCATGCAGGCCATCAACATCGACGCCATCAAAGCGAAGGTGATGCGCACGGCCTCGCAGCCGACCGGCCTGATGGTCGCGCCCGCCGTGAACGGGTTCAACGAGGACCTGAACAATTCCCGCATGGCCTACGACGTCGAAGGTGCCAAGGCGCTGATGGCCGAGGCGGGCTATCCGGACGGGTTCGAGGTCACCATGGACTGCCCGAACGACCGCTATGTGAATGATGAGAAGATCTGCCAGGCGGCGGCGTCCATGCTCGCACGGATCGGCGTGAAGGTGGACCTGCTGGCCCAGACCAAGTCGAAATACTTCGGCAAGGTGCTGGCGCAGAACAACTACGACACCTCGTTCTTCCTGCTCGGCTGGACACCGTCGACCTTTGACGCGCACAATCCGCTCTCGGCTCTGATGTCCTGCCGGGTCGACGGCATGGGCGCATTCAACCTCGGCGGCTACTGCAACGAGCGCGTCACGGAGCTGACCAAGATGATCCAGGGCGAGACCGACCAGGGCAAGCGTCAGGACATGATCGACGAGGCCTTCAAGATCCACCAGGACGAGGTCGGCCACATCCCGCTCCACCAGCAGCCTCTGAGCTGGGGTATCAGCGAGAAAGTCTCCGTCGTACAGCGCCCGGACAACGTGCTGGACCTGCGCTATGTGACGGTCAACAAGTGACCTGACAACAGGGTGCATCCATGATGCACCCTTGATTCCCTCGGGGGCTCCATGATCGGTTTCATCACCATGCGGCTGGTACAGTCCGTCATCGTCATGCTGACGGTGGCGCTGATCGCCTTCGCGCTGTTCCGCTTCGTGGGCGACCCGATCAACAACATGGTCGGACAGGACACCACGCTGGAGGAGCGCGCTGAGTTGCGCGAGCGCCTCGGCCTCAACGACCCGTTCGCCATCCAGTTTGCCCGTTTCGCGGCCAATGCGGCCCGGGGTGAGTTCGGGTTCTCCTACCAGCACCGCCGCCCGGTCTCGGAACTGATCGGTGAGCGCCTGCCCGCGACCCTCGAACTCGCGCTCGTCTCCGCCATCATGGCCATCGCCATTGGCATTCCCATGGGCGTCTACACGGCGCTCAAACGATACGGGGTCCTGTCGCGCGCCTTCATGACGCTTTCGCTGATCGGGATCTCGCTGCCGACATTCCTGATCGGTATCCTCCTGATCTTGTTCTTCGGCGTGATCCTGCGCTGGCTGCCCACCTTCGGGCGCGGAGAGGTGCTCGAGCTTGGCTGGTGGACCACGGGGCTTGCCACCGGCTCGGGGCTGCGTTCCCTGATCATGCCCGCCATCACGCTCGCACTCTTCCAGATGACGCTGATCATGCGCCTCGTCCGCGCCGAGATGCTGGAGGTCCTGCGCACCGACTTCGTCAAGTTCGGTCGCGCCCGCGGCCTGCCCGACCGGCACGTCCACTTCAAGATCGCGCTGAAGAACACACTGGTGCCCGTCATCACCATCACCGGGCTGCAACTCGGCTCGATCATCGCCTTCGCCATCATCACCGAGAGCGTCTTCCAGTGGCCCGGCATGGGTCTGATGTTCATCC
>JBCDDQ010000040.1:0-22361 GCA_039180225.1 Pseudomonadota bacterium
GGTGGACAAGTTTTAGTGTTTTTCGGTTGGCTGAATATAGGACTGGTGGGGCCGGCTGGCACCGCACTCACGTCGGAAAGTGGTGTTGGTCCGGCCTGATACAATTCCGTGTTCCTGCGACGAGCCTTGGGAAAGGCCGGACTTGATCCGAGTGATTTTTTTTTAACTTACCCTTTGTTTAAGAGCATTTTATATCAATAAGTTTACCTACACTTGAAACCAACACAACTAGATTCAGACTATCTTGCTGGTCGGGCTTTTCACCTCTCGCAATGGACTTCGATAAGAAGAATTATCAAACTTTGATTTCGACTTGACTCGAACCCATTATTCCGGCCTGATCAATGACCACCGTGTCAGCCCTGGAAGTCGTGAAACCTGAAAACTGAATCGCAGAAAGCAGTACCCTTTTAAGAGATGATCATCAGCGAAAAAGCAAGACTGCTACTGTTCTTTTTGAGTTTTGACAGGTGAAGCAAATGACGCCGAAATGACGAGTTTAACCTAGATAGCCTGCTACAGGTGGCTGCGGCTTCTTCATCAGCTGTGCTTTGCAGTTCGGGCTGTAGAAGCCCTTTGTTCGTTGAAGTAAGAGACTTGTTAGCCGGCAGGGGTCGCCCTGCTTGGGACGAACAATAACACATCATGCGTCATTGTTTGTCCCAGTCCCAAGGACAAGGGTGAGGGGATGGCCCGTTTCAGAGCGGAGTGATAACCACAGCGCGCTGTACGAGTGTGTGTACAATGTATGTATGTAGGGCAAAGTTTGTCTGGCGCATCTGCTTTTATGGCCCGCATCGCCTTGACCTTGGAGCACCCGGCTCGCTAGCATGGTTGCTCGGGAGCAAAGTAAAAACGCTGAGGAGTTCACCCAATGAAGTTTTCACACCTTTTTATGGGCGCGGCAGTGGGCGCTATGCTTGCATTCAGCACAGCAGATGCCTACGCCGGCAAATCGGATGATACGCTGAACTGGGCGACCACCCGCGAGATTGCGGTGATCGATCCCTACTACAACAACACGCGCGAACTGGTGGTCATGGGCCATATGGGATGGGACGGGCTGGTGTTTCGCGACATCGATACCGGCGAGTTCAAACCCTTGTTGGCGAAAAGCTGGAAATGGGCAACTGACACGGCCCTCGACCTTGAACTGCGCGATGATGTGAAGTTTCACGACGGATCAAGCTTTGATGCAGACGACGTGGTCTACACGCTCAATCACGTGTCCAACAAGGACAATGGGGTGCTCACATACCGGAATGTGAGTTGGATCAAAAACGCCGAAAAGACTGGCGACCACAAGGTGCGCATCAATCTGGCGAAACCGTTTCCGCCGGCTCTTGCCTATCTCGCGAACGCCGTCTTCATCATGCCATCCGGGCATTATGACAGTGCCCCAACGAAAGCGGATGGTAAAAAGGATTGGGGCGTTGTGAAGCCTGTCGGCACGGGTCCCTACATGGTGGGTGAGGTTAAAGCCGGATCCCATGTGGTCATGGAGAAGAACCCGAACTATATGGCGAACAGCCCCAAGGGTACTCCGCAGATCGGCAAGATGCGGTTTCGCACGATCTCTGAGATGAACACGCAACTCGCCGAGCTGCTCACCGGCGGTTTGGATTGGATCTGGGATGTTCCAAAAGACCAGGCCGAGCGGATGAAGGACAATCCGGCCGTGACCATCGAGAATGCTAAGACGTTCCGCATCTCCTATATGGCTTTCGATGTGGATGGTGATAGTGGCACCGACGTGTTCACCAAGCCGAAGGTCCGCCAAGCGGTAGCACATGCCATTAACCGCCAGGCCATAGCGGAGAACCTCGTGGGACCCGCCTCAGAAGTCATTCACTCGGCGTGTCATCCTGATCAGTTTGGCTGCACTCAGGATGTGCCTCAATGGGAGTACAACCCTGAAAAAGCCAAGGCTCTGTTGACCGAAGCCGGCTACCCGGACGGCTTTGAGTTCGATATTTATGGCTATCGTCAAAGAGAGTTCACCGAAGCGGTGATCGGTGATTTGGCGAAGGTTGGTATCAAGGCAAAACTGAACTGGCTGCAGTACAGAGCTTTGCGTGACATCGTGCGTAAAGGCGAAACGCCCATCAACCACATGACCTGGGGGTCCTACTCCATCCCCGATGTGTCAGCCATCGTCAGTCACTTCTTCAAGCACGGGCCAGACGATCCGGCGAAGGATGATCTCACCAAAGAGATGCTCGACATTGCCGACAACTCGATTGATGAGAATGTGCGCAAGGAGAAGTACAAGAAGGCTTTTGCCAGAATTGCTGGCGAGCTTTACTGGCTACCAATGTTCACCTACGCCAAGTATTACGCCTACTCCAAGGATCTCGACTTCAAGGCAACACCTGACGAGATCCCGCGTTTCTACACTGCCAAGTGGAAGTAATATCATGAGGTTGCGCCGGGTGGCGTAACGCTGCCCGGCCGCTTCGTCCCGTGAGGTGGGGCAGTCAATGATAGTTTATGCGGTGAAACGGTTTGGCGTCGCGGTTTTGGTGGCGTTGACCGTGTCGGTTCTATCGTTCTCAATGATGTACTTGTCCGGTGATCCGGCCATTGCCCTGGCTGGTGAGGGATCCAGTCAGGAAGACATTGAAAACGTGCGCCGGGTCTAAGGGTTCGATCGCCCGATCATTGTGCAGTACGGGGATTGGTTGTGGAATGCGCTTCATGGGAACTTGGGACATTCCAACTATCTGAAGTCGGATGTGGCGAGCGTCATTTTTGAACGTCTGCCGACCACCATGCTTCTAGGCGCTTGCGCCCTGGGGTTCGCGCTTGTTCTGTCGATCCCGCTTGGCGTAGTGGCTGCCATCCGTCCGAACAGCCTGATCGATCGGATCGCTCTCACCATTGCGGTGATCGGCCAAGCCATGCCGAGTTTCTGGTTTGCCCTGACCATGATCTTGTGGTTCTCCATCACATGGCGCTTGTTGCCCATCACTGGTACGGACAGCTGGAAGAACTTTATTATGCCGTCCATCGCCCTTGGCTACTACGTTACGCCCGCCGTGATGCGCTTGACGCGCGCTGGCATGCTTGAGGTTCTGTCGTCAGACTATATCCGCACTGCCAGAGCCAAAGGTCTGAGGCCCATGACCGTGCTGTTCAAACATGCTCTGCGCAACGCGATTATTCCGGTGGTTTCCTTAGCGGCGGTGCAGTTCGGCTTCATGTTGGGGGGATCGATCGTCATCGAAACCATTTTTGCCATTAACGGTTTGGGATTCCTGGCTTGGGAATCCATCCTTCGCGCTGATCTTCCGATGATGCAGGCCATCGTTTTGGTGCTCAGTGTGTTCTACATTTTCCTAACGTTCTTTGCTGACATGCTGAACGCGTTTCTGGATCCACGGATAAGGGTGGCTTGAGATGAGCGACACTGTAAGCACAGACAGGCCTGCCCAACTCAATGCGGAGATCATGGAGCCGTCGCCGGGTACCCTGCTGCGCCGACGGATTTTTGGCCATGCCGGTTTTATGATTGGTGCGATCGTTCTGGGAGCCATTTTCTTGATGGCGATCTTGGCTCCGGTGATCTCCCCACACGATCCTTACGACCAGGTTCTGGCACGCAAACTGATTCCGCCCATCTGGCACGAGAGCGCGAAAGCCACGTGGGAACATCCATTGGGCACGGACCATTTGGGGCGCGATTATATCTCCCGCTTGTTTCATGGAGCACAGATCTCATTGCTGATCGGCTTTGCCGCAATGCTGATTTCAGGCGTCATCGGAACCACCATTGGGGTTTTGGCCGGCTACTTCGGCGGGCGGGTCGACATGGTGGTCAACTTTATTGTGACCACACGGCTCTCCATGCCCGTTGTGCTGGTGGCTCTGGCCGTTGTTTCCCTTGTAGGCTCATCCCTCACTATGGTGATCTGGGTGCTTGGCCTGTTGATCTGGGATCGCTTTGCCGTGGTTATGCGCAGCGCCACTCAACAGGTTCGCAATTTGGATTTTGTCACATCGGCGCAAGCGGTGGGCTGTTCGACGGCCCGCATCATTTTTGCCGAAATCATGCCCAATATTGCCAACTCACTCATCGTGATCGCGACCATTGAAATGGCCCATGCCATTTTGTTGGAGGCCGCTCTCTCTTTTCTCGGGCTAGGTGTTCAGCCACCTGAACCGAGCTGGGGGCTGATGATTGCCGAGGCCAAGGGCATGATGTTTTTTGATTCCTGGCTGATTGTTATCCCGGGCACTGCACTGTTTGCCCTGGTGCTGGCGATCAACCTTCTGGGCGACGGTCTGCGCGACGTCACCGCGCCAGAGAACCGGAACTGAGGCAGCATTGATGGGTGAGCATATTCTGGAAGTGAAGAATCTGGCGGTATCGATCCCGGTGACGTCAGGCATGCTGCATCCGGTACAGAACATTTCTCTGCACGTGGACCAAGGGGAAACTTTGTGCATTGTGGGGGAGTCCGGATGTGGTAAGTCGCTGACATCTCTGGCGATCATGGATCTTCTGCCCCAAAAGGCCACGCGCAACGCTGACACCATCAAGTTGGCCGGCGAAGAGCTCAAAGATGCGCGCGAGCGCACGATGGCTGATGTGCGCGGCAACCGCATGAGCATGATCTTCCAAGAGCCTATGACATCGCTCAATCCCGCTTACACTGTGGGGACACAGTTGGCCGAAGCATTGAGGCGGCACAAGCCTGTCAGCGCCAACGACGCGCGCGACCGGGCGATCTATCTCTTGGAGAAAGTGGGGATCACGGCCGCCGCGAGCCGACTCGGGCAGTATCCTCACCAACTTTCCGGTGGCCTGAGGCAACGCGTCATGATTGCCATGGCCCTAATGTGCGGCCCGGACCTGATTATCGCAGACGAACCAACCACTGCATTGGATGTGACCATCCAAGCGCAGATCTTGCATCTCCTGGCCGAACTTCAGGACGAGTTCGACATGGGGCTGATCTTGATCACCCATGATCTGGGGGTGGTCGCACGCATCGCTGACCGGGTTGCGGTCATGTACGCCGGTCAGTTTGTTGAGAACGGTTCTGCCGAACAAGTGTTCAGCTCTCCGGCTCACCCCTATACGCGTGGACTCTTAGATTGCATCCCCATACCGGGAAAGACCAGCCCTGGCGAACGCTTGGGTGCAATTCCCGGCATCGTGCCCTCATTGGTTGGAGACATGCCGGGATGTCATTTTGCGTCGCGCTGCCCACTGGTGAGCGACGCTTGCGCGACAGACAATGTTTCTATGCGCGATGGATCCAGTGGAGGACACGTGTTCCGGTGCCTCCTCGAACAAAAGGAAACTGAAGCTGTTTCTTACAAAGGTGCCGCATGAGTGACGCCGTCCTGGAAGCAGTTGATGTGCGCAGAACGTTCATGGTGTCGTCTGGCTTTATGCGCCCTAAACGCCCCCTGCATGCCGTGAATGGAGTGAACCTCACCGTGGCCCGCGGGGAGGTATTGGCGCTTGTTGGAGAATCGGGTTGCGGCAAAACCACTCTTGCCAAAATGTTGCTTGGCCTTCTGAACCCAACATCAGGCACCCTGAAGCTCGACGGGCAGCCGGTTCAATCCATGGACCGATTGACTGTGGCAAAAACGGTCCAACCGATTTTCCAAGATCCCTATTCCTCTCTCAATCCCCGCAAGTCCATCGGCAGCATCATCACACTGCCCTTGAAGGTACAAGGAGACCCTGAACCGGAGACGTGGAAGAAGCGAGCAGAAGAAATGATGGAGTTGGTTGGCCTGCCGCGGCGCGTGTTCAACAATTATCCAAATCAGCTATCCGGCGGGCAACGTCAGCGCGTGGCGATTGCCCGGGCACTCATAAACCGCCCTCGAGTGGTGATTTGTGACGAGCCCACGTCAGCTCTCGATGTCTCGGTACAGTCTCAGATACTCAACCTGCTTCAAGATCTCAGAGCCGAGCTTGGGCTCACCTACCTTATCATCAGCCACAACTTGGCGGTGGTGGAACATATGGCGACCCGATTGGCGGTCATGTATCTCGGCCGCATCGTGGAGCAGGACGATGCGGCCAATGTGTTTGCCACGCCAAAGCATCCCTACACCACGGCTTTGCTAGAGTCTGTGCTCACCCCTGATCCCACATTGGGTGTGCCGGACACGCACTTGGGCGCTGCGTACCCGAATCCTCTGGAGATGCCGAGTGGTTGCACGTTCCACCCCAGGTGCGCACGGGCCATGCCGCAATGCTCTTCCACTGTGCCGGTGCCTATCGGACAGGCCGAAGGGCACGTGGAGTGCCACCTGTATGATCAAACCGACCGCAGGCGAGCATCATGAAAAAACCGGGCAACCGAGAGGGCGCAATCGCACGATCCCTAGACTATTTCGACACCGGAACATTCGAAAGAGAACTCGCAGAGCGCGTTTCTTACCGCACCGAAAGCCAAAAGCCCGACAGCTTGCCTGCATTGCACAGTTATCTGGACGAAAACATGATCCCAGCCTTTGAGGCCATGGGCTTTTCGTGCCGCAAGTATGACAATCCGCTGGGCCGAGGCGGCCCGTTTTTGCTGGCCCAGTTGCATGAAGGAGACGATCTGCCGACAGTGCTTGGCTATGGGCACGGGGATGTGATCATCGGGCTTGAAGACCAATGGACGAAGGGAAATGGTGCCTGGGAGGTGGGGCGGGATGGAGACCGTCTCTATGGCCGTGGCACAGCCGATAACAAGGGCCAGCACACGATTAACATGGCAGCAACGCGTACGGTGCTCGAGGAACGCGGATCGCTAGGATACAATGCCAAGTTCCTGATTGAGATGGGCGAGGAGAACGGGTCGCTTGGTCTGCGCGAGCTGCTACAGCAGAACCGCGACGATTTCTCTGCCGACGTCTTCATCGGATCAGACGGCCCGCGCATGAGTCCCGGCAAGCCCACCCTCACGTTGGGCGCCCGCGGGGCAGAGAATTTCGATCTTATCGTTCATCTTCGCGAAGGCGGTCATCACTCAGGAAACTGGGGCGGCTTGATTGCCGATCCTGCCACTATCTTGGCGCACGCGATTGCCAGCATTGTTGGCCCCACCGGGCAAATCAAAATAGCGAAATGGTTGCCACCGCCAACGCCGCCATCGGTGAAAGATGCGCTGAGAGGACTGGTCATAGAGGCCGGGCCTGGTGCGCCTCAGATTGACCCGAACTGGGGTGAGCCTGACCTTACACCGGCTGAAAAAGTTTACAGCTGGAACAGTTTCGCAGTCCTGGCCATGAAGTCTGGCAATCCGGAGAGCCCGGTGAATGCCATTTCGCCGTGGGCCAAAGCCCATTGCCAGCTGCGGTACTTCGCCGGCACCGATGCCGATAACATCATGCCCGCCTTGCGCGAGCATTTGGATGACCATGGATTTGAGATGGTGGAAATCGGCCGACCCCCACCAGAGAATGCCGCCGGTTTCGCCGCATCTCGCACTGAGCCCGATCATCCCTGGGTGACGTGCGTACGGAACTCAATGGAACGCACGATGGGGGAAGCCCCCGCCGTGATCCCCAGCATGGGCGGCTCGATCTGCAACGACCTTTTCACAGACTTGCTTGGCCTACCGGCCATCTGGATACCTCATTCCTATGCGGCTTGCTCTCAGCACGCGCCGGATGAGCACATTCTCATGTCGGTGAGCCGCAGCGCGCTTCCCATCATGACCGGCTTGTACTGGGATATTGGCGCTGGTGAGATACCGGAGGCAACATGATGTCGGAAGCCCAGGTAACAGAGTGGTTGGCCGAACAACAGGGTGCCATGCTCGAACTTCTTGAGCGCCTGGTAAACACGGACAGCGGCAGCTATGACAAACCTGGCGTGGACGCGGTTGGGGATTTGATCAGACAGTTCCTGGAGACACACGGTATCCAAGTGGAAACTGTCGGGATTGACGCTCATGGCGATGCCTACCGGGCGACAGTGGCCGCACCGGGACAGAGCGCCAATCGGCCAATACTGCTGATGGGCCATCGCGACACGGTCTTCTCCAAGGGTGAGGCTTCGCGGCGACCTTTCCGAATAGAAAATGGACGCGCCTATGGTCCTGGTGTTTCGGACATGAAGGCCGGCCTTGTGATGAATGCCTTCATACTCGCGGCCTTTGCCAAGTTTGGTGGTGCCCCGGCACCCCTGGTTGGCCTGTTCACCGGAGATGAGGAGATCGGGTCGCCCACATCTCGGCCCGTTATCGAGGCCGAGGCCAGAAACGTCAGCGCGGTTTTCAACTCCGAACCTGGGCGGCCTACAGGGAACATTGTGACAGGCCGAAAAGGCGGCATATTCATGCGCTGCGAAGTGGTCGGCAAAGCTGCTCATTCCGGAGCAAACTTCCAAGACGGCGCCAGTGCGATTGAAGAGCTCGCCCGGAAGATCCAAGCCTGGCACGCCCTCACAGATCTGGAAAGAGGCCAAACCGTCAACGTTGGCCTGATCGGCGGCGGACAGTCGGTCAATACGGTTGCACCGCTCGCAAGTTGCGAAATTGATGTGCGCTATGTGGAACCCGATGAACGCGATGAGATCTTCAGCGCCATCCAGCGCGTCGCCGAGAGCTGCACGGTGCCCGGCACATCTGCCAGCCTGTCGGTTGTGGGTGAGTTCAGACCCATGAAGCAGTCTGTCGAATCCAAGTCGCTTTATGAGCAATATGTCTCTAACGCCCAAGAGGCGGGCTTGCAGATTGAGGGTGAATTTTCAGGCGGGTGCGCCGATTCTGGTTTTGCGGCGGCGGTAGGGGCACCTATCTTGTGCGGCGTCGGACCTGTAGGCGGTAAGAACCATAGCCCAGATGAGTATCTGGATGTTGCAACGATCGTTCCCAGAACCCAATCCGTGGCCCTGACCATAATGCGCCATCGCCCTTAACCGGCCAGGAGAGAGCCGCCATGACAGCAAACCCTAAAGCTATGATTGTGACCGCCCAACCCGAAGCATCCGAAGCCGGTGCTCGAGTCTTGATGAAGGGCGGCAATGCGGTAGACGCGGCTATGGCGGCCGCATTGGTGCAAGGCGTTGTGGATCCGCAGATGTGCGGTATTGCCGGCTTCGGCACCTGCCAGGTCTACGACCCAAAGCAAGGCATTCACGAGTGCATTGATTTTCACGGTAAGACGCCGCTTGGGGCAACGCCTGACATGTGGCTGGATCTTCTCGAAGGGGAGACCCGGGACGGATTTGGCTTCATATTAAAGGGCAATGTGAACGATTTGGGATACCAAGCCGTCACAACCCCTGGCTCGCTTTTGGCCTATCACGATGTGGCGCGCGATTATGGCAGCTGGGAGTGGAAAGACATCTGCGCACCGGCAGTGGCTCAGGCGGAAGCCGGTTTCTCTGTGCGCCCCCATGTCCACTATTGGTGGACGCATGGAGCTGATCTAGGCCGGGTCCAGGTCTCCGAGCGGTTGGCTTTCTCAGCAACCGGTCGCAATATCTACTTTGGGCCAGATGGTTCGCCGAAAAAGATCGGTGAACGTGTGCACAACCCGGACTTGGCCCGTACTCTCGGGCTCATCGCGAAGCATGGCGCAGAGATATTTTACAAAGGTGAGGTTGCAGAGCGCATCGACGCTGACATGCAAGCCAATGGCGGTTTGATCCGCAAAGTTGATCTTGAAACCTATCAGCTGACCCGCACCGCGCCACTCAGGGGCACATATCATGATTTTGATCTGGCCACCTGCCATCCTCCAGGCGGCGGTATCATGCTGGTGGAGATGCTCAACATCTTGGAGAACTTTGACCTGTCCGCCATGGGACACAATTCCACCGACTACATTCGAACCGTCTGCGAGGCCATGAAGGCGGCAACTGCCGATAAGGATGCCCATGTGGGCGATCCTGCATTTGTGAATATCCCGAACTATCTCACCGAAAAACCCTACGCTGCGGACATTGCCAGCCGCATCAAAGCCGGTGAGCGCTTGGCCGTTGAGCGTTTGGGCCAGCCTGAACCAAAAGACACGACCCATGTGGCCGTGGTGGATGCAGATGGCATGTGCGTGACCATGACCCACTCGCTGGGTATGCCTTCAGGCGTCATCAGCGACGGGCTCGGCTTTATGTATAACGGTTGCATGGCCGTGTTTGATCCACGACCTGGCGCAGCGGGAGCGATTGCGCCTGGCAAGAGCCGGTTTAGTTCTGTGTGCCCAACCATTGCATTCAAGAATGATGAGCCCCGCTATGTGGTCGGTGCGCCAGGCGGAACGCAGATTGCCATGGGCGTCTTGCAGGCGTTGCTTAACGTAATGGAGTTCGACATGTCGGCGACAGATGCAGTGTCGGCGCCACGCTTCTCATCCACTTCAAATGCCATCGATATTACGAACCGCATTCCCGGCTACGTGGTCGAGCCCCTAGAGCAGGAGGGCTACGAAGTGGTCCGGTCTGCCCTTTCATTTGGCATTGCCGCCGTCCATGGCGTCCGCATCGACGATGGCCGTCTTACAGGCGGTGCGGACCCAGGCCATGACGGGGTGGCGCTTGGTGTATGAGAATTATCATCTCAACCGGTTTGTTGTATTCTCTCTGAATGACGAGCCTTTCATCAGACAATAGCTCCGCACGCTGGCAGGCCCGCTCACCTTTGTCCGCACGCCTGGTTCAAAGCCGCGGCGGCTTACGTCTGCTCACGCTGATCCGACTCAGATGGCTTGCCATTTTCGGCCAGTTCTCGGCAGTCTTGGTGGTCTATTTCGGTATGGGATGGCCTATGCCGTTTAGCTTCTGCGCCGCAGCTATTGCACTATCTGCTTGGCTCAACATTTTTCTGGGACTGCGGCATCGGGCCAACGTGAGGCTAAGCGATCAACATGCATCCTGGGTGCTTGCCTATGACATTCTGCAGCTGGCCGTGCTGCTGTACCTGACTGGCGGTTTGCAAAATCCGTTTGCGTTTCTCTTTCTGGTCCCGGTTACCGTTTCCGCATCATCCTTGCCATTGGAGCGCACATTGCTGCTGGGTGGCCTGGCATTGTTTTCTTCAACCGTCCTCGCATTCTACCACTTGCCTCTACCCTGGAACCCGGCTGAGGCGATCTATCTGCCCCGGCTTTACATGGTGGGTGTCTGGGCGGCAGTTTTGTGCGGCACGGTGTTTGCCGCCATGTTCGCTTGGCGTATCTCCGAAGAAACCCGGCAAATGTCTGCCGCGCTGGCGGCCACTGAGCTGGTGCTTGCGAGGGAGCAACAGCTCTCCGCTCTTGACGGATTGGCCGCAGCTGCGGCGCACGAACTTGGTACACCCCTTGCCACCATTCAGTTGGTTGCCAAGGAACTGAAGCGCGAATTGCCGAATGAAGCCAGCTATCAGGAAGACCTGGAGCTTCTCGGCAGTCAAGCTGCGCGGTGCCGCGAGATCTTGGCGCAACTGGCAAATCGGGCAGATGCCGGCGATGCGATGCATTCATCATTTTCCGTATCGGTTATGCTGGAGCAAATTGCTGAGCCATTGCGCGGTTCCGGTGTGAGCATTGATGTTAAGCTGCTTGAGCCTGAAGACGGGTCGCACGAACCGGTATTGCCCCGCAATCCCGGAATCTTGTTTGGGCTGAGCAACCTTCTGGAGAATGCGGTCGACTTTGCTGAAGTCAAAGTGGAGATCGAAGCCGTTTGGTCTGACAATCATCTGCGGCTTGTCATTCGCGATGATGGTCCCGGTATCTCTCAAGATGTGATTGACAGGCTGGGCGAGCCTTATGTTACGACGCGGCCGGGCTATGCTGGAGACTTTGAAGATCTGCGCGATGATCACCAGGGCATGGGGCTTGGGTTCTTTATCTCCAATACACTTCTGGAGCGCTCTGGTGCAACGGTGACCCTGGCCCAGCGCCCGCCTCCGGAGCGGGGTGCGCTGGCGATCGTAACCTGGTCACTGCCGTTTCCAGACACGTCACCAACCATCTAACCCCTTTAAGCAAAACCGAACTTGCGGTACACATTCACGCGTTCTTCTCCTATATTGATACACTTGTCGGACTGATCCATATGCCGGACCCTTTGACTATGACTGATCACAGCGAAACAATCGCCAAACTTCAGGATAAATCCCTGATAATCGTCGACGACGATAAACCCTTTCTGAGCCGTCTTGGCCGGGCGATGGAGTCTCGCGGATTCAACGTAATTATAGCGGACACGGTGACCGAGGGTATTGCCCATGTGAAGAAATCCCCTCCCGCCTTTGCCGTCGTGGATATGCGGCTGGAGGACGGCAACGGCTTGGATGTGATCAAGACTCTCAACGAGGCGCGCCCTGAGGCACGGGCGATTGTGTTGACCGGCTATGGAAATATCGCCACTGCTGTGACGGCGGTGAAACTTGGTGCCATCGATTATCTGGCAAAACCGGCAGATGCAGACGATGTTTTGAATGCTCTGCTCGCCAATCCTCAAGACAAGGCGGATCCACCGGAGAACCCCATGTCAGCAGATCGGGTGCGGTGGGAACATATCCAACGGGTTTATGAGTTGTGCAACCGCAATGTTTCGGAGACGGCGCGCCGACTTAATATGCATCGTCGCACCTTACAGCGTATTCTCGCGAAACGCGCGCCGCGCTGAGGAAAATCTAGAAACTTGGATCATGAAGATCGTGCAACCGAAGCGCTGCTGCGCGGCCAAAGCGCAGAAGTACAGCTTTTCGTCGCGCTGCACTGAGCTTGTGTTCGGGCGCCTCCTTCAAAATTTCGGCGCCATACGCATCCGCCACGATTAAGCCGGTGTCAACGGGAAGGATCTCGTGGGGCAACTCAGGCGTGACCGCAAAATAGAGCTTATCGCAAAACTCCCGATACTCGTGCCATTTGTTGTCTGCACGAAAATCGGCGACCGATGACTTTATCTCGATCACCGAGATCAGACCAGTCTTGTTAACTGCAATAATATCGACGCGCCGTCCGGTCACCAGCGGCAGTTCGGGGACCCAGGCATAGCCGGCTTCGCGCAACATTCGGCCCGTGCCACGTTGAATGGCTGCGGCTGTTTCCGATTGGCGCCCATCGAAAATCACCAAGTCATTGTCAGAAAACTCGATCTCCGCCATATCGGAACATTGCTCGCTGGAGCTTCGATGTCAAACCGGATAATGCTAGCATTTGCCGACATGCCAACCAGAACAACATCATGACAGATTCGCGCGAAAAGATCACGATTGGACCTGCCCTCAGCACTGAAGAGCGCGATGCTGTCTATCGTTTTCGCTACCGCATTTATGTTGAGGAAATGGACCGCTATCGGTCTATAGCCGATCACGAGACCCAGCGCCTCTACGAGCCGGATGACCAAAACAGTCACATCTATCATGCCCTGCTCGGTGACGAGGTCGTCGGCACCATGCGCCTCACATGGGGCGGAGATGGCGGGATCAATGCGCGCCACGTTGAACAGTATGATCTAAGACCGTTTCTGTCGAAGGTGCCAGAAGAGCAGATCGTAATCGGTGAACGCTTTATGATCGAGCCATCGCTGCGCGGCAGCAATCTCTTGTTCCGTCTCTTTACGGCCTATCTTTCATTCGTAAACGAGCGACGCATCCAATTGGTGTTCGGTGATTGCGAGCCGCACCTGCTCAACGTCTATCAGGGACTGGGCTTCAGGCCATACACTAAGCGGAACGTGAACAGCTCCGAAACCGGGTACTTGGTGCCTCTGGTGCTGGTGCCGGAAGATCTGGAATACCTGCGCCAGATTGAATCCCCGATTGTGCGGGTTATGCAAGATTTTGGCGATGAGGCCCTGGTACCCGACGCACTGGGAGAGCTGCTTGCCGACGGCAAAGCCGTGTTGAGCCAACGCTTGATCTCCATGCCCACCTATTGGGCGGCGGTGGCCAACGCTCTCACGCGGTTTGAAGATGGCCGGACGACGCTGTTCGACGAGTTAAGCGATGAAGAAATCCAGCTGTGTCTTGCCAAAAGCAACGTGATTGAATGCAGCCCGGGAGACCGTGTAATCAAGAAAGGAAATGTGGCGCAGAACATGTTTGTTGTGCTGTGCGGCACCTTGGAGGTGAGGGCGGAAAACGAGGTGAAGGCTATATTGTCTGCCGGTGACATGTTCGGCGACATCGCTTTCTTTCTAGGTCTGCCACGCACGCTAGATGTCTACGCGGCAACCGATGACGTCAGTGTGATCAGCTTAAGTGAGAGCACCCTGCGCTCCTTGATGGAAAACGAACCCAAAACTGCAGCCAAGCTTCTGCAAAACATCGCCAAGATGCTATGCTTCCGGGTGGTCTCTACGAATTAGAGGTGTGGATGGGGCAACGCCTCAATCGCATATCCGCCCTCTGCGAATGTGAACTCTTCCAAATTCTCGCCTTCACCACCCCGGTCCACCACAATAAAGTCTGAGGTTTTGTGCAGCGCCAGGAGGGGGTGATGCCAAACCCCTTTGCGATAACTTACGCCTTGGTGAGAGCCAGCCAAAAACGCTTCAGGCACTCCCGGCGACCCATCCGCTTCTGCCGGGGCCACCACCAACAGCCAGGGATAGGGGGTTATGGGAATAAACGCTTGGCTTCCTAAAGGATGACGCTCCAGCATCGTTATGGGGATTGGCAGGGAGAAGGCTTGGCCTCGGAAGATACTGATGATCGGGCGTCCTTCCCGGTCCCCCACGTCCACCTCGGCCAAATCATGGAATCGTTCCGTGGTGCCTTGATTGATGAAGAACGAATTGAAGCCACTTGTTTCGATAACATCACCGTAAGCCGCGAAGGTCGACGTGTTCAGTTCGCGCACTGTAAGGGTCACTTGATTCGTCATGGCACAATCTTGTTTTTGGGTCCGGACCATCTAGAACCGGATCGCGTCTGCCCCTTGCGAGATCTCTGCTGCAGCCTGACGCAGACACCACGCTGCTTGTGAATGGTCTTTCATCAGTTTGTTCATATCAAGCCCATCAATAGCACCGTTGATAACCCGCCACTCGCCGCCCACCATCACCCGATCAGCTTTAACCGCCCCGCATATCACCAAGCTGGCCAGCGGGTCGTCAGCACCGGAGAAGCGGGGCTCATCAAGTTTAAACAGCGCTAAGTCTGCTTGGGCGCCAACTTCGATCCGGCCCAAATCAGTTCGACCCAGACAGCCAGCAGACCCCTTGGTCGCCCAGTTGAAGGCACGATAATGATCTATTTGATCTGCCCCATATTTCAGCTTTTGGAGCAAAAGCGCCTGCCGCACTTCCTGAATGAGATTCGAACCATCATTGGAGGCCGACCCATCCACACCAAGGCCAACAGACACCCCGGCGGCCTCCAGCTCAAGCGTTCTGCATATGCCTGAAGACAGATACATGTTGGAGGAGGGGCAATGCGCAATCGACATGCCGGCTGCACCTAAGCGGCTGATCTCTTCATCGTTAAAATGGATGCCATGGGCAATCCAGACTTCGGGCCCCATCCAGTTGAGGCGCTCCAGATACTCTACAGGACGGGCCCCAAAAGTATCCAAACAGAACTTAGTCTCGTCATCGGTTTCGGCCAAATGCGTGTGCAAACGGACCCCATGCGAACGGGCTAGGTGGGCGGTTTCCTTCATCAGCTCTGCACTGACCGAGAAGGGGGAACAGGGTGCCAGAGCGATCTGGATCATAGCGCCTTCGCCCGCTTGATGGTGCGCTTTTATCAGGCGAAGGGAGTCCTCTAGGATTACATCGGGATCTTGGACCACATGCTTGGGTGGCAAACCGCCATCCTCCTCAGACAGGCTCATGGACCCACGAGTCAGAACCGCACGTATTCCTAAATCCTGTGCGGCTTCGACTTGAATGTCGATGGCATCTCCAACGGCTTCGTTGAAAAGATAATGATGATCGGCAGCACACGTGCATCCGGAGAGCATCAGCTCCGCCAGGGCAAGCTTGCTTGACAAATACACCATCTCTGGCGTTAGTTCCGCCCAAACCGGATAAAGGGCACAAAGCCATGGAAATAGGGCCTTGTTTAAGGCGGGACGAAAGGCTCTGGTGAGTGTTTGGTAAAAATGGTGATGGGTATTGATCAGACCTGGTAGAACAATGTGTGCGGACGCATCGAACACATCACAGGAGACATCCAGCGCCGGCTCGCAGCCAGCGCGGACGAGCTCAATCACCTTCCCGTCTGACACAACCATTCCGCCTTCGGCATTGTCTGCAAGGATGGCGAGCGGATTTTTGATCCAGAGTGGTTTGCTCATAAGGTTTAAGCGCTGGGATAGAAAGGTTTGCCGAGGGAGGCCGGCGCATTAAGACGGATCTTTGTTGCATCCCGTGAAATCATAGCAAGCACAATGATCGTCGCGAGATAGGGCAGCGTAGCGACAAGATGCGAGGATATCTCAAAGCCCAGCGCTTGAACGTGCAGACCCATGATCGTGATGCCTCCAAAAAGATAGGCGCCCAACATGGCTCTGCCGGGGCGCCAGGTGGCAAACACAACCAATGCCAATGCGATCCAACCACGTCCTGCGGTCATGTTCTCCGCCCATTGGGGAGTATAAACCAGAGACAGATAGGCCCCCGACAGACCAGCGCACGCGCCGCCGAACAGCACAGCCATGTAGCGGATAGCAACCACCGAGTATCCCAAAGCATGTGCCGCATCATGGCTCTCTCCCACAGCTCTTAAGATCAATCCCGCCCGAGACCGGTAAAGGAACCACGCCACGGCTATGAACAATGCAAACGAGACGTAGATGAGAAGATCGTGGCCAAACAGCAATCGGCCGATAACCGGAATGTCCGTGAAGAAAGGAATCTCCAACGGCTTCAGGCCAGTGATGGGTGTGCCCACATACTTGATGCCAAGGAACGCAGACAAGCCGACGCCAAAGATGGTCAGCGCCAGCCCGGTTGCCACCTGGTTGGTGAGCAGGGACAAGGTCAGAACGCCAAAAATCAGGGCCATCACCATCCCCGCTGCCACTGCAGCCAAGATCCCGATATAGACACTGCCGGTGGTGACGGTCGCCATGAAGCCGACCACGGCACCCACCAACATCATGCCTTCAACGCCTAAGTTCAAAACACCTGACTTTTCGGCAATCAACTCACCTAAGGCCGCGAACACCAGAGGTGTCCCTGCCCTGATGGCGCCGACCAGAATGGTGATTGCGGCGTCCAATCCATCCATCACGCTGGTTCCTTCAGATGAGGTCGCAGGAGCCTGATGCGGTACCGCACCAGAACGTCGGACCCGAGTACAAAGAACAACAGCAAGCCCTGGAACACGCCGGTTACCGCCAGAGGCAAGTTCATGTTCATCTGCAAGGATTCGCCACCCAAGTACATGAGCGACATGAGGAGACTGGCCAACACAACGCCGACCGGGTGAAGGCGCCCCAGAAAGGCTACGATTATGGCGGCAAACCCATATCCCGGCGAGATAACCGGCTGCAACTGCTGGATCGTTCCCATCACCTCCACCGTCCCGGCCAGCCCTGCGGTGGCTCCAGAAATCATGAGCGAAAGCCAGATCACCGACGTGTTGCTGAATCCGGCATAGGCTGCGGCCGCCGGAGCCTGGCCAGCGACCGTCACCTTGAACCCCTGGAAAGACCGGGACAGAAACAGCCACACAGCCAGAAACACAGCCAGCGCGACAAACACGCCCGCATGGAGGCGGGTGCCATCCACGAGGATCGGGAGTTGACCCCAATCGCCGAAGGTTCGGGTTTCAGGAAAGTTGAAGCCTTCCGGGCTGCGCCACGGGCCGTGGACCAGGTGGCCGAGAACCTGAACCGCAACATAGGTCAGCATGAGGCTGACCAAAATCTCATTGGCATTGAACCTGGTTTTGAGGACAGCGGGCACGGCCGCCCAAGCCATGCCCCCAAGAGCACCGGCCAAAAGCATCAGAGGCAACAGCCAGGGACCGTCCTGGCCATATGCGGCAAGGGCAATGCCACCGCTGGCGATGGCGCCCATTGTCAATTGCCCTTCGGCCCCGATGTTCCACACATTGCCCCTAAAGCCAACAGTCAGACCAAGAGCGCACAACAATAGAGGCGTGGCTTTGATCAGGAGCTCGCCGATTGAGTAAAGTGAGGTAAGCGGCCGAACAAAGAAGGTGTAAAGCGCAAGGAAAGGATCCGTCCCCAGAGCGCCGAACAAGCCAATGCCGGCTAGCATAGTCAGTCCTGCCGCAATCAGGGGCGATGCATATTGCATGGCCCGCGATGTGGACTGGCGTGGCTCAAGCCTAAGCTGCATCAGACACCCCGGTAGGCTCAAATTGGCCAGACATCCATAGCCCGAGCTCTTCAACACTGGTGTTTGCGGTCCTCCGTGCCGGGCTCAGCCGGCCTTCGGCGATCACCGCTATCTGGTCGCAAATCTCAAACAACTCATCGAGATCTTCAGAGACTATCAATACCCCTGCACCGGATGCGGCCAAGTCCAATATGGCCTGCCGGATGGTCGCCGCAGCCCCCACGTCCACGCCCCAAGTCGGATAGCCGAGAATGAGCACCTCGGGTCCTTGCAGAATCTCGCGCCCAACAATGAACTTTTGCAAATTACCACCCGACAAGCTCTTGGCCTCTGCCTGAACGTCTGGGCACCGCACATCGAAGGTCTCGCGTATTTTGCTGGCTTGTGCGTTTACCTCAACACGGTCCACGAACCCCGTTTTCACCTGCCCTTTGTGATGCCAAGTCAAAAGCGTGTTGGCTGCTAAAGACATCTCCGGCACGGACCCGCGTCCAAGCCGCTCTTCGGGCACAAATGCGAGCCCTTCGTCGCGGCGCTTTTCTGGGCCCTCTTGGCCAATGTCCCGCCCGGCCAAACGGAGCATCGCTCCGTGCGGTGCCAGGCGCTCACCATTGATGGCCGCCAACAGCTCCTTTTGCCCATTGCCTGCAACGCCGGCTAATCCGATGACCTCTCCGCGGTTCAAACTGAGGGTCACGTTCCTTAAGTTTATGCCCAGAGGATCGGTGGCCGGAAGATCAAGGTTACGCAGCTCCAACAAGGGATCTTCTGTAAACTCCTTCACCATCGCCTTCTTCGTCGTGGGCAGTGCAGATCCAATCATCATCTCCGCCAAACTCTTAGGCGTCTCATCGGCCGGCGAGCATCGCGCCGTGACCTTGCCCAGGCGCAGCACAGTGGCCGAATCGCAAAGGGCTTTGATCTCATCCAGCTTATGAGAGATGTACAAGATCGAGCAGCCCTCTGACGCGAGCCTGCGCAATGTTTCAAAGAGCCTCTCAACCTCCTGCGGGGTGAGCACCGATGTGGGCTCGTCCATAATGAGGAGTTTTGGGTTCTGGACCAAGCAACGAATAATCTCAACGCGCTGACGCTCCCCTACAGACAGGGCATGAATATGTTGATGAGGATTGATCGGCAGGCCATAGCGCTCAGAGATTGCACCGATCTCGCTGGTGAGTTTTGCAAGATCATGTCCGGGATCAACGCCGAGCGAAATGTTTTCTGCGACTGTCAGGCTGTCAAACAGATTGAAATGCTGGAACACCATCCCGATCCCGAGCGCGCGAGCGGCGTTCGGATTGGCAATCGTGACTTGTGCACCGTTCCACCAGATCTCGCCCGCATCCGGTTTGACCACACCAAAGATGATTTTTACTAGGGTGGACTTACCCGCCCCGTTTTCTCCCAACAGTGCATGGATCTCACCTGGCATGACCGTCAATCCAACGCGATCATTGGCCAAGCATCCAGGATAGCGCTTGGTGATCTCCCTCAGGTCCAATTGTGGTGTCATTGCGCCGATTGAGCCTCTCCCACCCTCGGTACTAGTTCTAGACTGAAACGGGCGCATGCTCCACACCTTCAACGGTCTGCCATTCGCGGCTTGTGCAAAAGAGCGCAAGGCCCGATAACGCAGTTAAAACCAATTGCGCCCCCGTGTTGGAGGAGTTGTGAAATGAGCTTTGACGTAGTGGTCGTTGGCGGCGGTATTGTGGGTTGCACGAGTGCGTTCTACCTGGCCCGGAAGGGATTGAAGGTTGCTCTGGTGGAAAAAGCCACGATCGGATGCGGCACAACCAGCAACTCGTTTGCCTGGGTGAACGCCACCGCCAAAGTGTTCAACGAAGCCTATCATCGTCTGAATGCAACCGGCCATCAAATGTACTGCGATCTGATGGTTGAGTTTGGAGAAGAGAAGCTGGGGGCTCAACCCATGGGCGCTCTTGGTGTGGTGAGGCGATCCGATGCCGGCGGCTATGCGGCAGCACAGGAACAGGCGCGACTGCTTGAGGCTTATGACTACCCCTACGCCTGGATCGGAGTTCGGGAACTGCGCACTATGGAACCGCATATTGAGTTTCCCGATGATGCTGAAGCCATATTCTCCATGAGCGATCCCTACCTGGACGCGCCCACCTTCGCCCGGTTCATGGTAGAGCAGACCGAGGCCCTGGGCGGTACGGTTTTGGAGAATTGTGCTGCCCTCGAACTTGAAGCCACGGACGAGGGCGAGGTGACGGGCCTGGTCACGGATCAAGGCAAGTTGACTGCTCCGCACGTGCTGGTGACGTCAGGGCCTGACACCGCAGAAGTGTTGAGCACACTCACAGGCTACGACGGCTTTGCAGCGCGTTTCCCGATGCGGAAGGTGCCAGGCTTACTCGTCACCACGCCCAGCACAGCGCCCCACAGGCTGGTGCGCAGCGTGGTCTACATGTCAGGTGCTGAGGAATTTCATGTGCAAACCGAGGCCGGCGGGGGTTTGAGACTTGGAGCGGATGACATCGATGGCAAAATTGCAGAGGACCAGGGTCCCCAGAACCTGCGCGAAGCGGGCATTGATCTTTTGCGGCGCACGAAGCGGATCATACCAGGGTTCGTGGGCGAGAGCTGCATCGATGAGTGCCGGCTGGGTGTTGGGATTCGGCCGTACCCCGAAGATGGCATGAGCCTTGTAGGGCCATTGCCTGGGTCCAAGGGGCTACACTTGATTGCCACCCATAGCGGAGTGTCGCTGGCTCCCATTGTTGGCAGTCTCATGGCTGAGAGCATTGTGGAAGGTCAATTGCACGAGCGGTTAGAGCCATTTTCGCTGGAGAGGTTTCAGGCGTTCGCCTGAAGCGCCGGAATTTGCCGCACTGAGGTGCAATGACTGCTTGACGGCACCCCAATTGCGTTGTCAAAGAGCGCTGCTGATGACTGATACCTCACATATCCGCAATTTCTCCATTGTCGCTCATATCGACCATGGGAAATCCACGCTGGCTGACCGCCTGATCCAAACTTGCGGCGGCCTGACTGCGCGCGAGATGACCGAGCAGGTTTTGGATAACATGGAGCTGGAGCGCGAGCGCGGCATTACGATTAAAGCGCAGACGGTTCGGCTGGAATATAAAGCCAAGGACGGCGAGGAATACGTCCTAAATCTGATCGACACTCCTGGCCATGTGGACTTTGCCTATGAGGTGAACCGTTCGCTGAGCGCATGTGAGGGCTCAATTCTGGTGGTGGATGCAAGCCAGGGTGTGGAAGCGCAAACTCTGGCCAATGTGTATCAAGCCATCGGAAACGATCATGAAATCGTACCGGTGCTCAATAAGGTGGATTTGCCGGCCGCCGAGCCGGACAGGATCCGGCAGCAGATCGAAGACGTGATCGGCCTGGACGCCACGGGTGCGATTGAGATCTCGGCCAAGACCGGGGTGGGCGTGCCCGACGTGCTTGAAGCTATTGTTGCTGAGCTGCCGGCCCCCAAGGGAGATACATCAGCACCTCTTAAGGCCCTCTTGGTCGACAGTTGGTACGATGCCTATCTCGGCGTTGTCGTGTTGGTGCGGATCATTGACGGTGTGCTGAAGAAGGGCCAACGGATCAAGCTCATGTCCACCGGTGCGACCTATCCGGTGGACCGCGTTGGGATTTTCCGACCCAAACAGGAAATGATCGGCACGCTGGGGCCTGGTGAAATCGGCTTTTTCACCGCGGCCATCAAACAGGTGGCCGATACCCGGGTTGGCGATACCGTGACGGAAGAAAAGCGCGAATGTGCAGAAGCCCTGCCCGGGTTTCAGCCTGCGCAACCTGTTGTTTTCTGTGGATTTTTCCCGGTGGATACCAGCGAGTTTGAAACCTTGCGGGATGCCATGGCCAAGCTGCGCCTGAACGATGCAAGTTTTGAATTTGAGATGGAAACCTCAGCTGCACTCGGTTTCGGTTTTCGATGTGGTTTTTTGGGCCTTCTCCATTTGGAGATTATTCGCGAGCGCATTGAACGTGAGTTCAATATCGATTTGATCACCACTGCACCATCGGTGATCTATCATGTTTACATGACGGACGGCTCGGTGATCGAACTGCACAATCCCGTGGATATGCCTGATGTGGTCAAAATCGAACGCGTGGAAGAGCCCTGGATACAGGCCAC
>JBCDDQ010000041.1:0-21971 GCA_039180225.1 Pseudomonadota bacterium
ATCTGGGACCGGACAAACTGCCAGAGTGTTGCAGACAGCTGGGGCGCCGCACCATCGGTGGATCAGGTGGCGGACAAGACCGTGTGGCGTGACGGCCGCCTCGCCGGGCTCGCCGCTCACCTGCGCGATGCGCCTCGCTATAAGAAAGATTAAAGGCAAGGAGAACTGAGGTCATGAGTACAAACAACAAGGTGATCATCACCTGCGCGGTCACAGGGTCAATCCACACGCCTACGATGTCGCCACATCTGCCCATCACGGCCTCGGAGATTGCAGACAATGCCATTGGTGCGGCTGAGGCGGGGGCGGCCATTATTCACCTGCACGCGCGCGATCCGGAAACCGGCGCCCCAGACCAGAGCCTTGAGGCCTACCAGCCCATTCTGGGGGTCATCAAACAAGCTTCCAACTGCGTGCTGAACCTGACCACCGGCGGCGCCATGACGATGACCGTGGAGGAACGCGCCAAACCGGCCATCACGCTGAAGCCGGAAGTGGCCTCCCTCAACATGGGCACCATGAACTTCGGGCTCTTTCCCATGCTGAGCCGCTACAAAGAGTTCAAGCACGACTGGGAACCCAAGTACCTTGAGGGCTCGCGCTCCGGCTTTTTCCGCAACACCTTTGCCGACATTGAGTACATCCTCACCGAGTGCGCCAACAACAACACCCGGTTTGAGGTGGAGTGCTACGACATCGGCCATCTCTACACGCTCGCCCACATGGCCGACCGGGGACTGATCAAGCCGCCCTTCTTCGTGCAGTCCGTCTTCGGCATTCTGGGGGGTATCGGCAACCATGCGGAAGACGTGATGATGATGAGGCGCACCGCCGACCGGCTTTTCGGCGATGACTATCGCTGGTCGGTTCTGGGCGCCGGGCGCCATCAAATGCGCATTGCGTCGATCGCGGCCTCCATGGGGGGCAATGTGCGGGTCGGTCTTGAGGATTCGCTCTGGGCCGGAAAGGGCAAACTGGCGGAAAACAATGCGGTTCAGGTGCGCATGGTGCGCCAGATCCTGGAGGGGCAGGGGCTGGAGATCGCAACCCCGGACGAAGCCCGGGAAATTCTGCATCTGAAGGGCGGCGATCAGGTGGGCTTTTAGGCGCATGTTCAATGGCGAACTCGCCCTGGTGACTGGGGCTGCCTCGAACATCGGGCGCGGCGTGGCGTCCGCTCTGGCCGGGGAGGGGGCTGAGCTGATCATCAGCGATATCAATGACGATGCGCTGCAGGCGCTGGAAGCGGAGATCAACGAGGAGGGCGGCACGTGCCTGTCGGTTGTGGCAGACCTTGCCGCGCCGGACGGATGGAAAGACCTTTTGGCCGCGCTGGAGGGCCGAGTGCCGGACATGCTGGTGCATTCGGCGTGCCCCAAGCGCAACGAAGCTGATCTCATTATGGAGGTGTCTGAAGAAACCTACGATGCCATGGTGAACACCAATGCCAGATCAGGTTTCCTGCTCGCCCGGGCTGTGGCAGGGCGGATGAAAGAGGCAGGCAAGGCCGGCCGCATCCTCTTCATGACCTCGCTCCATGCGCATACGCCCCGCAACCTGCCCCATTACTCAGGCTCCAAGGCCGCCATGACGATGATCATGAAGGAGCTGGCCGTGCAGCTGGGGCCGTTTGGCATCCGCGTGAACGCCATTGCCCCAGGTGCGGTTCCAGGGGGCGGGTTTGCCACCAGCGAGGACAGCTTTCAGCCCAAGCGCAAGATCCCGCTTGGCCGGTTCGGTACGCCGGAAGATGTTGCAGGCCCGGCGCTCGCGCTCCTGTCGGACCGGTTTTCCAAGTACGTTACCGGCACAACCATGGTGGTGGACGGAGGGCTTCAGCTTTACAGCTGGATCGACGCACCGGAGGCTTGAGGCGCGGCGGCTTCCGCAGCCGCTTGGAAGTGTCTCTGCATGAACTCCATGAACCACGCGCCTTGGGCAGCATCATACTGGGCCATGAGGACGTCCTGCTGGGCAGGGCTCTGCGCACCCGGCAGGCTCTGGATTGCTCGGTCTGCTTGCTGCCAGCGGCGGAACCCGGCCGGCGTCACCTCGGCATGGAACTGGAAGGCATAGGCGGACGCACCGTACTTGAAGGCTTGGAAGGCGAAGGTTTCGCTTGAGGCAAGATGCTCAGCGCCGTTTGGAATGTGAAATTCGTGAAAGTGCGACTGGGTCACCACCATGCGTTCCGGGAAGTAGGCCCGGCCGGCTTCAGTGGGGAAGATCTCGTAATAGCCGAATTCGCAGGGCTCGCCGGGCTTCGGCCCCGTGTAGGCGCCCAGCACCCGCGCCATGGACTGGGCACCCTGACAGATGCCTAAGATCGGCACATTGCGCGCTAGACACTGCTCGATCCACTGGTTCTCTGCATAAAGGAAGGGGTGTTTGTCCTCCTCATACGTGTTGAAGGGGCCGCCATAGACGATGCTCGCCGCCACGCTCCCATCCACCTCGCCCAGCTGTTCGCCCTTGAAGGGTTTTACCGTCTCCAGGGTGGCGCCGTGCTGGCGAAAGAAGGTGACGACACGGTCATCATCCGGCTCGTCTGCGTGTCTGATCAATACGATACGGGCCAAGGTTTCCTCCCAAAAAAGCAAGGACCAGCCGAACTTTGTTATCGCATCAGCCGGCTGTCAAGGCAGCAGGTTCGCGCATGCGCGCTCGCGCGGGGTGTCTGTGAGCGCATTGGCAACGCTCGTTCCAAGGGCGGTTTGACCCACGCGGTTGAGATGCTTCCAGTCGCGGGGACCATGTATCATCTGCTCGGCGGCGGCTCGGTCCAACGCCGCCCGCGCATCGAGGAAGTCTGCACCCTTGGCCAGCACCAGCTTTCGCAGCCGCTCACAAAGGGCATCGGACGTCGCGCGGACAGATTTGCGCGCATGGATGTCGTTGCCCCCATGATAGGTCTGGGTGGTTACGCGCTCGGCCAGCAGCCGGTAGGGGGTGAGCACCGACGGCAGATGGACAACCAGTAGGGGCACGCCCGCAAAGCGCGCCAGGAGGTGATCCAGCGACTGGCTCAAAACCGCAAAGGCCTGATCCAATTCTGCGGCGTTCAGTTCAAGCGCGGGTCCCTGAAGCCGCTTTGGCAGATACCTGGTGGCCTGGCCTTGCTTGACCGGCTGCCCCGACGTGTCAGGAGGGGCTTGCTCGGCGCGGAACAGGGCCTTGGCAACGGTACTGATCAGGTTGATGGCCAGCTCGTTTATCTGCACATAACATGGCACATCACGCGCCAATCTGCTTTGCGTTGCGATCAGGTCTTGGACATCGCGCGCGTTCTTCGCTTTGGGCTGCGCGGCCTGCAGATCCAGGAGGTTGTTGTTGAAGTCGTTGCCTTCATAGACATAAACCACCAGAGACTTTGGCGGCGGCGGGCTGTGCAGCAGAAAACAGCTGTCCGCACTCATGATGCGAGCTGGATTGGTCACCAGGGCATCGATGCTGCTTCCCCGGTTTTTGCCGAAGGACAGGACGGCCGTTCCCAGCTGCGCGGAGATCACATCTCCTGAGTAGAACGGGTCTTGGCGGGACTTTCTGCCGGCATACCAATCTCCGGTGCCCACCGCGTGGGAGTCACCGAGTATGGCAATGTAGGGCTCGCTCTCCGATTTGGGCCCGGAGGGCTGCCATGGGAGCGTGGCTGCCGTTGGGAAGATGTTGATGGATCGCCACGCAACCGCCGGTCCCCAGACCAAAAACAGAGCTCCAGCCAGGCCGTAGCTCAAAAGGAGGGACGCGAGGATCAAACCCGCTTTGCCGAACACCTCCTTTAGGCGAGCTTTCTTGGTGTGCATGCTTGGGTGTGCTCAGGCTTTTGTGGGGGTGGTGTGGTTGCAGGCGAAATCCCAAGGCTCGGCCCGCTTAGCGCACACTGGCGGCCAGGACGCGCGTGGTTCTGATCCTCTCATGTGCCTGGACCATGTGGCCCTCGGCTCATGGTGTCAAGCTGGTTGCTCTAGGCAAGCGCATTGCGGTCCTGCCGGGGCCCATGCCCGAGCCGTGGCCGGCCTCCTTGGGCAATCTTGGCCAGGCCGGCAGGGTCTTCCAAGATGATGATCCGACGCCCAACCAGTTTTATGAACCCCTCAATCTGCAAGCGTGCAAGAACGCGGCTCAGGGTTTCCGGTTGAAGCCCGAGATAGTCGGCAATGTCGCCGCGTTTCTAAAACATGTGCAACGTGACGGGCCGGTCAGGTTGGTCGGCGCTATGGCCGTAGCGATCCATCAGAAAAGTTGCCGCGCGTTCCAACGGTGTTTTGCGGGCAAGATCCAGGCAACGGGCTTCGGTCCGGCGCAGTTGATCGCGTGTGTTGCGGTAGTGAATGGCCGAAAGCGCCTGATTGCGCTGGAGCAGGGTTTCAAACGCTGCGCTGTCATGAACGCACAAGAACGCATCGGTCAAAGCCACCACCTTGCTGTGCGCTTCAGCCGGCAGGTCGCGCAGGTCGATAATGTCACCGGGACTGTACAGCGATGAGATCGCTTGGCGGCCATCGCTTAAACCGTGGCGCACGCCCACGCTGCCGGCGCAAACTGAAATCACCACAGACACACCCGCGCCGTGGCCGTCAATGCCCTCTCCGGCCTTCACGTGCACCAGCTCTGAATGGTTCCACAATAGCTGCTTGTCGTCCTCGGTCATGCGGCTGCAACTGCTGTTGACCATTTGAGCGATGAAGCAATCTTCGCAGCTCTTGATGATGCCTTTGACCTTCTTTGTCCCCATGTCCTGGTTCCTGAGATCAGACCTGATTTTGCCACTTCCGTATTCATGAGGTGGATTTGGCCATTTGAGCGTTGATCTGGGTCAACCAGCCGATGTGACAAAATGGTTACACGGCCCGCCACTCGGCATTTTCATGATTGCAGTCAATGTGGCGGTCCCGCCGCGGTGCTATCTCAAACACATACAATGATCCTGGTACAGCGATTGGGCTGGTTCCAGAACGGGAAAACCGAGGTGGAAAGATGAACGTGTTGAAGAAAGTTGGATATGCACTGGCTGTCGGCGCTGTTGCCGTTATGACCGGCGCGGGCACACCGGCGAAGGCGGCGGATTTCTCAGATCCGGGCGAAGTTCACAACCCTTGGCAGAATCTATCCTGGTTGATCAGGGGCCGGGTCATCGGGGTTATTCCCGATGAAAACGATGGCCGGCTGGGCGGGGCTCCCGCGGCGTTCAGTGTCGACAATGCGGTGATGCCCGAGCTGGACATCAGCTTCTTCCTGACAGACAACATCGCGCTTGAGCTGATCCTCGCGGTCTCGCCGCACGATGTGAGCCTGCCCGGAGCCGGCAAGATCACCGATGTGTTGTTGCTGCCACCAACCCTGACCTTGCAATACCACCAAGCGTTCGGTGCCTTTAAGCCTTATGTTGGCGTGGGTGTGAACTACACAGTGGTGCTGGACAGTGACGCAACAGCAGCTATTGGTGGTATCGACAGGTGGGACGACGGCGTCGGCGTTGCCTTGCAGGCCGGCTTCGATTACGCCATTGATGACAAGTGGAGCGTCAACCTGGACGTGAAGAAGCTGTTCTTGAACATGGATGCGCGTGTGACGGCGGCCGGAACAAACGCCAGTGTTGATCTGGATCCCTGGATCATCGGTGGCGGTATCGGATACCGTTTCTAATATCCGCCACGACCGGCACGTGCGGACGACCGATTTCGCGCTTGCAACATTCTGCAAATCGGCTATAACCCGCGCTTCGTGAGGCTCCGGTTGGAGGCTGAACGGGAGGCTGGCCTGAAATGGCCGGTAGGGGTGGGAAACCACAGAGCCCGGCTCCCCGTGTCTTCGTCCTTTTGAGTTCATTGGCTTTTGAGCCTGTTTCGCCAGGCTCTTAAGGGGCTCTGCGCCGGACGTCACGTGATGAGAAACGAAATGGAAAAGGCTCAAACCTCATGGCCCTTTATGAGCATATCTTTATGGTGCGCCAGGATGCTTCGTCTGCACAGGTCGAAGCGCTGACGGACCAGTTCAAAACCGTTCTCACCGAAAATGGCGGCTCGGTTGGCAAGGCGGAGTACTGGGGGATCAAATCTCTCACCTACCGGATCAAGAAAAATCGCAAGGCACACTATTCCCTGCTTAACATCGATGCGCCGAGCGCAGCGGTGTCTGAGATGGAACGCCAAATGCGCCTCAGCGAGGATGTGATCCGCTTCATGACCATCAAGGTGGAAGAACATGAAGAAGAGCCCTCGGTGATGATGCGCTCGCGCTCGCAGCGTGACGACCGCCCGCGGCGTAAGTTTGATGATGACCGCGGTCCGCGCGGCGACCGGGACGAGCGTCCCGCGCGCGCTGAGGCCGCAGCAGAGAAACCGGCAGAAGCAGCCGCACCGGCAAAGGAGTAAGACCCATGGCAGCACCAAGTGGTGGCGGTGGCCGCCGTCCGTTTTTCCGCCGGCGCAAAACCTGCCCGTTCACCGGCGAGAACGCACCGAAGATCGATTACAAAGACACCCGTCTCCTGCAGCGCTACGTGTCAGAGCGCGGCAAGATCGTTCCCAGCCGCATCACTGCGGTTTCGGCAAAGAAACAACGTGAACTGGCGCGTGCCGTTAAACGCGCGCGCTTCCTGGGTCTGCTGCCTTACGTCATCCAATAGGATGGCCGGGTCTTAGCAGATCTGAATGTTAATCCCGGTTGGGGTGGGGCTGGTTGCAGCGCCCGTCTCTAACCGCTGCGAACAGCGGGACAGCCTATGCTCGGTAATTCGCCGACATATCTGATCGTGGGCCTTGTGGCCGGTCTGGTGGCCGCGGTGCTGTTTGGTGCCGTGATCACCGGTTCTGCGGTGTCCATCGGCCTTGTCTTCCTTATTCCATTGCCGCTGTTTATTGCCGGGCTCGGCTGGGGCGTGGTCAGCGCGCTGGCCGGGGCGCTGGTGGGCACCATCGCGCTTGTGTTCATGGCAGGCTTCAAGGTGGGGCTCGGGTTTGCGCTGCAAATGGCGGCTGCGCCGGTTATTCTCACTTATCTGTCTTTGATTTCCCGGCCCGCAGCCCCCGGTGCTGATGGCCAGCCGGCGGGTGTTGAGTGGTATCCGGAAGGCCGGCTTGTGCTGTGGACCGGTGCCATTGTCACCGGCATGATCGGGATCATTGTGATCGTGGCGGGCATCGACCAGGAGGTTCTGAAGGCTTGGGGGGCCGAAGCGCTCGACCATATCGCCAAGCTCCAGGCTCAAGTGGCGAGCCAGACGGGCAATGCAACCAGCCTGGACAATTTCAAAGCGGCCTTTCAAAGCCTGGTGCCGCACATTCTATCCATCACCGCAATGGTGTGGACGGTAATGACTTTGGCCGTGTTTGGCATGGCCGCGCGGCTTATGGGGGCGACCGGCCGGAGCATTCGCACCTGGGCACCCTTCTGCCGGCTTGAGTTTCCCCGTGGCGCCACACTGGCGCTGGGGGCCGGTGTGGTGGCCAGCTTTCTGCCGGGTCAGCTTGGCCTGATCGGTGAAGCCGGCATGACCACGATGATCACCGCGTTCTGCCTCCTGGGCCTGGCAACGGTGCACGGCATTCTGGAGCATAACAGCGCGCGCACGCCGCTTTTGTTCCTGGTCTACACGGTGATCTTCTTCTTTCCCTTGGCCCTGCCGGGTGTCATGGCGCTGGGTCTGGCTGAACACATGCTGGGCCTCAGAGCCCGTTTCGCGCAACCGCCGGGCGGTCCGGCAGGTCCTGCGTCCACCTAACACTTTGAGAATTCAACAAATCTACAAGGAGTACCGATCATGGAAGTCATTTTGTTGGAGCGCATCGCCAAGCTAGGCGCGATGGGCGATACAGTTCGGGTCAAGGATGGCTTTGCCCGCAACTTTCTCTTGCCGCAAGGCAAAGCGCTGAGGGCGAACAAGGCCAATATGGCCGTCTTTGAAGCCCGCCGCGAGGAGCTTGAAAAGCGCAATGCTGAAATGAAGCTGACCGCCGAGGAGGCTGCTGAGAAGATCAACGGTTCCAGCTATGTGGTGATCCGGTCTGCCGGGGAAGCCGGCCAGCTTTATGGGTCTGTCTCCACCCGCGACATCGCCGCGCTGGTGGCGGCCGACGGCGCTGCCGTGACCCGCAACCACATTGTGCTGCCAAACCCTATCAAGAATATCGGCATGCATGTGGTTGAGGTGAGCCTCCATGCGGATGTGTCGGTTACGGTGACGCTCAATGTGGCTCGCTCTGAAGACGAAGCAGAACGTCAGGCTCGCGGTGAAGACATCTTTGCTGAGGAGGTCGACGAGAACGACGACGCAGCGATCGCACCGGAAGAGGTCTTTGAGGACGAGAGCGTGGCCGCTGATGCCACGGCCGAATTGGCGGAGGCTGAAGCTGCTGAAGAAGCTGCCGATGAAGCGCACGCTGAATGGGCCGCAAACGCAGAAGCTGTGGCCGCTGAGAAAGAAGCCGAAGCCGAAGAAGCGGCAGAAGCTGCAGAAGCTGCAGAAGGTGATGTGGAGGAGGCCAGCGAGGAGGCTGCTGGCTCTGAAGAGGACGAGGCCAAGTCCTGACGTTCAGCGTCTCTCACGTTCGGCGCTGGCCTCAGGCAGGCGGTAGGCGCCGAACGCGGAGAGCGCAGAGATGATGGCTGCCACGGTCAGGACCGCTGTGTAGCTTTGGCTGAGATCGAAAAGATATCCCGCCAGCCAAGGGAAGATCAGCCCGGCCGTTCCCCACGCGGTAAACACCCGCCCATAGGCCTTTATACCCCTCAAGGTTCCGAACAGATACGAGATCACCGCCGGATAAACGGCGATGATGGCGCCGTAGGCAAAGCCAATGAGCGCCAGAGCGGCCAAAGTCGCCCCTGCGCCGGTCACCATGAGCAGGGCCAGCAGCCCGGCAAGGCTCAAAAGCGGCAAGCCGGTGAGCACGGTCCGTGTTGAGACCCGGTCGGTGAGCCAGCCGGCCAGAACGCCGCCCGTCATGTTACCGATCGCCACAAGGATAGGTGCCCAGACCACCAGAGGTTTGGACGCGCCCGCTGCCGTTGCCAGGCCTGCGGCGTGGCCAATCACCATGAGGCCTGCTGAGACCCCGGCGCCATAGGCAATCCACAGGTGAACCAACACGCGCGGCGCACGCGTTGCGTCCGCGCCCGGCTCTGCATGGTCGGCGACCTCAAAGCGTGCCCGGGCGAGATGCAGAAGACCGGCTGAGGCCAAACCTGCCGCGGCCAACACCGTTGCAAGCATCTGCAGAGCGCCTGACAGGCCGGAGCCGGCCTGAGCATTGGTCAAGAGACCCGGAAACACGGCCGCGCCCAAGGCATAGGCCGCCGTGGTGACGCCCATGGCGAGGGCCTTGCGGTCCGGCATGGCCTGGGCAGAGATCTGCAAAGCGTACCCATATCCAAACCCGTTGGCGGTCCCGAACAGAAGGCTGTAGCCGAGCCAGACGCCCCATAAGGTGCTGCTCCAGGACGCGACGAGGCATCCCAGCGCCGCCAGAGCGCAGGAGGCCAAGGCAAACAAGGCGGGCTTGAGCAGGCCGAACACCCGGTGCCCGGCCAGCACCGCCAAGGTGAGAGACACCAAGGCCAGAGAATAGGTCAGGCTCACCTCTGCCCGGCTGGCCGAAAAGGCCTCTTCCATGGGGGCAAGGAACACCGAGAAGGCGTGCACTGAGCCTATGGTCAAGGTGAGCACCATGGCGCCTGCCAGCACCAGGAGGCCGTTGGCTTTGGTGCTGTGTGCTGTGGCCGTCAGGGCGCTGCTCCCTCCAGGCAATTGGCCAGCCCGCAGAAACCCTCCGGCGTGATGTCCTCCGCGCGCAAGGTGGGCGATAGCCCGGCGCAGTCCAACAGGTTTTCTGGGCTGATGCTGAGCGACTTAAGGCTCTTGCGCACCATCTTGCGGCGCTGACCGAAGGCGGCCGCCGTGACCTTCTCCAACGTGGCGAGCGAGGCGCCCAGAAGCACGTGATCGCGCGGCACAAGCTGCACGACGGTTGACGTTACCTTGGGCGGCGGCGTGAACGCACTGGGGTTGATGTCGAACAGGCAGGCTGCATCGGCGGTGGCCGCCGCCAGCACGGACAGGCGGCCATAGGTCTTGGAGCCGGGCGGTGCGGTAATCCGCTCGGCCACCTCCTTTTGAAACATCAAGGTGAGCGAGGTAAACCAGGGCGGCCAGACCTCTGTGGTGAGCCAGTTGGTGAGGAGGGCTGTTGAGATATTGTAGGGCAGATTGGCGACGATCTTGGCCGGCCCGTTCACCAATGTGGCCAGGTCGATTTTCAGAGCATCGCCGGGCACGATCTCCAGTCTGTCCGGATAGTGGCCTGCCAGCTCTTCCAGTGCGGCAATACAACGATGATCGCGTTCAATGGCCACCACGCGCTGTGCGCCTTCAGCAAGCAAGGCCCGGGTCAGCCCGCCCGGGCCGGGACCCACCTCCACCACCGTGCATGCGTCCAACGGCCCGGCTGATCTGGCGATGCGTCCAGTGAGGTTCAAATCGAGCAGGAAATTCTGTCCCAAGCTTTTGCGCGCCGATAAGCCGTGGGCGGCAATGGTTTCGCGCAAAGGGGGGAGCTGGTCAGGCATCTGCCGTCTGGGCGCTCATGTCTGCAGCCATATGGATCGCGGCAATCAGGCTGTCGGGCCGGGCACCGTCGGTCCCGGCAAGATCGAGCGCCGTGCCGTGATCGGGTGAGGTGCGCACGAACGGCAGGCCCAAGGTTACGTTGACCGAGGAGTGAAAACCCAGAGTCTTCACCGGCAGCAGAGCCTGGTCGTGATACATGCAGATGGCCACGTCGAACCCGTCCCGCGCGGTGTCGCGGAACATGGCGTCCGCAGGGTATGGACCGGTGACGTTGAGGCCGCGGGCGGCCAGCTGGTCTATGGCCGGGGCGATAATGTCCCGATCTTCGGTGCCCAAATGGCCGTCTTCGCCCGCATGGGGATTAAGACCCGAAACGGCAAGGCGTGGCTCGGCGATCCGGAAGCGCGCTTTGAGATCGGCATGGACGATCTCGCAGGTCTCCATGATCAGCCCGGTGGTGATCGCCTTCGGCACCGCGGCGAGCGGAATGTGGATGGTGACGGGTACGGCCCGCAAGGTTTCATTGGCGAGCATCATCACCGGACGGGGCGTGGAGCCGTTGGCGCGTGCCATATGGGCCAGGAACTCAGTGTGACCGGGATGCTGAAAGCCCGCATCGGCGAGGATGGCCTTTTGGATCGGGTTGGTGACCACCGCACTCACCTGGCCGGCCTGTGCCATGGAGACGGCCATCTCGATGCTGGAGAGCACCATCTGGGCCGTGGCTGTGGTGGGTTGGCCCGGCTGCACGGAACCGCCCGCCGCAAGCGGCAGAATGGGCAGCGCCGTCCTGAATGCATCAGCGCATTGAGCGGGCGTGGAGATCTCGTGCACCGGCACATCAGGCGCCCGCACCCTGAAGAGTTCAGGATCGCAGATCAGAAAGAACGGCGGCATGGCCTCGCTTCGGGAGCGCTTGAATGCCGCTGCTGTGATCTCAGGACCGATGCCCGCCGGCTCGCCTGATGTCAGAGCCAGAGGACGCTCTGCAAAGGAGGCGTGCATGAGGGAGGCTTAAGCCCCTCACTTACGGAGGGACACATCCTTGTATTCGATGAAAGCGTTCTTGTGCAGGTCTCGCAGGTAGCTCTTACCGAGGTTTTCAAAGCGCTCATCTTCAAGCCGCTGCTTGACCATTTCGCGGGTGATTTTGGGCGCTTCCGGTGCAATGCGTTTGCGGCCGCAGAACGCCATGATTTGCACGGAGGACCTGTCCGGCGCCACGCCCATAACAAAGGCGCTGCCCGGTCCGGCGCGGTTCAGAGTGTTGCGCATCTGCTTCGTCATTTTTCTTGGGTCCGCGGGCAAGCGCTTGCCGATCTGCACGTTGAAAACGCCGCTTGCGGCCTTACGGGCGGAGCCGCAGGATTTGAAGCGCTTGGCGATCCGGTCCGCTTCAATCAGTCGGGACCGTGCCACCTCGTTGGTCAGTTCGGGGGTCGCTTGCCGGTCAACCGGCAACGTGATCGGCAACAGCTCGTAGATGCTGACCGCGCGCTCACTGACCTGCCTTTGGAAGTCCCGTTGAAACTTGCCCATGCTGGCATCAATCTGGGCATCACTGATGGGCGGCAGATTCGGATGCTTGCTGGAGACCAGACGGTTCCAGCTCATGCGCGTTGCGATGTAAGTGTTCACCAGGCGCGACGAGAGGCCCTGAGACTTCAGCCGTTTGGAGAGATTTTGCAGGTTCGGGGTTTCTGAAATGATTTTCTCAATCCGGTCATTGGGAAGCAGGACCCTCAGCCGTTTGGCCTCCTCGGTCTTGAGCTTCTCGTCAATCAGGTTATGAAGGGCCACCTTTTGCTGCTGCTTTTCAGAGCCGCGAACCATATCCGGCCTCAGGATTTTGAGCAGTTTGATGCGTTGGCTGATCTGGTACCCGCTGATCGCGGTGTCGTTCACGGTGGCCACCACGCGGGTTGAGAGCGCGCCGGCCGGGCTCACGGATGCCGCAATGATAAGCGCACCGGCGAGCAGGGGCGCCGCAAGCAGTTTGCCGGTGCGGCGCCGCTTTGATGGAGTGGTCAAAAGTTCAATCATATGGATCGTCATCTGATCTTCAGTTTTCCGGTCCGCCTGTCATTGGGCGGCCCGCTTCAAAAAGGCTTAAGTCAGTTTATGCTCGAGCCAGTCTGGAGCGTACCAAGGGTTTTGAACTCCACTGACAAAAGGACCGAGCGGTCTGGCTCCACGTCGCGATCGCGGGTTCTATCTTCGCGATATGTCAGTTTGATGGTCGCACAATCACATTCATAACCTATTCCAGCATGGTGTGTCACGAGGTAGCCATCGCTCGCGTCATATCTGAGACCACCGAACAGATGGAAATCATGGCCAAGCTGAAGTGCGGCCTGTGACCAGATATGGTGCTGGCGCGCCACCCTGCCGAATGCGGGCGAGGCATCCACATTGCTGTAGTTCACCGCCACGAACAGGTTGTCATACTGGAACTCGGCGTGCACTTCCTGGTGTTTGGAATCGAATGTCTGGCTGTCGAACCTGCCGATATAGTGGAACGTCAGGTAGCTGTTGGGCGCAAACACGGCAGATGTGACAAAATCCGAGAAGGTGTTTTCAAGACCGGAATCGCGCGCAAAGCTGTTGCGACCGGCCAGATGATAGCTCTGGCCCACGGCAAACTTGGCAAAGCCGCCATTGTTCATCAGGTACTCGTAAATAAGACCAATGTCTGCGCGCGTGCCGCCATCGAAACGGTCCGTGCCAGAGAAGCGATCCGAGAGGAACTGGTTGCTGGTGTCGAAGGTGAACGTCACCGCATCCTCATTGGCAATCTTGTTGGCCTTGCGTTCGTTCGTGGCGGTCACGATCTGTGCGGCCGGGGTGATGATGTGTTGAGCATCTTCGCCTGAACTGATGAACGGCCAGCGTATGTCCATGCCTGCCTTGGGCATGATGCGGGCGACACTCTCGTTGCCGCGGACGCCGCCGGGTACGGTCGGATCAAGCACATTCTGACTGGTGGCCACGCTGCCGCGCAGATTGGCGAACGGGGTCACCAGCAGCCCGGCTTCGCTGATCAACTGGCGCTTCCAATGCAGATCGGAGGTCCAGTTGCTGGCATCGACCCCGGTGTCGCGGGTCAGCACGTAGGATTTTGTGTCGAGCCCCAGCTCGCCGCCGAAGACGGGCCGGTCAAAGATGATGCTGGAGCGGATATGCGGAGCGACGAACGGCAGCGTCTTCCTGCTCTCTCCGCCAATGGTGCTCTGGTAATGATAGACGGCAGCGTTGAAATAGTTGCGGTCCTCAAGCCCGGTCAAGTAGGCCGTGGAAGTGAGGGTGTCGCTGCCATCAATCTTGTAGCGCTTCAGATAGGTGTCATCAGACGTGATGGTGCCGCTCCACCCCCAGTACCAGGAGGAGTTGATATCGAATTGGCCGTCTGATTGGATGGCACCGCGAAAGCGTTCATCGCCCGGCGGGTCCACCTTGCGGTGCCTCAGCTGATAAATCCCCGAGGCGTCAATCTTGTACTTCCCATTGCCGGTGTGATGGCGCCAGATCGCGCGCGCCAGCGGGCCTTGTTTTGAGGTAAACCGGGGCCGCAGGGTCAGATCGTAGTTGGGGGCCAAGTTGATGAAGTAAGGGATCTCAGCTTGTGCCCCGAGGGTGTCGGAATAGCCGAACCTGGGGACCAGGAAGCCGGTGGCGCGCTTGGTTTGCGGATCGGGATGCGACAGGTACGGCAGCCAGAAGACGGGCACGCCCGCCACTTCCATACGCGCGTTTTCGTGGTAGATCCGGTTATCGGCCTCCACATAGGTGGCCTTTGAGGATTTCAGCTCCCAGAACGGGGTTCCATCCGCGGTCAGGCAGGTTTTGCACCGGGTGTAGGCCACCTGCTCGAAAATGGTGACCGGCCCTTCTTCGCGCTTCACGTAGACCGCCTTGATGGTGGCATCGTTGGTCATAAGAAACTCAACGAAGTTGGCAAAGCCCGTTCTGAACTTATCGTCCATCACCAGGTCATCGGCCTTGACGATGTTGCCGTTGGGCTCGCGCAGCCACACGTTGCCGAAGGCTTTGAGTAAGCTGGCCCGCCGATCGTAGATCACTTTATCGGCCTTCAGGCGGTAGCGCCCGTAGACGATGTAGACATTGCCCACGGCGATCGAAACACGGGTCTCAGAGTTGTGGGTGAACCGGTCGGCCACCACATCCATGGCTGCGTCGCGGTCCGGCGCTTCCAGGACAGGTTCGAGCGGAGAACTGGAAGCGGCCAGGATGGGGGAACCGGGCAGGCAGAGGAAGGCGCTCAGGAGTGCGTATACGGCCAGTGGCTTGAGCATTTTTGCCCCTGCCCCACGCCGATCGACCCTTGCGGGCAAAAGTGCTTGGCCCTGCAACATCCAAACTCCGCAAACTGCACGCAACCGGGAAGTTCCCACACTGGTGCGCCCCATACCCCTTTGTAGCCCGGGGCCCTATGCATTTACCAGCAATTTCCGATAATTACCTCAATTTTTGCCGGTATTTTTTAAGGCCGATCTTAATTCCCTGTGCAACCTTTTCGACAGGCGGATTTCTAGCGGTTGAATGTGCCGGACCCAAGGCCTAGATTCGCCCCAGGTCCAGGTGTGGTGTTTTTGCTTCCGGGCCGTCCCACTTTTTTGCAACAAACAACGACGGAATCTCCATGAAAATCAAGTTTGCACGGCCGCAGCTGCCGAAGAAGGGCACGCTGGTATTGCTCGTCGAAAAGGGCGCAAAACTGGGCGCTTTGGGCGAAAAAGCTGACGAGGCGAGCGGCGGCCAGCTGAGCCGGGCCATGAAGAGTGCGGGGTTCGAAGGCCGGAAGGACACGTTTGTTGATGTTCCAGGACTGAGCGGTGTTGGAGCTGACCGGGTGTTTCTGGCCGGCGTCGGCGCAGCTGAAGATTTGAGCGAGAAAGCAATGGAATTCCTGGGCGGTGCCCTGGCTGGAAAGCTGCAGAGCCACAAGGGTTCGGAAGCGGCGATTGCCGTAGAGTGTGCATCAAAGCTGGATGTGAGCGAATCGGATGCGGCCGCGCGGGTGGCGTCAGGCCTGAAACTGCGCACCTATCGCTTCGACACCTACAAGTCGAAGAAGAAGCCGGCAAAGGCTGATGACCAGGGGCCGCAAAACATCACCGTGCTGACCTCAGACCATCTCAAAGCGCGCAAGGCGTTTGAGCCGCTGAGTGCGCTGGCAGACGGTGTGCACCTGGCGCGCGATTTGGTGAACGAGCCGCCAAACGTCCTCCATCCGGAAGAGTTTGCAAGGCGGATCAAAGGGTTAAGCAAATCCGGATTGAAAGTTGAAGTGCTCAGCGAAAACCAGATGAAGAAGCTGGGCATGGAGACACTTCTGGCGGTCGGTTATGGTTCTGAGCGCGAAAGCAAGCTGGCCATCATGCGCTGGTCGGGCGGGCCCAGGAGCCAGAAGCCGGTGGCCTTTGTGGGTAAAGGCGTCACCTTTGATACCGGCGGGATTTCGCTGAAACCCGGCGCCGGCATGGGCGACATGAAAGGCGATATGGGCGGTGCGGCCTGCGTCACCGGACTGATGCTTGCGCTTGCCGGCCGCAAGGCCAAGGTGAACGCTGTGGGCATTGTGGGCCTGGTGGAGAACATGCCTGATGGGCGCGCTCAGCGGCCTGGCGACATTGTCACCTCCATGTCGGGCCAGACCGTTGAAGTGCTCAACACGGACGCGGAGGGCCGGCTGGTTCTGGCCGATGCGCTTTGGTACACCCAGCAACGCTTCAAGCCGCAGTTTATGGTGGATTTGGCGACCTTGACCGGGGCCATCCTCATTGCCCTTGGCAAGGAGCATGCGGGAATGTTCTCCAACAGCGACGAGTTGTGCGATCGTCTGACCGCGGTTGGGCACGCCACGGGCGAGACGGTCTGGCGCATGCCGCTGGGACCTGCTTATGACAAGATGATCAACTCTGACTTCGCCGATATGAAGAATATTGGCGGGCGCGAGGCCGGGGCCACCACGGCGGCGCAGTTTCTGCAGCGGTTCGTGAATGATGTGCCCTGGGCGCATCTGGATGTGGCCGGAACGGCCATGGGCTCCAAAAAAACCGCCATAAACCAGAGCTGGGGCGGTGGCTGGGGTGTGCGGCTGCTGGATAAGCTTGTGGCCGAGCATTACGAGGGGAAATAGGGGGCTCGCTCCTCCTTGCCCTTGCGCACGCGAGGGCCCATAGCTCGCGCCTTGCCCTTGGCTGAGAAGGTCCCCGCTTTCGCAGGGACGCGGGATGGATGTCACCGCCCGCGCTTGGGCAACACCATGCCTGTCTTGGTCTCCCGGTAGGTGATGGCAAGGCCCGCGGCAACGATCAGTCCGGAGCCCAGCCAAACCGTGGAAGAGGGCTGTTCGCCCCAATAGAGCCAGCCGATCAGGGCAGCCCAGATGAGGGCCGTGTACTCAAACGACGCATTGAGCGCGGCCGGGGCATTGCGGTAGGCCACGATCATCAAGTAGGAGGCGGCCCCTCCGATCAGCGCCAGGGTGAGAAACAGCCACAAATGGTTTCCTTCCGGAGCGACCCACACGAAGGGCAGAAACGGCGTTGTGGCGAGGCCTGCAAAGATCGTGGAGTAGGTGTACATGGCCACATTGGTTTCGGTGCGGGACATGCGCCGGGTGTGCAACACGGCGAGCGCGAAAAACACCGCTGAGCCAATGATCAGCATGGTTTCCGGCCGGAAGGCGTCGGTGCCCGGCTGCAAGATCACGAGCGCGCCGACAAATCCGATCACCACGGCCAACCAGCGGTAAGGGCCCACACGCTCGCCCAGCATTGGCCATGACAGGGCCGTGACGAAGAGGGGCGCGGAAAAGGCAACCGAGATGGCTTCCGCCAGGGGCAGATATTTAAGGCCGCGGAAGAAGAGCGCCAAGGCAGAGAACATCAACAGGCCCCGCAGCACATGCAGCCAGGGGTGTTTGGTCCGCAATCCCGCCGTCCCGCTGACCGCGATGACGATGGCCACGGGGATCAGGCCAAAGGCATAGCGGAAGAACACGATCTGCACCGAATCGTAGCCAGCCTGGCCGAACCATTTGGCCAGCGCGTCGGCAAAGGCAAAGAAGAAGATGGCTGCCGCCACAGCGGGCAAGCCGCGCGCCAGATTGTGTTCCAGGGGCGCGGGCTCAGGTTCAGTGCTCATGGGCGCTCAGATCATGTCCTCAAACGGGATGATGGTGGATTTGACGGTCTTCATGGCCATGGCCTGTCCAACCGCATCCTTGATACCGTCTTCGGTGAAGGGGAACAGCGTTTGCATCTTGCGCCAGGGATACTTGTCGCGGGCCTGATAGAGCATCTCGACACCTAGCGGCAGGTCGTTGGCGGTGAATGCCCACGAGCCCAGAACGTTCAGATCTTTGGCGCAGATCCGATGCCAGCTGGTCATGATCTCGCCGGCATCGGTGAACTGGCCCATCTCCACATAGGTGCCCCCGTCGCGCAGAAACTCTATGCCTTCGGGGCCCGCTGTGGGGTGGCCGGAACAGTCCATCACCAGGTCGGCCCCATAGCCGCCCACGATCTCGCGCACGGCGGCAATGCGGTCTTCCGGCTTTTTGATTTCTTCAATGTTGACAGTGGCTTCGGCGCCAAATTCCCGGGCGAGTGCCAGGCGCGGCTCCTCCGGCGCCCCCACCGCGATGACCCGGCCGGCGCCCATCTCCTGGGCTGCGGCCACGGCCAGAATGCCGATGGGGCCGGTGCCCTGGATCACCACCGTGTCATTCCACTTGAAGCCACCGGCCTTCATGGCCCGGTTGAAGGCGCGGATACAGGAGGTGAGCGGTTCAGACAGAGAGCCCAAAAGCAGGGACATGTCGTCGGGCAGCTTATAGATCTTGGTGCCCGGCAGTTCGCCCAGATCAACGAACACATACTCCGCCCAGCCGCCCCACAGATGCGGCGGTTTGTCGAAGCCCAGATAGCGGCCGTAATAGACTGGGGTGAGGCATTTGTTGGCGGTTTCCGGATAGTGCAGGCACCAGTCGCAATGGCCGCACGGCATCAGCGGCGGCAGCATCAGCTTGGAGCCGACCGTGATGGGTTTGCCCATGAAATCGGTTTTGAGCTCCTCTCCGATCTCCACGATCTCGCCGGCCAGCTCGTGGCCCAGGGTGAACGGCCAGGGCAGCTGTTTGGGCCAGTGTCCGCGCAGAATGTGCTGATCGGTGCCGCACACCCCGCAGGCGCCGATCTTGATGAGGGCGCCTTTGGGTGGGACCTTGGGCCAGGGCACCTCATTGATGACCGGATCTGATCCCGGGCCGGAATGGGTGGAGACGCGGATGGTGCGCGAGCCGTTGGCGGGCATGGAGAGCCTCTGATTGTTGAGAACGCGAAGGCGCATTCCAAGCAAGTCTGGGGGCACGGGTCAATAAAGTTTTGGCAGCCGCACCGCTGTTCTATATCTTGGGGCCCAAGCTGATGACCGAAGTCTTGTTTTACCATCTCGAACGCCGCCCGCTGGAGCAGGTGTTGCCGCAGCTCCTGGAAAAGACCCTGGAGCGGGGCTGGCGCGCGGTTGTTCAGGCAGGCTCTGAAGAGCGGGCCGAGGCCCTGTCGCAAACCTTGTGGACCTACCGGGACGAGGCGTTTCTGCCTCATGGCCGCGCGTCAGATGGCCATGAAGAGATGCAACCAATCTTTCTCACCGCAGGCGACGTAAACCCCAATGGCGCCCAAATCCGGTTCTTTGTGGCGGGCGCCTCGAGCGAGGATGTCTCAGGCTACGAGCGGGCTGTTTACATGTTTGATGGTCATGATGAGAGCGCGGTTGTCGCCGCGCGGGAGACCTGGAAAGCGATCAAGGCGCAGGGCCACGAGGCCACCTATTGGCAGCAATCGCCGGAAGGGCGCTGGGAGAAGAAAGCGTGAGCGCGCGCGGGCGCCAGGACTTTGACGCGCGCCGGGCCGATGCGCGCCAGGCCGCCACGAGCCGCCTTCAGAATTTGTCTGAAGATGATGACGGCCAGGGCTGGTTTGAAGGGGTGTACAAGGCCGCCGCCGGAGATCCGGCCCGGGTGATGTGGGCCGATCTTGAGCCTCATCCCGGCCTTGCCGAATGGATTGGCCGCAGCGGCAATCTATACGAAGGCCGCGCGCTGGATGTGGGTTGCGGACTGGGTGACAATGCCGAAGCCCTGGGCCAGCTGGGCTATGAGGTGACCGCGTTTGACCTCTCCCCCACGGCCGTTGCCTGGGCGCGCCAGCGGTTTGAGGCCTCGCCGGTGACCTATGTGGCGGCCGATCTGTTCGATGCGCCGAAGGACTGGACGGGGTCTTTTGATCTGGTGCATGAGACCTACACCTTGCAGGCCCTGATGCCCGGCAAAGGCTTGCGGGAAAAGGCGATGGCCCGTCTTGCCAGCTTTGTGAAGCCTGGTGGGCGCCTTTTGGTGATTGCGCGTGCGCGGGCAGAAGGCGAGGTGCCAAACGGCCCGCCCTGGCCGCTGGCCCGCTCGGAGTTTGACGGGTTTTTGAAGGCCGGGCTGGAGGTGAAGAACTTTCAGGAGTTTGTCTTGCGCGAAGACGGCGAAATTCCCCATTTCCGGGTGGACTATGTGAGGCCCCAATGAGCGACGAAAGACCCAGCTACCGGCTTTTGACCGGCCCTGATGATCACGCTTTTTGTGTGCGGGTATCGCAGGCCCTGGCCGAGGGCTATGTGCTGTATGGCTCACCGGCGATCACGCATGATGGCGGGGCGTGCATTGTCGCCCAGGCCGTGGTATTGCCGGAGGTGGTGAAGTGATCCTCTGCGCGGCGGCATAAAAAACGCGGAGGACCGGGGTCCTCCGCGCTTAGAGATGAGCCCCCCAGCGCATCTCTAGTGAACGATTTTCACCGTCGTGTTCTTGCGGCCGTTGGCCTTCACCATGTTGAAGAAGGTGCGTGCATCGGTGGGATGCAGGCGGATGCAGCCATGGCTCGCCGGCCGGCCCAGGCGGCTGACGTGATTGGTGCCGTGGATTGCATAGCCCCCCTTGAAGAACACCGAGTGCGGCATGGGCGACATATTGTATTTGCGTGAATGCCACATTTCGTGCAGCCGGGTGGGGCGCCAGGAACCGGTGGGCGTTATATAACCGCGCCGGGCCGTGGACACTTTGAAGCTGTGATAGCGGCGCCCGTTGACGTAAACGTTCATCCGCTGGTCGCTGAGATCGATTTTGGCGATGATCTTGCCTTTAGGCGCGGCGGCCTTAAAGAAGCTGAACCCAAAGATGCCCTTGCTGCTGGAGAAGCCGTTGTTCTCTGCCTGAGCCGTTCCGGGGGCCAGGAGGACCGCCGCGCCCAGCGCCGCAGCGAAGCCGGTTGAAGTTAGGGAAAAAAGTGTTGCTCTAGAGGTCATATTGTTAACTCAGCCTTTTTTGGTTCAACCAAGCTTGCTAGACCTAAATACCGAACAAGAGTTTTATTCGTAAATCAAAAGAGGCGCTCGCCTGCGGATTATGGTGAAGGTGTGGCATCTACACCACGGTTTGGCCGCATCTTGTGGGGAAAACGTCTCCACTGCTCGCTCCGCGACCGCGCTGCGAGGTGATCAACCGGGCCACAAAGTATGAAAACGCCCGTGTGTAAGTGGTGAGCCATTTTACTTCTCAAAAATACTATATCTATTTTTGGTCATGTTGATTTTCGCCACATTTTGAGATAAAAATAAAGCGTCCAAAGATATTGTGATGTTTTTGAAATTGTTGACAAGTTTTAGTTGACGGGAAATCCATCATAATGTTTGGCCATTTTGGGGCCGGGGACGCCTGCACGCTCTCGAACCGCTGTTGCTTACACTGGTTCAAACAGAATTTTCAGGGCGTGGCAGGTGGCATTAACCCATGAAACTGTGAGTATGAAATGGAACAGGAACAAGCCGAAACTGCATCAGAACTTCTCGAACTTTCTACTGAAATCGTCGCATCTTATGTGAGCCATAACGTATTACCGGCAGCGGACTTGCCGGAATTGATCGCCAGTGTTTATGGCGCGATGGCCGCAACACAAACCGAAGCCAAAGAGACCAAAGAGCCCTTGAAACCGGCCGTGTCGGTGCGCAAATCCATCACCGATGACTATTTGATCTGCTTGGAAGACGGCAAGAAGTTCAAATCGCTCAAGAGGCACTTAAGAACCCATTACGGCCTGTCGCCTGAGGAGTATCGCGAGAAGTGGGGGCTGCCCAGCGATTATCCCATGGTGGCGCCGAATTATGCTGCGGCCCGCTCTGAGCTCGCGAAGAAAATGGGACTTGGCCAGCGTGGCGGACGTCGCAAAGCCGCTTAATAGCCTGCCCTGTTTGGGGGCTCGCGGGTGAGCTCCCAAAGATTTCGTTTACAGCCCGATCGGTGCTTGCCAAATCACTGAGCAGCGATTCATAG
>JBCDDQ010000042.1:0-21766 GCA_039180225.1 Pseudomonadota bacterium
ACCACTTTGCAGCTGTGCGTGCGGTGCAAGCGCTCAAAAAGGTACATGAAACTGCCGAAGAAGAACGGATCGCCCTCGCACAGAAACACCACATCGCGGCCCGATTCCAAATGCACACCGATCTCCTTGGCTGCGCGGTCATATGCACACCGGGCCGGAGAACGCTGCGTTTTCATAGGGATAGCGATGGGCAGATGCACACTTTCTGGTTGAATGAATTCTCCTACAATCTGCTGTGCGAAGCCGTTTCCCTCACCATTTACCGGATAGGCCAGCACCGGCGCGCTGGTGATCAGCCGGTGCGCCTTTAGAGTCAACAGCTCCGGATCGCCAGGGCCCACGCCCACGCCGTAAAGTGTGCCGTTCATTTCACGCCCCTCCATTGCAGCACGGCCATACCCGGCCGCATGCCGCGCATTCGGCCGACAGCCTCCACGCGAGAGATGTCGAGCCGCACCAATTCGCCGCCAAAAGCGTTGTGGTATGCAGCCACCGCCGCTTCGCCTTCCAGGGTCACCGCATTGGCCACCATACGCCCGCCCACGGGCAGTGCGGACCAGCAGGCATCGAACACGGCATCATTGGAGACGGCCCCGCCGAGGAAGATGGCCGATGGCGTGGGCTGATGCTCCAAAACCTCCGGTGCTTCACCCGCCACCACATCGAGCTCGGGCGTGCCCAGAGCCGTCATGTTCTCAGCGATCATGGCCAGCCGGTCCGGGTGGCGTTCAAAGGCCATGGCCCGGGCTCCGCGGGCGGCGCGCATCCATTCAATGGCCACCGATCCGCAGCCGGCGCCCACATCCCACAACAGGGCTCCAGGCGCTGGCGCCAGGGCAGACAAGGTCACAGCCCGCACTTCGCGCTTGGTAAGCTGTCCGTCATGCATATAGGCCTCATCCGGCAGCCCGGGCGATGTGGGGAGCAGAATCGCATCCAATTCCGCAACGCAACGGATGGCAAGCGTGTGGAAGGGGCCGAACGTGTGCGCGCCGGCCTCGGAGGCAAGGAAGCTTGTGATCTTCTCATCCGCACCGCCCATGTTCTCCAAAACCGTAAGAGTAGAGCGGCCAAAGCCCCGGGCCCCTATCATCCGCGCAACCTCTGCGATGGTCTCAGCACCCGATGTGAGCACCAACAGCTTTGCACCCGGCTGAAGGAACGCTTGAAGCCGCGCTGCGGCCCGCCCATGCAGAGATAGGGTTTCAGCGTCCTGTAGGGGCCAGCCCATGCGGGCGGCGGCCAGGGAAAAGGCGGACGGCGCAGGAAGAATGCGCATTTCCTCAAGCGCGAAATGCTCCATAAGGGTGGCGCCAATTCCGTAATGCATGGGATCGCCGGTGGCCAAAACGGCCACTTGGCGCCCACGCCAGGTGGCAAGCTGGGCGAGGGTCTTGCTGAGAGGCGAGGCCCACTCATGCACCTCAGCCGAGCCAAAATCCCCAGATTTCATTATCCGTTTCGGACCCAGAACGATTTCTGCCTGGCCCAGGAGCGCGTTTGCAGCCGGGGTCAGGCCGGATAGACCATCGGCGCCGGTGCCGATGAGGCTGAGCCAGGCGGTCACCGGCTCGCTCCCGCCGCAATGGCATTGACGGCCGCCCCGGCCATGGCGCTGCCGCCCCGCCGGCCCAGCAGCGTCACATAGGGTACGCCGCGTGGGTTGGCGTGCAATGCCTCTTTCGATTCCGCTGCGCCCACAAAGCCCACCGGAAATGCCAGGATGGCCGCCGGCCGTTCAGGCGCTCTGTCCAGCCGCTCCAGAAGGGCAAACAAAGTGGTGGGAGAGTTGCCGATCACCACCACTGACGCGTTGAGGTGTTTTTCCCACAACTCAACGGCAGCGGCAGACCTGGTGGTTTGCGCCTTGGCGGCCAGGAGGGGGGTCTGCGGATCGTTCAAAGTGCAGACGACCTGGTTTGAGGCCGGCAACAGGCGGCGGATGATGCCCGCAGCAGCCATCTGACAATCGGTGATGATGTTGCCTCCATCCACGAGGGCATCCCGCGCCGCCTTGGCCACGTCGGTGCTGTAGCGCAGATCGTCGGTGAGATCAGTCATGCCTGAGGCATGCATAAGCCGGATGGCCAGCGGTTGAATATCTTCAGGAACGCGCGCCAGATCCACTTCAGACCGGATGGTCTGAAACGATTTCTCATAAATGGCGGCGGGATCCTTCAGATACTCCATCGTTGATGGCCCGCTCGTTCGATCTTTCCGGGCGCGCAGGATCTTGCCCGTGAGCGCGGACGCGCCCGCCGGGTGATCTGCGCGCGGATAGGGGGGATGGTCGTGATCATAATCCCGAACTCCTCGCCCATCAGAGGGCTCCGATTGGGAAAAGGGCTATTTGCGCCGAACGGCGGCTTTCCGGCGCCAGAACGCAATACCACACGCGCCGGCAAAAGCGAGGCCAGCAGCGACGAACTCCCAATGCACGTGTCCGCCCGCGGCGCCATGGCCCGGATGGGCAAGGGCAGGTGTGGCGGCGATCATGGCGCTGAGGGTCAAAGTCAGTTTGCTGAAGGTCATGTTGGTTCTCCCATTCGTCTGCGTCTTCAGAAAGACCCGCACGGGTGGGGAGATCGCCTGAGTTTCAGGTCTATCTTGACAGCAGCACCGGGCTTGGCCCCCGAATTGGGTCGACCGCACCGGAATAGCTCTCAGTCCCTCGTGTGGACGCTTCTGTCTTCCAGTTGGTGAACAAGTGGTAGGGCCGGTGGGCGCCGGGGTCAATGTCTTTTCCGGCGTTTGGTGGCTTAAATGCGCCTCATAGGTAAGACACGCCTCACGGCATTGCCGCTCTTTTTTGGGTGGTCCTCACATTGTCCCTTCCGGAGACGACGTTTTCTCTTGCCAGCTCCGTGATGTATTTGCCGTTGTCCTACACTTGGCCGGATTTTGCGGCAACGCAGATGATCTCAACATCATATCCAACACCGCCCAGCCTGGCCTCACCGCAGGCCCGCGCCGGCGCACAGCCTTGCGGTATCCAGGCATCCCAGACGGCGTTCATCTCGTTATAGTCTTTGATGTTCGCCAGCCAAATGGTCGTGCTTAGGAGCCTGGTCTTGTCCGAGCCGACCTCGGCCAAAAGACCGTCAATCTTGGCAAGAGCTTCCTGGGTTTGTTCCGTGATGGACGTGTGGGCCGTTCCACATTGGCCGGCCAGCCACACCAGGTCGCCAAAGACCACCGCCTGGCTCATGCGCGGACCAACGCCTATGCGCGCGATATCCAACATGTCTAAGCCCTAAAACTCAATCCCAACCTGCGCTTTGACCCCGTCGCGGAAGGGATGTTTGACTTGGGTCATCTCGGTCACCAGATCGGCAATCTCAATGATCTCGTCCTTGGCGTTGCGCCCGGTGACGATCACGTGCTTCATCTCCGGCTTGGCCTTCAAAACCTCAACCACTTCGTCCAGATCGATATAGCCATAGCGCAGGACAATGTTCAGCTCATCCAGCAGAACCATCTGCAGATCCGGATCGGCGATCATGCGCTTGGCCTCTTCCCAAGCCTGGGTGGCGGCCGCGATGTCGCGCTGGCGGTCTTGGGTTTCCCAGGTGAACCCTTCGCCCATGGCCTTGATGGTCACCTGATCGGAGAACTTTTCCAATACATCCCGTTCTCCTGTCCCCCAGGCACCTTTGACGAACTGCACAATGCCGATCTTGAACCCATGCCCGATCGCCCGGAACACCAGGCCAAAAGCCGCCGTTGACTTGCCCTTGCCCTTGCCGGTGTGGACAATGAGCAGCCCCTTTTCTTTGGTCTTCGTGGCAACGATCTTGTCGCGAGACTCCTTCTTCCGGCGCATCTTCTCCGCATGACGGGCGTCGAGCTCCGCTTCGCTCATCGTGTCGATTGTCTTTTTGGGGCTTTCGCTGGTCATACTGGCTCCTCGATGGTTTCGCCGGCAAGCTGGCGCAAATGATGATAGGCCGAGTTGGAGCGCGGCGTCCACAAGCCCCGATCGATGGCTTCACGGAAGCGCTCGGAAAGCTCACGCAAGGCGGGCGCATTGTTTTCGCCCATGAAGCCGCGCACCTCCTCATCGCCTAAGAAGGCATCATAGGCGAGCTGGAAATGGTGATCGCGGACCGCACCGGTCGTGGCCGCGAAGGCGAACATGTAATCCACCGTGGCCGCAATCTCGAAGGCGCCCTTATAGCCGTGGCGCATGACACCGGCGATCCATTTTGGGTTCACCACCCGCGAGCGCACGACCCGGCCGATTTCCTCCTCCAGCGTGCGCACCACAGGGCGTTCCGGACGCGAATGGTCATTATGATAGACACTTGGCCTGGCGCCGCCCACATGCTCTACGGCGGCGGTCATGCCCCCTTCAAATTGGTAATAGTCGTCGGAATCCAGAAGATCATGCTCCCGGTTGTCCTGGTTGTGCACCACCGCTTCAAGGCCTGAGAGCCGGTGGCGGAAGAGCTCGTGGCGTTCGGCCCCTTGAGTGCCCCCGCCATAGGCATAGCCGCCCCAGTTTATGTAGCTTTCCGCAAGATCCGCCCGGGCATCCCAGAGCTTTTCGTCAATCAGCGCCTGCAGACCGGCTCCATATGCGCCTGGTTTGGAGCCGAACACGCGGAAGCCTGCCCGTTTGGACGCTTCTGCAGAGTCCAGGCCCTCCCGCTCCAGTTTGGCGCGCTCGGCGGCCATTTTGGCGGCGATGGGGTTGTCCTCTGCCTCCTCTTCCAGCCCGCCGACGGCTCTCACCACGCTGTCGAACAGATCAATCTGCGCCGGAAAGGCGTCGCGGAAGAAGCCGGAAATCCGCAACGTGACATCCACTCTCGGCCGCCCGAGCTTTGCCAGGGGCAGAATTTCAAAGCCCGTTACCCGCCAGCTGGAGGGGTCCCATTTGGGTTTGGCACCAATCAGCGCCAGCGCCTGGGCGATGTCATCGCCGCCCGTGCGCATGTTTGAGGTGCCCCAGACCGAAAGGCCGAGGGTCTGCGGCCAGCGGCCATGGTCCTGGAGAAACCGCTCTACAAGCAACTGAGCAGACCTCTCGCCCAGGGTCCAGGCCGCGGGCGTCGGCACGGTGCGGTTATCGACGGAAAAGAAGTTGCGCCCCGTGGGCAGCACGTCCAACCGCCCCCGGGTCGGTGCGCCAGAGGGCCCCGGGTCAACGAAGCGGCCTGCAAGCGCAGCCAGGATGGCCCGCGTCTCCTCAGGTCCACAGGCTTCCAAAGCGGGCTCTATGTGCTCGCGAAGGGCGTTCAGCACCTCCTGGGTGGCGCTCCATTGGGGAGCACAGGGCGTTTCCCCGGTCACCAGACGGCGCGCCAGGGCCTCCAGACGCTCCACAGTGTCGCCAGCCGTGCGCCACGGGTCGTGTGTTACATGCGCCAATTCCGGAGGCTGAGGCCCCATCCAGGGCGCCCCAAGCGTGCAATCAAGGGGGTCGAAGCCTGAAAGCCCAAAATCGGCCGCCAGCGCGCGGATAAGAGATGCATCGGCCCCTTCGCCCAAATTGCGTGGCACCCGGGCCAGCGCCACCAGCAAATCGGTTTTCAGGCGGCCTTGAGGGCTCTGGCCCAGAATATGAAGCCCGTCGCGGATCTGCGCTTCTTTCAGCTCGCAAATGTAATTGTCGATCTGCTGCAGCGCCTCTCCGTCGTCCATATCCTTAACGCCGGCATCTTCGTCCAGGCCCGAGGCGCGGGTGAGATCCAGAATGTGCTTGCGCAGCAGCGTGGTGCGGCGCTGGTCCAGCCCGGTGGCCAGATAGTACTCATCAATCAGCGCTTCTAAGTCTTTCAGCGGACCATAGGTCTCCGCCCGGGTGAGGGGAGGCGTCAGGTGGTCAATGATCACTGCGGAAGTGCGCCGCTTGGCCTGGGTGCCTTCGCCAGGATCGTTGACGATGAAAGGGTAAATGTTGGGCATCGGTCCGAGCACGGCTTCGGGGAAACAGCCTGCGCTGAGAGCCAAAGCTTTGCCCGGCAGCCATTCCAGATTGCCGTGTTTTCCGTTGTGCACCAGCGCATCGGCGCCGAACTGTTCGCGCAGCCAGATGTAAAAGGCAAAATAGCCGTGCGGGGGCACCAGAGCGGGGTCATGATAGGTGTCTTTGGGGTCGATATTGTAGCCGCGCGCCGGCTGAATGCCGATGGCCACATTGCCGAACAAAGCCATGCTGAGATGGAATGCACCGTCGGAAAAGAACGGATCATCCTCCGGCGTTCCCCACCGGTCTTCAACCTGTTTGCGTAAATCTTGCGATAGTTTACAAAAGGTTAACAAATAGTTTTCCAGCGATAGCTTAACTGCGGCAAGTCGCGATTCATTCAGGTTATTTGTTGGACCTTTCAACAAATGTTCAATTAAATCGGTGCCGCTCGCAGGGATTTCGCCCACTTTATGCCCGGCTTCAGCCAGCGCATGCATCAGGCCCACAGTGCTTTGCGGTGTGTCGTAACCGACGCCGTTTCCGATGCGTCCATCTCGGTTTGGATAGTTGGCCAGAATGATCCCGAGCTTGCGTTCAGCCGGGATCTTTTGGCGCAGAGCCGCCCATTTGGCCGCCAAGTCAGCGGTGTACGCGATCCGGTCCGGGTGCGGGGCATAAGTGATCAGATTGCACTGGGTGGCTTCGTGGCGCTGGGCGTTTGATTTGAACGAAACGGCCCGGGTGAGAACACGGCCATCGAGCTCTGGCAGCACCACGTTCATGGCAAGATCGCGAGCCGAGAGCCCTTGAATGTTGCTCTCCCAAGCCTCCTGGGCTGAGCCTGAGAAGACCATCTGCAGAACCGGGCAGTCCGCTGCGCTCAGCGGGTTCTCGGTGCCCGCCGAGTTGTAGGCGGCCACAGCAAAGCCGGTGGCGTTGAGGATGACGGCCGGGGGTGCCATGTTGAAGGTTTCGCCGATGGTGGCGGCAGACACCGGGTCTTTCAGGCTGGACACAAACAGCGGCAGAGCGTTCAGGCCACGCTCGTCCAAAGCGCTGACGAGAGCCTCCACCGGGGCGGTGTTCCCGCCCTCAATCAAAGCCCGGTAGAAAGTGATGGCCGCCACGGGGGCGCCCTGTGTCCAGTCTTGCTTCAGATCATCCAGAGACGGGGTTTCATGGCCTGGCCAGAACAGCCCGGCTTTCAGCAGGGGCAGAGGCGGATCCGGCTCTGGCGCGTCGTCCACCAGATGGCGGCAAAACATGAGGAATGCCCTCATATTCCGCGGACCGCCCTCGACCAGATAGCGCCACAGCTGCACAACTTGCTCTTCGGGCAGAGTGGAATGGGCCAGCAGCTCGGGGTCCGGCTGGCCATCGCCTGGAAGCACAACCAGTTGAAAGCCAAGCTGGCGCGCCGCCGCGACGGTCTCATCCAAACCGTAGCTCCAGTAGGCCTTGCCCCCCAACAGGCGCAAAACCACAAGTTTTGCCCCGGCCAGCGTCTTTTCCAGGTACACATCGACCGACAAATTGTGGCTCAGTTGCATCTGGTTGGCGAGGCGCAGGCTCGGCGCCTCGTCCCCCAGCGCATCGTGCGCCCGGGCCAGGGCCGCGAGCTCAGAATCGGCCGCCGAAATCAGCGCCACATCGCCGGGGCTCTGGGCAAGATCGACGGCCTCATCGCCATCATCGATGACGCCGGACTGGGTGGCCAGCAGATGCATGATTGCCTACGACTTGATGGCCGCGCTGATGGCACCTTCATCCATGCCGTGAAGGCCGATCACCACCAGGGCGGAGCCGCGCGCTTCGTCCGGGCCCCAGGGCCGGTCGAAATAGCCGTTGATCCGCGGGCCCACGGCCTGCACCACGTAGCGCGCCGCAGCGCCCTCAACATCAATGAAGCCCTTCAGACGCAGGATATCGTGGGTTTTGATAATGTCCGTCAGCTTGGTTGTCAGAGCATCCTTGTCGGTAATCTGGCCGAGAGTTACCGTGAAACTCTCAAAAGCGTCGTGGTCATGGTCGTGATGATGGTGGTCGTGGTCATGATCGTGATGGTCATGATCATGATCATGATCGTGGTGATGCTCATGGTGCATCTCATGATGGGACTTGCGGTTATCCACATCGTCCTCAGAGGCAGACGCCATGCCCAGCAGAACCGCCGGATCAATAGTGCCGTTGGAGGTGCGCACGAACTGCACGCCCTGGCGCACTTCATCCTTCAAATCCGCCTCAACGGCGTCCAGATTGGCCGGCTCCATCAGATCGGCCTTGTTAAGCAGGATCATGTCGGCGCAGGCCAGTTGGTCTTCAAACAGCTCCTCCAGCGGACTTTCGTGGTCCAAAGCCTCATCGGCCTCGCGCTGTTCCTGCACGGCATGCTCGTCCGACGCAAACCGGCCTTCAGAAACGGCCGCTGAATCCACCACGGTCACCACGCCATCCACGGTCACGCGGGCCCGGATTTCCGGCCAGTTGAAAGCGCGAACCAGAGGCTGGGGCAGGGCAAGGCCCGAGGTTTCGATGACGATATGGTCCGGCGCCTCATCGCGCTCCAGAAGCGTGTTCATGGTGGGGATGAAATCATCGGCCACTGTGCAGCAAATGCAGCCATTGGCGAGCTCCACCACGTCCTCTTCGCGACAGGTTTCCTCGCCGCAGCCTTTCAGCACCTCGCCGTCTACGCCCACATCGCCAAATTCGTTGATAATCAGGGCAATCCGCTTGCCATTTGCATTCTGGAGAAGGTTGCGGATAACGGTCGTCTTGCCGGCGCCCAAAAAGCCGGTGATCACTGTTGCGGGTATCTTCCCGTGTCCTAGAGCCATAACACCCTCCGCGTTCGGCCTTGCATATGGTTCAGCCTGGCCGTTTGGAACGGCCGGCCCTTGTCGCGGCAGGTCTCCTGGCTTCGCGGATCATCAACCTGGCACCCGCCTTCCCGGTTTCCCAGTGGCAAGTTTCGGCGCCGGTTTCACCGCTCACAGTTGCGGGGGCAGCCACGGCTTTGGTCCCTGATGGGTACGCCGCACCGTGTTCCCTCTTTCGTCCAAAGCCACCTACGGCCGCTCTGGAACCGCTTGAGGCCTAAGTTCCACGTCGCAGAAGCCCGGTCAATAGCAAACACGAAGGGTTGTGGCCCGCTTACGAACTGGTCTCCAGCTCTTCGCGCAGCATTTCCAGCTCCAGCCAGCGTTCTTCGGCGGCGGCGAGCACCGATTCTGCGGCGCTCAAAGCATCTGCGGTCTTCTGAAACAGCTCCGGGTCGCGGGCAAAAAGATCCGCATCGGCCAACGTGGCGTTGTGAGCCGCGATCTCGCCTTCCAATCGTTCCATTTCGCCGGGCAGGGTTTCCAGGGCGTGTTTTTCGTTGAACGAGAGCTTACGCTTGGGGGTTGCCGGTGCAGGGGATGTGGGAACCGCGTGCCGTTTGGACGCCTTTTTGACTTGCGGTACAGCCTCCTGGGTGGCCCCTTTGCGTTGGGCCAGCATGTCTGAATAGCCGCCCGCATATTCCAGCCACCGCCCATTGCCCTCAAAGCCGATGGTGGATGCCACCACCCGGTCAAGGAAGTCCCGGTCATGGCTCACCAGGATCATTGTGCCATCATAGTCGGCGAGCATTTCCTGGAGCAGATCCAGGGTCTCAAGGTCCAGATCGTTTGTGGGTTCGTCCAGCACCATCAGATTGGAGGGCCGCGCCAGAGCCCGGGCCAGCATGAGCCGTCCGCGCTCGCCCCCAGAAAGTCGATTGACCGGTGTACGGGCCTGTTCCGGGATGAAGAGAAAGTCTTTCATATAGCTGATCACGTGCCGCTGCTCTCCGCCCACATGCAGCATATCGCGCCCACCGCCGGTTAGGGCGTCTTTGAGAGTTGTGTCCGGGGCCAGGCTTTCCCGGCGCTGGTCCAGGGTAAGAGTTTCCAGGTTTGTGCCCAGACGAATATGGCCGGAATCCGGCTCTAAACTGCCTAAAAGCAGCTTGATCAATGTGGTCTTGCCCGCACCGTTCGGACCCACAATTCCCACCCGATCACCTCGGTTCAATTTGAAGGAGAAATCATTCAATATGATCTTGTCACCAAAACGCTTGCTGACAGCCGTCATCTCCGCCACCAGCTTGCCGGAGGCTTCGCCTTTGGCCGCGCTCATGGTGACGGTTTCCCGAGCGCGGGTATTGGCAGCAGTTTTTTCAACCCGTTCTGCCCTTAAGGCGTGTAAATTGGCCAGGCGGCGCACGTTTCGCTTGCGTCTCGCGGTCACCCCGTAACGCAACCAATCCTCTTCCATGGCAATCTTGCGGCCGAGCTTATGTGCCTCCAGCTCTTCCTCCTCCAGCACCTTGTCGCGCCAGGCCTCAAAGTGGGCAAAGCCCCGATCGAGCTGCCGGGTACGCCCCCGGTCGAGCCACACCGTGGAGCTGGAAAGCGTCTCCAGAAAACGTCGGTCGTGGCTGATGAGAACAAGCGCGGAGCGCAGCCCGGCAAGTTCCCGCTCAAGCCATTCAATAGCCGGCAGATCCAAGTGGTTGGTGGGCTCATCCAAGAGCAGAATATCGGGCGCGGGCGCCAAGACCCTTGCCAGCGCCGCCCGGCGGGCCTCCCCGCCTGACAAAGTGGCCGGATCCAGATCCCCCGCAACGCCCAGCTGCTCCAGAAGGTAGACCGCCCGGTGCGGGTCGTCGCCAGGCGCAAGCCCGGCCTGCACATAGTCCAGCACCGTTTGGGCGCCGGAAAAGTCCGGCTCCTGGGGCAGATATCGTACGGTGGTGCCCGGTTGCAGAAAGACGCGGCCCTTGTCTGGCTCAATCTCACCGGACGCGATCTTTAAAAGGGTGGATTTCCCCGATCCGTTCCGCCCAATCAGACATAAACGCCCACCGGTCTGTAACATCAGTTCAGCACCGTCCAACAGGCCGGTACCGCCGAAGGTGAGGTGAATATCGGTCAAATGCAAAAGGGGCGGAGCCATGGGGCCGGGCTTTACTGCGGCGATGGCATTTGCGCAAGTCATCTGTTATGGAACGGGCTTTCTGTCAAAGGCTGAAGACGTCCATGGACGAAGCGCACGTTGAAACGGTCATTATCGGCGCTGGCGTTGTCGGTCTTGCCATTGCGCGTGCGCTCAGCCGGACGGGCCGCGAAGTGATTGTCGTAGAGCAGGCGGATGCCATCGGCACTGAGACCAGCGCCCGGAATTCTGAAGTGATCCACGCCGGAATCTACTATCCGGAAGGCTCAGATAAAGCGCGGCTCTGCGTGCGTGGCCGTGATCTGCTCTATGCATACTGCGCCGAGCGCGGCCTGGCCCACCAGCGCTGCGGCAAGCTGATTGTGGCCTCCACTGCTGCGGAAATGGAGCGGTTTACCGGCATGCTGGCCCGGGCTCATGCCAATGGTGTGAGCGATCTGGAGCCCGTTGACGCCGCCCAAGTGGCCAAGATTGAACCGGAAATCACCTGCGTGGGTGCGCTTCTCTCCCCCTCCACGGGCACCGTGGACAGCCACGGGCTCATGCTGGCCCTTCAGGGCGAGGCAGAAGATCATGGTGCCATGATCGCCTTCAACACGCCTGTTGAGGCTCTGGAGGTCACCAACCAGGGCTTTGCGATCAGAACCGGCGGAGTTTCACCCCTCAGGCTCACCTGCCGCGAGGTCATCAACTCGGCCGGCCACGGCGCGGTTTCCCTGGCCCGGAAAACCTCCGGTCTCAACGCCGCTCACGTTCCGCAGGCCTACCACGCGAAGGGTGTCTATTTCCGGCTTATGGGCAAGAGCCCGTTCCGCCGTCTGATCTATCCGGCGCCCGACGAGGCGAGTTTGGGCATCCATGCCACCGTAGATTTGGCTGGTCAGACCCGTTTCGGGCCCGACGTTGAGTGGTGTGGACCCGGCGCTTTTGACTATGAGGTGGACCCGGCCCGTGGGGATCGCTTCTATGCCGCCATCCGCAAGTACTGGCCTGGCTTGAAAGACGGATCCCTGGCGCCCGATTACGCCGGCATTCGGCCCAAAATCTGCGGGCCCGGCGAACCGGCGGCAGATTTCATGGTGTCCGGCCCACAAACCCATCACGTCTCGGGCTTGGTCAATCTGTTTGGGATTGAAAGTCCCGGCCTCACGAGCGCTCTGGCGCTGGGTGAGGAGGTGCTGGCACAGCTGGACCCTTAGAGCAGTTCTTTGTCATATGAAACACTTGACCGGGTTTTCGCGTCTGCTGACGAGGCGCGGGTCGCGCCTTGGATACGGGCTGATTTGACGCCATCAAGCGTTTCCATATGACAAAGAACTGCTCTAAGCCTTCTTTCCCAGGCGCAGGAACAAGATCACTGGAATGGCGGCAAACGAGGTCAGCGCAAACATTTTGAAGGCGTTAAGATAGCCGATCATCAGGCTCTGGCGCTGGATTTCATTGCTGAGGCCCGCCAGCCCTCCAAGCGTTTCAATATCCCAGGCCTGTTGAAGGCCGAGATACTTGAAGCCTTCCACCCAGACGGACACTTCACCTGCGGTTTCTGCATAACTGACCTTGCCCGTGTGGAGCACCACGGCCACGCTTACCGAGATAAAGGCGCTGGAGGCAAGGTTGCGCAGCAGCTGGAAGAGGGCCGTCGCCTCTGGAATGCGCTTGGGCGACAAGGTGCTAAAGGCCACCACGCTCACCGGCACCCAACACAAACCCACGCCGAAGCCTTGCAGACAGCTGGTCCAAGCCACCCCCCAGGTGGTGAGATTGATGCTGAAGCCGGCCATGACCCAACCCGCATAGCCTTGCAGGAAGAAGCCGATGGCCATGGGGATGCGCGGATCGATGCGCCCGGCAAATGCCATCAGCAGGAAGGCCACAAACGTGCCCACCCCGCGGGTCCCCATCAACAGGCCGATCACCGATTGAGGATAGCCACGCAATTCCTGCAAAAGCGGCGGAAACAGCACCATGGGCACGAAGTTCAGCATGCCGAACAGGAACACCAAGATGAGCCCGACCGTATAATTGCGGTCCTTTAGGATGGAAAGGTCAAGAAACGGTCGCTTGGCGGTGAGGCAGTGAACCACAAAGATATAGAGCCCAAGCACGGCCACGCACGCCTCGATAATCGTCTCCATGCTCTCAAACCAGCTGTTGCGCTCGCCCCGATCGAACATGATCTGTAAGGCGGCAATGCCGATAGCCAGCGCCAGGAACCCGGTCCAGTCCAGCGGACTTGCCTCGCCTAAGCGCAGTCTTGGGATGAACAACCACACCGCCAGAAGGGCGCCGCAGCTGAACGGCACCATCATGAAAAAGATCCAGCGCCAGCCCAGATGTTCGCCCAAATAGCCGCCAAGCATGGGGGCAACCACCGGCCCCAGCACCGCCCCCATGCTCCAGATGGCCATGGACATGGAGCGTTGGTTCTGGGGAAACACAGCCAAAACAATCGCTTGGGCCATAGGCACCAAGGGCGCGCCGAACAGGCCTTGCGCCACCCGTGCCACCACCAATTGTTCCAAATTCTGGGCAAATCCGCATGCCAGCGTGGAGAGGATGAAGCCTAGAATACTGTAGAACAAGATAGGCTTGGCTTCGGTGCGCCCAGCAAACCAGCCGGCCAGCGGGGTCGCCACCGCGGTTGCCACGATGTTGCCGGTGATGGTCCAGGTGATCTGATCTTGCGTTGCGGCCATGGCGCCGCGCATGTCGGGCAGAGCCACGGAGGCAATGGTCACCGCCATGGCGTAGAGCATGGTGCCGAATGTGGCTGTACCCAAAATCAACCAGCGTTCGCGCGGCCCCACGGCCGCGGCGGTATCGTTCATTGGTTCTTCGGCGAGCCGACGATGGTGCGCGTGGCGGCCAGAACTTGGGACACCAGCGGCGGTGCGTGGCGCTGATGGCCGGTGTCAATGCTGACGAAGACCGACATTCCGGCCCTGAGGGGCGGATTTTTGGTGATCTCGCTGGCCTTTATCGACAGGCGCACAGGCAGCCGCTGCACCACTTTCACCCAGTTTCCAGACGCGTTCTGCGGAGGAAGGACGGCAAATTCTGCGCCCGTGGCCGGACTGATACTGACAACCTTGGCGGTCCACTCAATCTCTGGATAGGTTTCCGCCACAAACGTGGCTGTTTGGCCCGCACGCACATGAGTGAGCTCGGTTTCCTTCAGGTTTACTTCGATATACGCCTTGTCGGCCTGAACGATGGCAAACAGCGGATCACCGCTCTTGATGTACTCGCCCATCTCCAGGTTCATCTTGGCCACAATCCCGCCGGCCGGGGAAATCAGCGCAGAGCGCTGCAGGTCCAGATGGGCGCGGTTCAGACGGGCTTTGGCAGCCAGATGTTTCGGGTGATCCTCGGTTTTGATGTTCGGATCCCCGCCCAGTGAGGCAAGTACCCCGTTCTCGCGCTCTTTCACCATGGCGAGGTTCCGCCCGGCCGCCAGAAGCAGGTGCTGGGCCTCATCAAGCTTGGTTTGAAGCCCGATGCCTTTTGCGCTCAGCTCTTCTTCCCGCTTCAGCTGGGTTCTCAGAAAGCGTTGCCGCTCCAGGCTCACCTTGAACTCGGCACGCACCTGGCGCAGCTCGGCCCGGTGGTTGTCGATCTCTTGGACCACGGCCGCCAGGTTAGCCTTGGCCTCTTCCACGGCCAGCACAAATTCATCGCGTTCCAGCTCCAACAGCTTCTGGCCCGGCGCAATCACCTCGTTCTCTTTCACGTGGATCTGCCGCACCCGGCCCGACACCTGGGCGATCACCGATGTGATGGGCGCTTTTACATATGCATTTTCTGTAGTGACATAACGTCCGCCTGCATAGTAGTAGGTCAGGCCTGCCAAAATGGCCGCTCCCGGCAAAACCAGCATGAGCAGGAAGCGCATCAGCATGCGGCGCTTGCCTGACATCTTTGGGGCCTTGGTTTCATCCTTTACGGCAGCGTCGTCACTCATTCTACCAACTCACGGGTTGTGGTCTCGGCCGTTATGTCTGAAAGGTCGTCGCGCATGCGTTTCAGCATGGTGCGCAGCTGTTTGCGCTCTGCTGCACTCAAGCTGCGCACGGCTTCGTCGCGGGTCACGGCGGCCAGATCGCGCATGATTTGCAATGTGGGCTGAACCTGCTCGGTGAGATAGACCCGCTTCGTCCGCTTGTCCTGGGGATCGGATTTGCGCGCAACCCAGCCCTTTGCCTCCAGGCGGTCGAGCAGCCGGCCGACGGTTGCCTTCTCAATATCGAGAAGCGCTGCAAACGCGCTCTGGCTGATGCCTTCATGGAAATAAAGGTGATTGAGCACCCACCACTGGGAGCGTGTGAGGCCCAGCGGGGCCATACGTCGGTCATACATAGTGCGCATGAGACGGGCCACATCATGCACCAGAAAACCGATATTGCTGTCGAAATCTTCTTCCATGGGAACGTCAGGGATTGTCGCCCTCTGGCTAATCGTTGCCTAGGTTACTAAATTTTAGTTGCCTAGGCAACGAATATCCAAAGCGATGGATAACGTTCGTGTTATGGGGTGTTCGGAGCAAGCGTTATCGGGGGGTTTCCACGGCTCCTAAACATGTCTGCGGTTCGGAGTCATTATATTAATCCTTTTTTGGAAAAGTCATTCTCGCTTGATGCAGATTTGAGCTTAAGCAGCGGTTGGCACCTGTCCGTCAAAGCTTCTTTAATTGGGGATCTGCACGGTGGAGTATGGATCTGATCTTGGGTGTATCTCAGGCAGATCTTTGTAAGTTGAGTATAGGCGGCATCGCCCGGAGATTTGAGGGGAATGCACATGCGTACACTACTTGGTTTAGTGGTCTGGGGTGTTGGTATCAGCACGCTTGGTCTTCATGCCCAAACCGACCATGCCAAACGCATTGAATCTGTGATCGCGAAAGAAGCAGCCGAAAGCGCATCACACACCAAACACACCATTAGGACCGCGGTCTCAGGGCGCGACATTCTGGTGAGCGGCATGGCCGACACCGAGGAAGAGCGCGACCGGATTGTTGCCGCTCTCGGCCGCGTACGCGGTGGCCGGGTTGTGGTCAGCCGGCTGAATGTGCTGGAGCGGGCTGTACCTTACAGCTTCTACGCCAAGAAATCCGATGAGGGCCTGTCCTATGAGGGCAACGTGCCCACCAGCCGGGCTCGTCTGGAGTTTGCCTCCAAGCTGGGTACAGCCAAGCTGCACCGCGCCTCTGGCATGCCCGATGCGGCATGGCCCCGCGCCGTGTTCCAAGGCGTGGCGGCTCTGAAGCTTGTGCGCGAGGGCAACTTTGAGATCACCGGCCGCACGATGACCTTGAGCGGCAAGGTACTTGATCTGGCCGCTGAGCGCGAAGTGCGTAAAATGCTGGCGCGTCTGCCCTACCGCTACACGGTCAAGTTTGACCTGGAGACCATGGATGACGGCGTTCCCGCTGAGATTCTCTTGGACTTCCATGCCGAGGAAGGCGCGCGCGTCTCCGGCAAAGCCCCGTCTGGTCTGGCCACCATCCATCTGGCTGGCGCCTTGGGTCTTTCCAAGCTGGGTGGCAAGATCGACGCCAGCCCTCGCGGTGGCCGCGAGCCGATCGCAGAAAAACTCAGAACCATTGGCCCGTGGCTCTCCACGTTTGAGCGCCTGATGGTCAAGGCGGGTGAAGAGCATGTGATCATCGATGGCGAGCTGATCCGTGGCGCTGATCTTGAACTGGTGCGCGAAGCCCTGGTCAAAGCATTCGGTGAGCGGGCGAAGATCGCCTTGCAGATCGCACCGCCCAAGCACAAGGATGGTGTTGAACGTATCAATGTGGCAACAGGCAAACACGAAGTGTTTCGCGGGGGATATTGGCTCCCGGTCGTAAACTTCGCGGTCTCCCGAGAGGCTTGCGAGGCTGGCACCAACGCTATTCTGGAGAGCCAGGAGATCGACTTTGTGCCGGGCTCCAAGCGGCTTGGCCCCAAATCGGCCAGCATTCTGAACAGCTTGGCGGCCACTCTGCGTCATTGTCTGAACAATCACGACCTGCAAATTGAGATTGGCGGGCACACAGACAGCTTTGGGCCGAACCGTGGCAACCTGGCCTTGAGCATCCGCCGTGCCGGCGCTGTCGCAGCGGCCATGACCGCCCGCGGCGTGACCGACAAGGCAATCATCGTCCGCGGCTATGGGGCAACCCGTCCCGTGCCGATGGCGGGAACACCGGATGGCCGCGCCGCCAAACAGCGCACCACCATCAGATGGATCAAAAGTTAGTTGGCCTTTTGAGGCAAGGAGATTGAAATGGGCAAAGAATTGGGTTTCCTGATTAGTGAAATGTGGCTTCTGCTCGCTGCAGCAGGGTTTATCGGACTGCTCGCAGGCTGGATCATTTGGGGCGGTCGCCAAAAGGCCGTTGCCAGCGCCGCGCTTGAGGCAAGCCGCAACGAGGTGGAACGTCTCAGCATGCAGGTTGCAGCCAAGCAGCTTGAAATCAAAGCGTTGAGCGAAGCAACACCGGCCGCACAACCCAAACCGGCAGCGCGCAAGAAGGCGGCGCCGAAGGCCAAGGCGGCGCCTAAGGCAAAGGCCGCGCCTAAGCGTGCGGCCAAAAAGCCGAGCGGTCCGGCCAAGCCAATCGTTCTGAAAAAGGCGCGCCGCGGCAAGGCTGACGATCTGACCAAGATCAAGGGTGTGGGCCCGAAACTGGAGGCCGCCATCAACGATCTGGGCATCTATCACTATGACCAGGTGGCCAAATGGTCGGCTAAGGAGGCAGCCTGGGTGGATGAGAATCTGGGTGGCATTAAAGGCCGCATCCAGCGCGACAAGTGGGTGTCGCAAGCCAAGGGGCTGATGAACGGCGCCTGAGCGCCCTCAGCCTGAACACTGACTAACAAAAGCCCCGTCCAGCCATTCCAGGCTGGGCGGGCTTTTTCGTTTAGACTGGCGAGCTTTTGGGGAAATTTGGCGGGCGCTTTTCCTTCAGCGAGGCCAAGCCCTCTTTCACCTCTTCGCCGGCAAAGCCCAGCATCTCCAGTGCCGTGGAGGCATCGAACGACGGGCCGGCCATGCGCAGCCAGTTGTTAAGCGCGTATTTTGTGTGGCGGATGGCACTTTGGGCACCATTGGAGAGCTCCACCGCAACTTCAAGCGCTTTGTCCTGCAACGCGTCATCTTCAACACACATGGTCACCAGCCCAATGCGTTCGGCCTCTTCGGCCGGCACGGGCTTGCAGGTCATCAGGTAGTACTTGGCCTTGGCCATGCCGCACAAAAGTGGCCAGATGATGCACGCCACGTCCCCCGCGGCGACCCCCAGCCGGGTGTGCCCGTCCACGATTTTGGCGGATTTGCCGGCAATGGACACGTCCGCCAGAATGCCCACCACCAAACCGGCCCCCACAGCCACGCCGTTAATGGCCGAGATGATCGGTTTGTTGCAGTTGATCACGTTGTAGACCAGGTCCTTGGCTTCCTTCCAGGTGTGCAGGCGCACCGTGTCGTCGGCCATCATCTTCTCGATCATGTCGAAATCGCCGCCGGACGAGAAGGCTTTGCCCGCGCCGGTCACCAGAACGCAGGAGATATCCGGATCAGCGTCAATGTCACGCCAGATATTGGTGAGCTGTGTGTGGCCTTCAGCGTTCACCGAATTATAGGTTTCCGGCCGGTTGAAGGTGATCCTGAGAATACGCTCGGCGGGGTAATCAATATCAAAGGCAGTGTATTGGGCGTAACGGTCAGCCATGGTGTTTTCCTTATGTTTTGTGGCGGATTTCGGGGCTGGCTAGTCCCGGCCGGAGGCTTCGAAATCGGAGAACGCATCTGCATAGTCCGGATGCCAGCGTGAGAGGGCCGGACGATTTTCAAGGACGTCCCGCGCGGCCCATTCCACGCGCCGGCGGTCGCGGGTTTCGTCCACGTCATTGTCGGGGCAGAGGATATAGAAATCACCTTTGCGCATGTGGTCGATGAAGTAATCGACAGTCTGCTCACTGGTCCAGGCCGAGGCCGGCTTTTCCGGGATACGGGCCGCGATCATGCCGGTGTAGGTGAACCCGGGCACAAACAGATGCGCTGAGATGGGGGCCTCGGCCTTGCGCATCTCATGAGCCAGTTGTTCGGTGAGGACGCGAACAGCAGCTTTTGAAATGTTGTAGGCCGGATTGCCGGGCGGCGTGGTGATGCCCTGTTTGGAGCCGGTGTTGATGACCACTGCCGGGCGGTTTGCCTCAAGCATTCGGGGCACGAAGGCGTGAACGCCCCGAAGAACGCCCATAAAGTTGACCTCAAGCAGGCGCTGCCAATTGTCCATTTCCGACCAGGGTGTGGTGGGCAGACCGCCAATGCCGGCATTGTTCATGAGAACGGCCACCTCGCCGGTGGCGAATGCGGTCTCTGCCAGGGCGCTGAGGTCCGCCTCTTGCGTCACATCGGCGGGCTGTCCGATCACCTCAACCTGGTCCGAAGCTGCGGCCCGCACCTCCGCAACGGCCTCTTCCAGTGCCGATCCCGGTAGATCGGCTAAGATAACGCCCAAACCGGCTTCAGCAAACCGCAGCGCCGCCACACGGCCGACACCGCTCGCCGCGCCCGTAACGACAGCATAGCCGCCGGCGTTGACTGCATTTTCGTACATGGATGACCCTCCTCACGTCTTTCATATTGTTAGCCGCTGTATTAGCGCGAACGACTACGCAATCATGAATTATGCGCAAGGACAATATTTGATTGGTGCACGTCCTTTGGCGGAGAGTGCCGTTGCACGCTAAGTCGCTTTCGCCTGATCCGCCTTAGTGTGCAGCAAATTCCCGAACGCCCGGAACGCCCTGCCCATGGGCGCGCCCTTGTAGGGAAACACATCCGGTGGGTCCATATCATGCACGATCAGCGCGTTATCGGCCTCAAACACCACAAGGCGCCCGTCCTGAGTTTCCGCGCAATCAATACCGAAATAGTCCAGCTTCACCGCATCGGAGAGGGCGGCCAGCGCCGTCTCGTGACGTTTGGCAAACTCGTTCTCAAAACCGGTGAAAAACTGGGCCTCTTCACTCCGTTTATCGACGCTGTCGGCCATATCGGCGTTCAGATACCAGATCGCCCATTGATCGGAGATGGCCATGTGGACCGGGTAGGGCACCCCATCAATCAGCACGATGCGATACTTCCGATAAAGACCGTCAGCGCTGGTGTAGTCGATAAACTGGCTGACGAAATAGTCCTCAACCGGATCGGCGCCAAGGTAGGCCGCAACGTCCTCAGGGCCGTCAAGTTTCACCAATCCATGGCCGGCATGAGAGCCCACGGGGCGCGCCAGCAGCGGGAAGCTGAGCATGGCGAAGTCATCAGATGGCCGCTTGTTCTCTTCTATGAGCACGGCCAGTTCGTCCCGGGCGCAGCGCAGGGTGGCGGGGCACACCACACCCGGCACATCCTTCAAGGTGCGCCACAAGACGTCGCGCTCAAGCCCCATAATCTGCTCGGGCCGATTGAGCACCGGCTGATGCCAATGTTCCACATGTTTGGCAATGTCGCTCAAAACCACCCGCACCCCGTCCGTATCGCCCGGAGCGGCCACAAAGGCCACATCATGAGGGGGCAGCGGGTCAGGCAAGGGGATGCCGGGGACCACATAGAGCGTCGTCAGGCCCACGGCCTGGCCCGCCAGCAGAAACTCCACCGGCGTATTGCCGCCCATGCGGATGGGCGCGGCCAGCACCAGAACTTCCAGCTTCGGCTTGATGTCCGATTCAACCCGGTAGAGCTGCTGCTGGGCAATCGCCACGTTTTGATAGTCCAGTCCGGCTTCCAGATTGCCGCGCAGTTGTTCAATCACCGCCAGATCCATGAGGGCCCCGGCGTCCTCAGGATCGTTGGCGAGCTTCAGCAGGAGCTCTGTGGACTGTGGTGCCAGGTCGGCTCCGTCAAAGGCAAGTTTTGTGAGCGGCGCCAGGCCGATGCGGCTGTGTACCTTTGCGTGATTTTCTGTAACGGCTTTTAACATCAGATGAGTCCCAGCACCGGGCGGTTGGCCTTGGCGAGCCCATCGATGAGAGGGGCGAGATGATTGCGATAAGGCTCCCACCGACCCACAGATGAGCGGTAAAGCGGCCGGCGCACCTGGGCCGCGCTGGCGGTCTTCACCGGCCGCGCCGCCTTGTGGAAGTCCAGGCAGGCCGGCTCCCAGTCCAGCCCGCAAAAGGCCAAAACGGTGCGGATGACGTTTTCCGGCTCGGCCGTCAAGCGCTCATAGTCAACGTTGAGCAGGAGCTCGGCCGGCAGGACCTCCCGCCAATGTTCGGCCAACCTCTGATAGGCGTTGTAATAGACCGCCAGGTCCATCAGGTCGTAGGAGAATGCATTTCCCGTTGTGAAGAGTTGGGTGTAGCAGGAAAAACAGGTGTCCAGCGGATCGCGCCGCATGTGGATGACCTTCGCCCCGGGTAAGGTTTGGGCCACGATGGAAAGCAGTTTGATGTTGTAGGGCATCTTGTCGGTGATCCAGCGGGCCTGACCGTCGGCTTCGCGCAATCCATCCAGATACTGACGGCGCACTTCGCCGGCTTCATCCTGCGTGAGGAACCCGCTCCAGTGTGGAAACCGGGCGCCGGTTCTGTCTTCAAACGCTTTGGCGCTGCGCTCTAAGTCCTTGCGTTCCCCACCCGGGCTCACATCGTGATGGCTGGCCAGGATCTGTTCCATCAAAGTGGTGCCGGAACGCGGCATGCCCACTACGAAGATGGGCGTTGGGTTGGGGTCGTCTGCGCCAGGCATGGGCAAGAGGCAGTTCACATCTGTGCAGTGCTCGGCAATCTTGGTCATGTGGCCCACATCTTCGCTCACGTCATAGCGCACCGTGGCGCGCTTCAAGCTGTTGGCGGTCTGGTAATGGGCAAAGGCGGT